>QYQE01000072.1 GCA_007280335.1 Nitrosopumilales archaeon | reverse complement strand
GAAGTGTATATCTATGGTGGAAAAACCTCAACGGGCCTTGATGCAATAGAATGGGCAAAGGAAGTTGAAAGACGCGGTGCTGGCGAGATACTTCTTACGAGTATAGATATGGATGGCACAAAAGAAGGCTATGATGTACAGTTAACAAAGGAAATTGTAAACGCTGTTAACATACCTGTAATTGCCTCTGGGGGATGTGGAAAACCAAAACACATGCTAGATGTTTTTCTTCAAACTAATGTTGATGCAGCTTTAGCCGCATCAATATTTCATTATAAGACGCATTCTGTAGACAGGGTTAAAGAATATCTAAAAGAAAATGGCGTTCCTGTTAGAATATAGAAAAAGGCGCTGTCAAGTTTATGGCTCACGAACTATCAAATAACTTACAGTTATTGTGAAATAACCTCTTATTAGATGATTCCAGTAGAACCTATGCCTTGTTAGTATACAAAGCAGTAAGACAGCGATTTACACAAAACCAAGAACTTTGTACCATGATGGAAACATTTCGACAAATGGTAAACGAATGCATCAGAATAGGTCTTGATAACAACATATCAACACTGAAAATTTTCATCAAATCACTACCATGATCTCAAAAAATATGGCATTCAATCAAAATACAAGCTTACTGCCATCTCTCAGGCCTGTGGCAGACTAGCTCAAATGAAGCGTGCAATTAAGGAAGGTAAGACTCCAAAATCACCATATATACAGAAACCATATCTTGTCTCATGTTATGGATTCAAGATAAACGGAATGTTACTTTCAATCCCAATAGGCAATAGAAAATACATCAACATTATACTAAACCATCATACACAACAAATTCTATCAGACAAGTCATTCAAGGTCAAATCGTTTGTAATTACGCCAGATTCAATCAGTCTTGGTATACAAAAGGAAGTTGAGGAAATTAAATGTGATAATACTATTGGAATAGATAGGAACCTGCGAAATGTTACAGTTGGAAACCATGAAAAAGTAATAATGTATGACATGGAAGATCTTCCAAAGATCACATATCGAACCAAAAAAATAACATCATCCTTCAAACGCAATGATCACAGGATAAGGCAAAAAATCTACTCGAAACTAGGTAACAGAAGAGCAAGAAGAATCAAGCAATTTCTTAATCGAATCTCAAAAGATATTGTAAGTAAAGCAAGAGAATCAAACTCGATTATAATACTGAAAGATATCAAGGGGATACGTAAACTATACAGAAAAGGAAATGGTCAGGGAAACAAACACAGAGGGATGATGAACTCTTGGCCTTTCTATGAGTTACAAAGACAGATACAGTACAAATCAGCATGGGAAGGAATTCCAATAAGGTTTGTATCTCCAGTACGCACCAGCATACTATGTCCAATATGTGGGAATAGAACCCGAAAGGATGCAGAACAACATCGTCAAGTGTGGTGCAGTAGTTGTAAGAGAATGATGGACAGAGATGTAGTAGCTGCCATGAACATATCTTACAAGGGGTTGCAAAGGTTTTGCAATCCTAGTTGCGATGCAAGTGAAGCGATGAAGGGGAATCTGAGAATGCCAGTAATCCTTCGAGTCGATGCATCGAAGTTGGGGTTGAAGGCATAGCCATAAACTTGACAGAACCTAGAAAAAGATTAAGAAAGGAAAGAAAGAAAGAACATTTATGAAAAAAACAATTGAAGAGATTGATTTTGATAAAGGAGACGGCCTTATTCCAGTTATAGTACAAGATGTAAATTCAAAGGAAGTTCTCACATTAGCATACGCAAATAAAGAATCCCTTACACTAACACAAAAAACAGGCAATTCATGGTTTTGGAGTAGATCTAGAAACAAGCTGTGGATGAAAGGAGAAGAATCTGGAAATACACAAAAAGTAAAAGAGATTTTAGTTGACTGTGATTCTGATGCAATAATTTATCTTGTCGAGCCAGCAGGACCGGCATGTCATACTGGTGAAAGAGTTTGTTTTCACAATTCTCTTGAAAAATAAATTATTTACACAAATCAGGCGGTATTGATTCTATTTCAGATTGACTGCCTGGAATCCAATCATTTGTAACATTAAATGCTAAGGGATGATAAGGTACTCCTTGGAAGATTATTCCCCAGCGTCCTACCAAATCTGCGGGGGTACATAGTTTTTCTCCTCCGACATTTTCAGTATTAGGTTTAAATAATTGATGGAAACTAGTTTTTAATGTACCATTAAAAGGTATCATTAAAAAAACACCTCCCTTAGGATCAACAACAACAATTTTACCAACCTCATTTGGATTCAAATTGCTTACAACCATGAAGACATATTCACCAAGCTTGTATTGGGACTTGTTTATTGCAAATGGACCAGAAACATTCTGCCATTGAACATTGGTCTCTGAAATTTTGTGGTGATTATAATAATAAATCCCACCAGTTATTATGACAGCTATAACAATTACGGCAATTATGGAACCTGTTTTTTTCTTTTTTTGACCAGTTGTTTTCCTTTTCAATCAAATATCTTCTTTTTTATCTCCATTAATATTTTGTTGAAATGTAAAAAATTTAAAATTATCATGAATCTTAGTAATTTTTCAATATTTGCTGTTATTTTCTTATTGTCTTTTTTATATTAATGACTAAAAATCTATTAAATTCCACTAAACAAAGAACGTCTGAAAATTAAGTAATACTTAACTTCATATTAGGACGTTTTATGTAGTATTTTACAAAGTCAGAATTATCTTGACCACCGTAAAATCATTGAAGTGTAGAGAATGCAAAAAAGAGTATGCTCCCACATTCAAGTACATCTGTGATGAATGCTTTGGTCCACTAGATGTGCATTATGATTTTCCTTCTGTAAACAAAAATACATTTGCAAATCGTGAACATACGTATTGGAGATATTTTGAACTACTTCCAATCGCAGAGAAATCAAACATAGTTAGTATTGGGGCTGGTATGACGCCATTGATAAAGGCAGAAAAACTTGGTGAAGCTCTTGGCTTGAATAATTTATACATCAAAAATGATTCTGTAAATCCAACATTTTCATTCAAAGATAGACCTGCTGGAATTGCTGTGTCAAAGGCAAAAGAATTTGGTCTTTCAGCTGTTGGATGTGCATCAACAGGAAACCTTGCAGCGGCAACTGCAGCTCATGCTGCAAAAGGTGGTTTTCCATGTTATGTATTTGCACCAAGTGATATAGAACATGCAAAAATTACGCAAGCTCTAGCATATGGTGCCAATTTTATTGCAGTTGACGGAACATATGATGATGCAAATAGGATTGCAGCACAGATAGGTGACAGTAAAGGAATTGGAATTGTAAACATAAACATGCGTTCATACTATGTAGAAGGATCAAAGACTTTGGCATTTGAAGTTGCAGAACAACTCAACTGGCAAGTGCCAGATAATCTAGTAGTGCCTGTTGGAAGTGGTGCAATGTTAAATGCAATATGTAAAGGGTTTGAAGAATTAGAATCTCTTTCTTTGTTAGGTAAAGTTTCTAACATGCATATGATTGCGGCCCAACCCCGTGGATGTGCACCAATTGTTGATGCATTTAAGAAAAATACTTCTGATGTTATACCTGTAGAAAATCCAGATACAATAGCAAAAAGTTTGGCAATTGGAGATCCTGGTGACGGAAGATACGTGCTAAAACGACTAAAACAGTATAATGGTTATGCTGAAGAATCATCTAACAGAGAAATTCTTGAGGCTATACTGTTGCTTGCAAGAACAGAAGGAATTTTCACAGAACCTGCAGGCGGAGTGGCTGTTGCCGTTTTGAAAAAGATGGTAGAAGAGAGAAAAATTGACAAAAATGATTCTACAGTTTGTTATGTGACCGGAAATGGACTAAAGGCAACTGAGGTTTTAATGGAAATTCTATCAAAACCCGAAACAATGCAAGCAGATATAGCAAAAATTTCTGCAATGGTGAGATAATTGGCAAGTATCAAGTTTACCATTCCGTCTGTTTTAAACAAAGGTGGCGGAGAAAAAAAAGTAGATGTTTTGGCAGTAACACTCTCGGAGGCATTTGCTAAAATTTCAGAAAATATGGGAGATGAATTTCAAAGACGTGTTTTAAATCCTGACGGTACACCTCGCTCTCTTATCAATATCTACATCAATGGAAAAAATATGCGATTTTCTGGAGGAATGCAAACAGTACTAAAAGATGGCGATGAAGTTTACATACTTCCTGCAGTAGCAGGCGGGTCGGAGCTCTCCTCAAAAGATCTTGATAGATACTCAAGACAAGTTATGCTTGAAGAGATTGGTTATGAAGGACAGCTTAAACTAAAAAATGCCAAAGTTTGTGTTGTAGGAGTAGGTGGATTAGGAAACCCAATATCAACAAGACTTGTTGCAATGGGTATTGGAAAAATAAGAATAGTAGATAGAGATGTAGTAGAATTATCTAATCTGCATAGACAAACAATGTTTGATGAATCCGATATTGGTCAGATTAAAGTAGAAGCTGCTGCAAAAAAACTAAAAAAAATGAATTCTGATGTTTCTATTGAAGCCCTTCCAATATCTGTAAATGATTATACTGCTTTGGATATAGTAGAAGGATGTGATGTTGTTATAGATGCACTGGATAGTGTTAATGCAAGATACTCTCTCAACAAAGCTTGCATTAAAAAAAATATTCCCTTTGTAACTGGTGCAGCAGTTGGTGTCTCTGGGCAAGCCTTTACAATTATACCTAAAGAAACTGCATGTTATCACTGTCTTTTTCCAGCACTTGATGAAGATTCAATGCCAACATGCAGCATTGAAGGAGTACACCCATCAATACTTTCCATAATAGGTGGTATCGAAGTTGCAGAAGCTGTAAAAATAATCACTGGTAAGAAACCAAACCTTGCAAATAAAATTCTGCATGTGGACTTGGAGAACTTAGAATTTGTAAGTACTCGTACCTTCAAAGTAGATGAATGTCCAGTATGTGGTTCTGGTAAGGCAGAGGAAACTACAAAAAAAGAATTAATAATTGAAGAACTTTGTGGTCGTAGTGGTGGAAAACGTACGTTTTCTATAACTCCAACTAAAATGTTTAACCTTGATGTGGAAAAGATAACATTCACTGCTACCAAAAAAGGATTCAAAATACAAAATCAAGGAGAGATGGGACTTTCAATGTCAACTGATACAAAATATGCTAGCTTTCTTAAGAGCGGTTCTGCAGTAATAGTAGGAGAAAAAGATGAAGAGGCAGCCATTGCACTCTACAAGACACTTATTAGTGCATAACCGATTTCCCAAATAATGAAAATTCAAATTGCAATGATCTTTGTTATTTTTACAGCTGGTACAGTTATCAGTGCATATGGTCAATCAATAGATAATGGCGACTTTTCCATTTTTGTCCATACCAACATTCGTGATTCTGATGGCAATTTAATCGCATATCAGGAGGGATATAATATACAAATCACAGATCTAGGACTACTTAATAAATTACTTGACAAAAAGCCTGCTGTATCTACCATGCAAAAAGATGGAAAAAACTATGAGATTGTACAACTAATCTATAATGATAAAATTGATTCGCCCACAGTTATATCTAATTCAGGTGTTGGTATTGTTGTTGAAGGAAAGAATCTGTTTCTTGCAAACTATCAACATGATGGATATCTTCTTGTCAAAGGCGATACTGTTACATCGATATGGACAATAATTAGACCTGCTAGATAGGTTTCTGCGTACTAGGCAATAATTTGTTCTGCTCCCTAGTTCTTTTTGATAACAAGATTCCAACTCCAATTGCAAAAAAGACTGAAAGCAAGACAAATCTATATGGTTGGTTTGTCTGTGTTGTAAGTGAAAGCAAGAGTGGGGCAGTAAGAAGTATAACCAGTATGAATATCATTATGCTATCAGCATGTAGTACTCCTTTACGCGAGGCAAAAAAGAGCATCACAGTAAGTGGAAGTAGGAACAAGACTATGATATAGTCAAATCTCATCTGCATTGCCATTGCAGAAAAGCCCTGCCAGAACTGGGTGCCGTCAAAAGAGACCATATCTGTAGTGCTTCCCTTGATAACTGAAATTGCTGCAATCATTGCAATTGTAATTATTCCATAGGATGCAAGTGAGATTATCTTTGATTTTTTTGAAATAGTAGATCTAGCTATGAAATAGAGCGTCATTGGAAGAAATGCAACTGTAAGTGCCTTTGAAAATATTGATAAAATAAATGAGACAGGGGACGGGGGCCAGAACTTTTGAATAAGATAAAGCGAGAAAAGATACATCAATATCCAAATGTTGTCATAGCTTGCTGTAGTGCTATAACCAAGAAAGATCTGACTTTGTAACAAGAGTCCCATTGAGACTAGCCCTGCAAATCTTTTTTGAGTTATGTTTTTTGTGAAAAAATATGTTAGAACAAGTAATGCTACACTTGCTAAAAATGGAATGATTCTGATGTTGCCAAAGTCCTTAAGTGATATGGAAAGAAGGAGATACCTGATATGCGGCTCAAAGGTTTTTCCGAAGATAAACGTAGTAATATCCCATCCTTGAACTCTTTCCTTTACATCCTTATAGTCAACCCACGTTTCTTCTTTCTCAAGTGTTCCAGCAGTTAAACCGATGAAAATGGCAATTAATACTATGACTGCTATCATGGCCTTTCTTTTTGATAGCTCAAAATTTGAAATAGAATGAATAATGCGTGTTAGAACTGGTATTTTTTTCTTATAGTATAATATACCTATTCCTAGAACAATTAGATTCACAATAATTAATGGAGCTGCAAGTATTCCTGGCTCAAATGGGTTGACATAGTCTTGACTTGTAACTAATCCTTGAACGGGACTAAATGATCTTGTAATTAGTGCTGGAAATATGGCAAACGACAAGCAAAGTATGAGAACTATGATTGTTGGAATGAAAACTGCCCAGGACATGATACTGTTTCTTGCATTTGCCTTGTTCTCTGGTTTTAGCTCTTCCCGACTTTTTTTCTTGCTCAATTTATAATCTAATATAAAGTTGGGGTGCTTAAAACTTAATTGCTTACAACTTTCAAAGATCTTTTTCTTACAAGCATTGTTGTGATTCCAATGACTGCAACTGCTACAATTTCAAAGTAGATCCAGTCTGCATTTGGGAATGATATCTGGTGGTTGTAAAATGGTGTGAAGAGCGGGAACTTGCCGTCATCGCCTGCAAAGATGTCAAAGGAAAGATGTGCAAGCATTCCAGCTACAACGGAAGCACCAAGGAGGTAATCTTTTTTCCCAAATAATATCATCAGAATAATTACGGCAACAATCCCAAATGCAATAGAATGACTCATCCTGGATAGCGCATCAAGATGTGTAAATGCAAT
>QYQE01000005.1 GCA_007280335.1 Nitrosopumilales archaeon | reverse complement strand
TTATTCTAGTTCTGATCTAGAAAAAATACTTGAATTTTCTCAAATTAAAGGAACACCTGAAGAAATAGAAAAAAAATTAGATGTAAAAGAATTAAAAAACTGGGATAAACTACGACTCCTCTTTACCTCATTAAAAAATAGACATGTTGACAATATTAGAATAAACTTTGGTATTGTAAGAGGTCTTGATTATTATTCTGGTATAGTGTTTGAAGCGTTTGATTCAACATCTGATCTTGGGGCGCTTGTGGGTGGAGGTAGATATGACAATTTGACAAAAGCTTTTGGGCGAGAGGATTTGGGTGCAACTGGAGTGGCAGGTGGTGTTGAACGTATAGTTAACTCTCTTGAAAAACAAGGAATTGATGTTGATACAAAAACATCCCAGATTTGGGTTGCATATATTAATGAAGAAATGCAAAAAATTGCACTTGACATAGTGTCTCAACTAAGACAAAAAGGCATACATGCAGAAGCAGATCTGGGAGGAAAACCACTGAAAAAACAAATGGAAATGGCATCAAACTCAAAATATGTGATCATTGTGGCTCCAAAAGAGTACTCTACAAAATCTGTTGTATTGCGCGATATGAAAGATGGAACTGAAAAACAAGTTCCTGTTGAATCTATACTATCTGATCCAAAGTCTAGTCTTCAACTCTAAATGCCCTTGTAAGCATTACAAGTTCAGGTCCATTCGTCAAGGTTCCTACTACAAGCGATTTGTTATTTGCTAATATGCCTGATGCAAGATAGGGAGAACCACCGTTTATTGTTGCAGGTTCAAGTTCTACTCCTAACACTTCAGAAAAAGATTTGATGTCATCTTCTTCGCTATTTGGATGAATAATTCCTCCATGTGATGTAGCAATAGCCATCGCACCATCTTGGTGATAGCCTGCAACTCTTTTCTGTAATACCTCTATTCCCAATACATCTTCCACCTTCTTTACAAATTCGTTTGGAATCAAAGGAGACATTATTCCCCCTTTATCATTAACACAGATCAAATTTCCAATTGCTGTATGTTTAGTTTCTAAAATATCTACATTAAGACCAGTAGATTTTTTGAGATGTGAAAGCTCTTCATCTAAACAATTACGCGGTAATAACATGCCCTTGTTATTAACAACCATAAGAGGTCCAAGAAGTCGCGTGTTTGCTACTGAAGTAAAAACATAATCCGTTTGTAGAAATTCAGATAGATTTTTTGCCTTTGTTGTTGCAAAACCATTGGGTAAAAAAACAAAACTATCATTACACTTAGTGTATATTCCTACGTTAGGACTGCGATAAACATCGTATTTGAAAATTCCCAATGAATCAAGTCAACGATGGTGAAGATATGAATTTATCTTGTATACACTTTAAATAAGTAAACAAGATTTGTGATCTTCATGCCTATAGATCTGAATTTTCCAAAAAACCATACTGCTATTGAAAAATTCAAAGATCCTCTAAGTGATAACTTTCACCTCGTTTGGGGTCCTGGAAGACTTGCCGAAGCTGCTTCCGATCAAAAGGTCAAGGCAGCATATGCAGAAAATGGAGAAGAAATCAAACCAATCGGAGTTCATGGCACTTTTGTAGCAGTAGATTGGGATTCTTGTATATCTGACGGAGTTTGTCTTCTCAGTTGTCCTGTTAAAGTATTTGAGTGGTACAAAAATCCTGGAGAAACTGGAAGAAATGACAGGAAAGACTATACTGATAAAGCAAACCCGGTAAAAGAAGCGGATTGTATATGGTGCATGGCGTGTGTTGAAGTCTGCCCAACAAAAGCAATCAAAGTTGATCAGGCAAACATGGATATTCATGAAAAAGCGATTGCACGGTTCAGTTAGTTTAAACTAATATTGTCTAGGTTTAAATAACATATTAATCGACAACTTTCTATGCCAATACCAGACGATTTTCCAAAAGGATTGAAACCAATTGGAAGAATAGCACTTGAGGATGGTGAACATTTCCACTTTATATGGGGCCCAGGTAGAAAGGCAGAAGCAGCTGAAAATAAAGAGGTTATCGAAGCATACAAGGCCCGTGGTGAGAAACTAGAACCAATAGGTGTAAGTGGCACAATGGTTGCAGTAGACTGGGATTCATGTGTCTCAGATGGTGCATGCATTGAAGCTTGTCCAGTACAAGTTTTTCAGTGGTATAGAACTGAAAAAGATGTTCCAGCCGTCAAAGCTAAAGATCAAATATTTGCTGGAACTGGAAGTTCTGAAAAAGAACATCGTGCAGATTTCACAGATAAGGCAGATCCTATAAGAGAACATGATTGCATTTGGTGCATGGCTTGCGTCTCCGTTTGTCCTCCACAAGCAATCAAAGTTGATCAGTCAAATCTTGAAGCTCATGAGAAGGCAGCCGGAACCTTTACAAAAATGGAAACAGGTTCTGCTAATCCACACGCACACCACTAAGCTTTTCATTTCTTTATTTATTTTTAATTCGCATTTCTAGTAGATTACTTTATTTTTCTAAATTGAAACAAATACTCGTTAGATAATTTGAATCATCCATCATCTAGTTTTCTGTATTGTTATAATTTGATAACAAATACTGTATATGTTTTAAACAAATTTTAACTAGTTTTTATGAACAGAAACTGCAGAGGTCGCCTAGCCCGGCATGGCGTGGGCCTTGAGAGCCTATGTGCGCAAGCACGCGGGGGTTCAAATCCCTCTCTCTGCGCTATTATTTTCCTATTTTTCCAAGCTCTGCTAAAAGTGCAGATAGCTGAATTTCTGGATTTGCACCAATAATTAATCTGTAATCGTATTTTGCTATTGATTCCAATATTTCAGAAATGTGGGTGGTTTTGATTTTGTATGCATATTCATTCAAATATTTCAAAAAGTCTGATTCTGACATTCCATAGACTTTGATTAATTCAATCATTTTGTTTCTAGCATCAGATAATTTTCCTGCTATGGCGAGACTCAAGATCTCACCAACATCATTTGTTTTTGTAAGACCAGACGCTGCTTTTACATTTGATTCATTTACCATTCCAAGACTTGCTGTTGCTTGTAATATGTTGATGGAATGACGCATATCTCCTTCAGAATAATCATGTATGGTTTCAAGTCCCTTTTGATCAAATTTTATTTTTTCTTTTTTACAAATTTCCTCTAGGTGTGATATTATGTCCTCTTCAGATATTCTTGTAAACTTGAAAACAGCACATCTACTCTGAAGTGGGGCTATAATTTTTGATATGTTATTTGCAATTAAGATGAATCTGCAATATCTGGCAGTATCTTCTATAATTCTACGTAAGGCTGTTTGTGCATCCGAGGTCATTTCATCTGCTTCGTCTAAAATTATTAATTTGAATGGAATTTTTGTATCAAGTCCTGAAAAACGCGCAAATTTTTTCACTCTATCTCTTACCATGTTTATGCCACGTTCATCTGAGGCATTCAGCTCAAGGGTGTGATCTTTCCAATGATCGCCTAGAATTTCTCTTGCCAGACATAATGCCGTGGTAGTTTTGCCAACACCTGCAGATCCTGAAAACATAAGGTGTGGCATTTCAGCAGTATTTTTCAAAAGAGATTTCAGACTTCCAATGATCTCCTTTTGGTTTATTATAGAAGAAAGCTTCATGGGACGGTACTTTTCTACCCACATGGAAGTCTCAGTCATAGGCTGTAACATTTCTCTCTCACTAATAAAATTACGGCTAAGATCAAATGATCAAAGCAAGTTGTTAACAGAATTGATCGATCGCATTAGTTAAATGCTTGAACGGAGCATGCTTGACGCATATTGAATATATTAGATTTGACTCAACTTCATACCATCGGATATCGCCTACAAGACGTTAAAGTTACTTTTAATCGCGATATAAAGGTCGATACGCCAGATGTGTCAATAGAAGCAAAACATGGCGAAATTTTGAGCATATCACGTTGGGTAGCTGAAGTATTAGCATCAGAAAAACTTGTAGATATTCAGGATACTGATATGATTGTTGCTTTGAAACAAGCACTTGTAAAGGAAAATGTACAAGGTGACTTTGATTTATCTACTCTTGATTCTGATTTTTATATTAAACTGAATTCATACATACAAAGGCTTCCACAACAAGATCGTGATAAAGTAGAAAGTATGTTAAATACTCTTATGAGAAAAAGACAAGGAAAAATAATTAGACTTGGAGACTCTTCAAAGATGACATCTGATCTTGCAAAAAAACTATCAATAGAAGAACGTGCATTATTTAACGCGATACATTTACAGAGCGTTGATTTTAACAAACAAATCTTAGGTGACAAGAAATAACAACACAGTCTGAATCAATACCATCTACAGAAAAACGTGCAGATCAGGTAAAAGAATTTCTAACTCGATTCAAGGACAAATCTGGTACTTACAAATATGTAGAAGAAATAGATCAAATGATGGCAAAGAAAATACAATATCTTGTAGTTGATTATAATGATCTCGTATCTGTACCAGAAATCGAATCTGTTTTTAATACTGATCCAGATGAAATTCTAAACACATTTGCTGGTGCAATAAAAGATATTCTTAAGGAAAGGTTTCCACAGTACGCGGAAAAAATTAGACACGATGTTAGAGTAAGAATTGCAAACTATCCTGCACAACGTAGCTTACGTGAGATAAACGCCGAAGTCATTGGAAAAATGACAAGTGTATCGGGAATGGTAGTAAGATCATCTGAAATAAAACCACTTGCAAAAGAACTGGTATACATTTGTCCAGAAGGTCATGAAACTCATATAGTTCAAGAAAAAGGACTTGAGTTTAATGCACCGTTTAAGTGTAGTAATGGAAAATGTACTCATAGGGACTTGGAAATTAGTCCTGAAAAGAGCCGCTTCATAGATTTTCAAATGGTAAGACTACAAGAATTGCCAGAAGATCTACCACCTGGGCAGCTACCGCATTATGTAGATGTCACAGTATTACAGGATCTAGTTGATAATGCAAGACCTGGGGATCGTGTAATTCTTACAGGACTAGTACGAATTGAACAAGAACACATTCCATCAATGCGCGGAAAAACTGGAATCTACAGATTGCGAATACAGGGAAACAATATAGAATTTCTTGGAGGAAGAGGTGGCAAGACTTCTAGAAGTACAGAAAGAGAAGAAATTTCACCAGATGAAGAAAAAATAATTAAATCTCTTGCAACAAATACTGATATTTATGATAGGTTGGTAGCATCATTTGCACCTCACATACATGGACATGAAATAATTAAAGAATCAATTTTGCTTTTAATTGTTGGTTCTACTCAAAGAGTGCTTGCTGATGGTGCCAAGATTCGTGGTGACATTAACATCTTTCTTGTGGGAGATCCGGGTACTGCAAAAAGTGAAATGCTAAAATTTTGTGCAAGAATAGCTCCAAGGGGTCTGTATACATCTGGTAGAGGTTCTACCGCAGCTGGACTTACAGCAGCAGTAGTACGTGATAAAATTGGTATCATGATGCTAGAAGCAGGTGCAGTTGTTCTTGGTGATCAGGGCCTTGTATGTATTGATGAATTTGATAAAATGAAACCAGAAGATAGAAGTGCACTCCATGAAGTAATGGAACAACAATCTGCTAGTATTGCAAAAGGTGGAATTGTTGCTACGCTAAATGCTAGGACTTCGATTTTAGCAGCAGCAAACCCCATGTATGGAAAATATGATCCTTTCAAGAATATTACAGAAAATGTAAATCTCCCAATACCTCTTCTTACTAGATTTGATCTCATTTTTGTTGTACGCGATATACCATCTAAAGAGAGAGATAATAGAATAGCTAGGCATATTCTTAGTCTTCATCGTACTTCTGGTGCGGATACAAAATCACTAATTGACGTGGGCACTCTAACAAAATATCTCTCATATGCTAAGAGAATTGAACCAGTAATTACTCCAGAGGCAGAGGAAAAAATCCTAGAATATTATATGAAGATGAGAAATGTTGAATCTGAAGGAATGATAACAGTAACCCCAAGACAGCTTGAAGGCTTGGTAAGATTAGCAACGGCAAGGGCTAGGTTGTTGATGAAGACCAAAGTAGAAGCAGAAGATGCTGAAAGGGCTATCTTTTTGATCCAAAGCATGCTTGAAGATGCTGGAGTAGATGTTAACACTGGACAGGTTGATCTTGGAGTTCTACAGGGAAGGCCACACAGTGAAGTATCAAAGATGCAATTGTTCATGGACGTGATGAAATCACTTGAAGGAGACGAAAAAAGACCAGTTGAAGAAAAGACATTTGTTAAAGAATTGGTAAAGACTGGCAAATTTACAGAAGAAGAAGCTCGTAAATATCTCAAAAAATTGCAACGAGAGTCAGCTATTTATGAATCAAAACCCGGTCATTATAACCGTGTATGAAAGTATCGCAACTTGATCTTCCAAAACAATTAACTGAATTTCTTTCCTCCATAGGTTATGAAACACTTTATCCTACGCAGAAATCTAGTGTAGAAGCTGGCCTATTAGAAGGAAAAAGCATCCTTGTTTCAGCACCAACCGCAAGCGGAAAAACGCTTATTGCTTTACTTGCAATAATGGAACATATTTACAAGAAAAAAGGGAAAATAGTCTATCTTAGTCCTCTTAAAGCTCTAGCATCAGAAAAGTTTTCTGAATTTAAAAAACTTGAATCAATTGATTTAGGTAGGAAAATACAAGTAGAAATATCAACTGGTGATTTTGATTTAACAGACAAAAATCTGGGAAAAAATGATGTTCTTGTTCTTACTAATGAAAAAATGGATTCTATTATTCGTCATGGGGCGGAATGGATAAATGATATCTCGCTTGTGATAGCTGATGAAGTTCATCTTCTTGGAGATCAAGATAGAGGACCTACTCTTGAAATTGTATTAACAAAATTGAAATTGTTAGAACAAAAACCTCAGATACTTGCTTTAAGTGCCACCGTGACAAACGCAGATGAGATTTCTTTATGGCTGGATTCTGAGTTAGTAGAAAGTGACTGGAGGCCCGTGCCTCTTTGGGAAGGAGTGTATGATCAGGGGGTCGTAACAATGCAAAATGGGAAAAAATTTGAGATAGAAACGAGTATGAGGGGACCGCCTGTAGATCTTGGAATAGACTCTTTAAAAAACGGCGGTCAAGCAATTTTGTTTGCAGAAACAAGAGCACGTTCTGCCTCACTTGCTGCAAAAGCATCTGATGTTATAGGAAAGAGTCTCCCAGAAGAGGAAAAAAAGAACTAGCCAAGATATCACAAAAAATTCTTGATGATAACGAACATACTGATCTAATCAAAAACCTAGCTACTTTGGTGAAAAAAGGAGTAGCGTTTCATCATGCAGGACTTAACCAGAATTGTCGTGAGACAATTGAATCTGAATTTAGAAGTGGGAAAATAAAATTAATTGCATCAACCCCTACACTGGCAGCAGGAGTGAATCTTCCAGCAAGACGAGTTATTATCTCTAGCATAAACAGATATGACGCAAAATTTGGAGGAAATAAACCAATAAGTGTTCTGGAATACAAACAGCTTTGTGGTAGAGCTGGAAGGCCACAATATGATAGTTATGGAGAAGCAATCATTGTAGGAAATTCAAATCGTACAGAATTAATTGATTACTACATTAACGGAACACCAGAACCCATAAAATCAAAATTAACTGATGATAAAGCACTAAGAACTCATATTCTTAGTTTGATATCTACAAATCCTGGAATAAAGCGAAATGAAATAATAGATTTTTTTTCAGAGACGTTGTCTGGTTCTCAGGATAGAAAATCTACGATAAAATTTAAAATTCAAATAACCTTGGATTATCTTGAGCTAGAAAATCTAATAAAAGAAAAAGGCGAGAGATTTGTAGCAACTGAATTTGGGAAAAAGACATCTATGTTATACATAGATCCACTCACTGCAGTTTACTTCAAAAAATCATTACAAAAAATCTCAAAACGAAAAAATCACACACTTGGTTTTTTGCATCTTATTACAAGCTCGGAGGATTTTTTCCCAAAATTCTCACTACGAAACAAAGACTATGAAATGGTAGGAACTCTTCTTGAGAATAATGCTTCTGAACTAATTGAAAATATTTCAGAGTATGACTGCTCACGAAGCTTACTTGCAATGCATGCTTGGATAAATGAATCAAGTGAGATCTTTCTTTCAGATAATTTAGGCATAGAATCAGGCGATATGCATAGAATGGTAGAAAACGCAGATTGGCTTGTACATTCATTGTATGAGATAGCAAAGCTCGAAACTCGAGATGACATTTTAGATGAATTGAATATTATGCGACAGAGAATATCATATGGAATTAAAGAGGAACTTGTTGAATTGGTAAAGATACGTGGAATAGGAAGAATTCGTTCAAGAATTCTTTACAAGAACGGTATACGAAACCTGCATGATTTATCTGAAATTCCAGTTAAGAAACTAGCAGGCATCGATAAAATAGGTTCTACCATTGCAGAAAACATAAAGATACAGCTACAAAAGGTAAGATGATGCTAGACAAAATCATTCTTGCCATCCTAGTTTCAGCTATTGCCTTTTTTTCTGTTTACATAACAACTCCATTTCTAATAAAAGGATTAGAAAAAAGAAATCTTACAGTAAAAGATTACAATAGAGTTGGAGGGGCCATGGTACCGAGACCTGGAGGTCCTTCTATACTTGTTGGAATTTTGACATCTGAATTCACTTTGTATGTTTTTTTCCCTACTGCTGAAATATTGGCCATATTAATCACAACATCACTTGCCTTTGTTGTAGGATTGATAGATGATCGAAAGGTTCTTGGTGGGTGGTTTAAGCCTGTTGCACTGGCTATATCTGCAATTCCAATTATTTTACTTGGTACGTATACCCCACATCTTTCGTTTCCACTCTTTGGTACTGTTAAGATTCCTGAGCTGTATGTTGCATTAGTAATTTTCATGATTCCTGTAACTGGCAATACCATAAACTCAATTGATGTTCTCAATGGTGTAGCAAGCGGATTTATGACAATTGCGAGTTTTGCCCTTACCATATCTCTCTTCATAATTCATAATTATGATATTGCTCTTGCAAGCCTTCCATTAGGATTTGTTTCATTAGCATTTTACAAATATCATAAATTTCCAAGTAAAATATTTCCAGGTGATTCAGGAGCACTTACTCTTGGTGCAATGTATGGAGTTTTAGCAATAGTTGGCCATGTGGAGATAATTGCTGCAGTCGCATTATTGCCAGCAGTGATAAACTCGTTTCTATTTTTATCAAGTGTTAAACGTATAATTGAACATAGGCAGATAAAATCAAATCCAGTTACTCATACTGATGACTTTAAACTTATGGCTACTACTAACAAAGATGCTCCCATCACACTTGTAAGATTAATTCTGGCAGGTGGACCAATGACAGAAAAACAAGTTGGGCTTGTAATTTTTAGACTATCTATTTTTTCTGCAGTACTTGCAATAGTGACTGCCTTTATGATGGGTGTAAAAATATGAAAGAGATTTTTTTATTTGTATTTGTAATGTGGATTTTGATTATTGTGGGAGGTGGATTATTGATTTCAATTATTGCTCCATTGACAATAAGTGGATATGGTAAATTTGATTCAATCTTAGATTCTGAAATCAAAGCACTTATTGCAATAATATTGGTGATTGCTTGGATTTTTATTCTTTCAAAAATTAAAAATTGGATCTTCCATAAACAGATAAAAAATTAACTACTTTCCCACTTTTTCTTTTTTTTATCGTACTCTTCTCTGGAATATTTGATTTTAGCAGGCACTCCTACTACTACCATGTCAGCAGGTACATCTTTTGTAACAACAGCTCCCATTGCAACAACACTGTTCTTTCCAATTGTAACTCCAGCTTTTATTACAGCGCGTGAGCCAATCACCGCACCATCTTCTATAGTGACACCAACCATCTTTTTACTTGCAGGATATGGATCATTTGTAAGAGTTGCAGCCGGACCAATGAAAACATTTTTCCCTATCCTCGAAAGAGGTGGGATGTAAACCATGCCCTCAATCATCGTATTTTCTCCTATCTTTACATTATAATCCACGTGTGCTAGAGAACCGATTTTCACATTATCACCAATTTCTGTATTATCACCAACATATGCAAAATGCCATATTCTGACATTCTTTCCTATCTTTGCTTTCTCTGAGACAAAGTTTGTTACCAAAGTTATCACAAGTGCCACGGTGATGCCTGTTTAATTATTTTTTCAGGCAACTTTGATTGATTTCTTTTTAGAAATTCAATATCTTGATCCTTGTTTCTCAACTCATCAGGCAACATTATTGGAATTTCTTCTATTATGGGATAAAATCTAGAACATTTTGGGCAATATATGGCACCTTCTAATACTGATTGTTCTTGTGAATTTGATTCAAAAATTTCTAGAGGAAAATGTTTGTCTATAGGACATGCCAACATTTCCATCATTTTTTTGTTCATTTAAGATCTAGATAAATTGGAGTTCCTTTTTGACTAGATAAAAGTGCCGCTTCTGCAACCTTTGTTGTATTCACTGCATGTTCAGGTTTTACTATTATCTTTTCTTTCCCTTCAGATGCGGCAAGAAAATTTTTTATTTCTAAAAGAAGAGGTTCCTCAACTTCTTTTCTTGGAATTTCTGTACCGTGATTAGTCTCAATCTTTATCTCTTGTGAAATAAAATCAGATGATATTATAGCATCACCACATACTGCACTAAATTTTCTTACTCTTGTTGGAGTTATCCAATTTGAAGAAATAACTGCTACTTTGTTATCCCGGAAACCAAGCATTATGGTTGCAAAATCCTCATGCTCATGTTTTATCTTTCCTGATCTTGCAAATACAACTTCCGGGGTGTCATCAAAAAACCACATTGCTGTATCAATATCATGCACCGAAGTATCATAAATTATTCCTACATCCTTTATGTGAAGAGGCATTCTATTTTCACGATGGAATTCTAACATTATGAGTTCTCCATATTTTTTTGATTTAACGTACTCTTTGACCAAAGCAACTGCTGGATTGAATCTTTCAATATATCCACACGTCAAAACTACTTTATTTTTTTCTGCAAGCCTTTGAAGTTCTTCTCCCTCATGAGAAAGATACGTCATGGGTTTTTCTACAAAAACATTTTTCTTTTGCTCTAATAGTGTTTTTGCAATTTTAAAATGTGTAGAAGTTGGTGTACAAACAAAAGCACCATCAAATTTTTCTGAATCTAATAGTGTATCTAAAGACGAATAATGATTTACAGAATATTTTGCTCCAAATTCTTTTGCTCTGGTTGAATCCGCATCGCAAACTGCACAAAGTACTCCCAATTGTGATAGAATTCTTGTATGGTTTTTACCCCATCCACCAGTTCCTATCTGAACAATTCTCAAGTTAGTACACCGAAGTTATCCAATTGGAGTATTTTTCATTTCTGCCCATAACTATTTCTGAATATGTTGAATGCAACTGTTTTGCTATATTTCCCGCTTTTCCAATTCCCACCTTTTTACCATCCACAGAAATAATAGGTGTAATTTCTGCAGCAGTACCTGTAAGAAAAATCTCATCTGATAGATAAAGTTCAGTGCGTGTAACCTCTCTTTCTATAACTTCGTATCCTAAATCCTGCGCAATTTTTATCACGGAATCTTTTGTTATTCCTTCAAGTGCAGATGAGCTTGCTGGAGGAGTTATCAATTTGTTGTTTCTTACAAGAAATACGTTTTCTCCTGGGGCTTCACTCACATTTCCTAATTGATCCAACATAATTGCTTCATCATACCCATTTCGTTTACATTCTTGTGTTGCCAAAATTGAGTTTAGATAGTTTCCTCCCATTTTAGCTAGGGGCGGTGTTGATATATCGTGAATTCGTCTCCAAGATGATACACCAGTTTTTATTCCGTTTTTGTTAAATAAATCACCAAAGGGGAACATCACTATAGCTGTATGTGTAGGAGTATTTTCTGTTACATGCAAGTTTATGCCATATCTGCCAACAAAATAAAATGGTCTTATGTAACATGATTGTTTCACTGCGTTTTTTTTACAGAGATTAATTATTGCACTAGCAATTTCCTTATTTGTAAATTTTAAAGAAATTGAATAAATTCTACCTGAATTTCTGAATCTTTTGATATGATCATCTAGTCTGAAGATGTAAAGATTTTTTGAATTCCAATACCCTCGAAGGCCCTCAAATACCGAAGTTCCATAATGTATTGCATGCGTCATAACAGAAACCTTCGCTTCACTATCTTTCACAAATTTACCGTCAAACCAAACAAATTCAGGGTTAAAAGATTTCATATAAAACATCGAAGTCGTCTGTAATTAATCTATTTCTACCAGAAACCGTTACTTGGAAATTTCATTCCAAGAACTCTATAGGTATAATCCTTAGAGGCCGCAATTTTTTTTACAATATCCCAGTTCTCTTGAATTATCTTTACGACTTCTGGTGAAACATAGTTTTCCCAATCTGTATCTTTTCCAAGAGCTGCCTCAAACATCTTCTGTTTTACAAAAGAGGCGGAAGTGGTTTTTCTTGTTCCAACTCTAGGGTTAAGCCCATAAAGTTTTAGCACAAATCCTTCAGCTTTATCTCCAGTATAAGTGAAATAATCATCTGTTAAACCGCCAAGAATTTGTTTTTTTATTCTCCAAGAAAATGGGGAAAGAAGAGGTGGCATGTATCTTGCAAAGGGTGCATAAAATGAGTAATTTGATAGTATGGAAATAGAATTGCCAAATACTGATTGAAGCATTTTTTTTCGTAATTCAAATCCAAATGGAAAACTTCTACTATTGATCTCTTTGTCTTTATTGATAAATATAACAGGCATGACTCGAACTTCATTTTTTTCTTTTAGTTCTTCAATTATCTCTACATGTGCTTTTGTAACAGGATTCAAATGAGCAAGGTAAATTGCAACAGTCAATTATACCTCTTACAAATATTGTCATATTTCAATGCTGATACAATTTTACAAAATAACAAACACGTTAGTGAATTATGTTTGAAATTTTACTAGAAAAACAACTCGAACGCAAATTTCTCAATAAATGGGGGCGATGGGACTTGAACCCACGACATCCAGCGCCCGAGGCTGGCAGTCTAACCAAGCTGACCTACGTCCCCGTAGACCCGCCAATAATATTCAATATTATCTTTTCAATAGAAATTTTTGACTTAACCGTATGATTCGAACTTTATTTCAAAGCTTTTGTCTGGTCTCTTATTTCTTTCAGTTACAAAACCCTTTGGTGTAAGAACATCCATGCACCCATCTATAGTTCCTTGCCACCCACAAATGAAAAAGACTGTATTATCAATGGTGATTTTTTCACCTACTATCTTCTCAAGAGGAGACGTCTCTCCATCTTTTGATTGCAAGAATGTTTCTACTCTTCCTTTTTGTCCATTCCATGATCTGTTAAACCATTCTTGTGGTCTGCTTATTGATGCTCTGTATCTGAAATTCCACTTATTTTTACCTCTATCAAGACTTTCTTCCTCCATCTTTGTCAAAAGATCTCTGTAACCAAGTTCATCAACATAGCTTGCTCCATGTAACACTACAATCTCCCTGTTGCTTCCAGTATCATGTAGATGTTGAGCATAACTAACAAAAGGTGCAAGTCCAGTTCCTCCGCCCAAACAAACGATTCTTCTATTGTCAGGTTCACCATTTGGTTTTTTCTCCTCAATTGTAAAAGCACCGGTAGGTTTTACCCAAATTATTTCATCTCCCTCCTTTGCACTGAATAGTTGTGTAGTAAGACGACCTGGAAGTGGTTTTCTTACCCATCTGATGTATAACTCAACATATTTTCTATTTTCAGGATGGGATGCAATTGAATATGCTCTTCTTATAATTTTATTTTCACTTGGAACATGTGTTCCCAATGTTATGAATTGACCAGATTTGTATTGTGGTACATCTCCCTCTTTTGGTACTATTCTAAAAACTGCTAGATCTTCTTTTTGAATTTGAACATAAGTAATAACTGCTTTATTATCTACAACCACGCGAAAAGTTCTGTATTTGATAGTTAAATATCTTATGTTGATTTGGTTGAACTAAATTTCTTGAACTATCTAAACGTTAATAACCTCACAAAAAAAGTTAATGCAAATCAGAATGCCACTCTGATTGTAGAAGTTGGGCCGGTCGTCTAGCCCAGTAGGATACGCCCTTGGCATGGGTGAGATCGTGGGTTCAAATCCCACCCGGTCCACTTTTTTAATAATTTGATGTAATCCATCATCTCATCCGGTAGTTTGCGTCGTTATATTCTTACAAAAAGGTTTACAGTAGAATCAAAATTTCTTTTAATTTATTTTTAGAATTATAGAATATGATAGATAATTATTTTTTATAAAAACTAAATGAATGACTAGTCTCTAATTATGTTACTGTTATGGGAAATGAAGATTTTGGGGCTAATGCATCAATGTCTCGTAGGTTGTCCCATACAAAAGTCTCAATTTTATAATTTCCTACAGAATGAGGTGTCCATGAAAGCGCTGCTGTTAATGTTTGATTTTTTACAAGAGATCCTGTTGCAAAATTTAGATCTATTATAGCTCCGTTGGAATCAATTATTTGTACAATGTATGCCCAGTTCATATTTTTGCCACTGATATTTTTTAGTGAAGTTTGCAAATTAAGCTGCTGATCTACTACTGGTGATTTGATATCTTCTCCTAACGAATTGACTATCTTGAAATCTGATGTAGAAATTTCGCCGTATCCGTAAGCAAAACCAAATCCGATCATAAAAAAAGACAGAAAAAAAGGTATGGCAAAATTCATCGAATCACGTGTTCCATTCTTAGATTTAAATTATCCTAACGTATAGAATGTCACATGTCCGAGTCTAGAGAGACAATCTACATAGGCAAAAAACCACTGATGGCGTATGTAACTTCTACGCTGATTCAGTTGGCAAACCAACCAAAAATATCTATCAAGGCAAGAGGACTCAGTATTGGGCGAGCTGTTGACGTTGCACAAATAGTTGCACGTAAAACAGAAAATGCTGGGTATTCTATTGGAAACATCACAATCGGCTCAGAACTGCTAAAATCAACAGACGGGCGAGACAGAAATGTTTCCACTATAGACATCGAAGTAAAAAGAAACAATACTTAGATAACTACTTGACTTGGAGAATTTTTCTCCTTTTTGTTATTTTATATTTTTGATACATAACTCCTTTCCATTTTCTTGAATTTTGTAAGATCTACAATCTCATTAAACTGATCAAAATTGACGACGTTTTTCTTTAATCTAGCTGTAGTCCCTGATTTTCTAAGTTCATGTAATATTTTCATGGATGCAAAAGCATTTGCAAAAAGAACTGAGAGCGGATATAGAATAAGCTTAAACCCCATCTTGTGTAGTACTTGAGAAGAAACTAGAGGTGTTGCACCTCCTTCTATCATGTTTGCAACTAGAGGAGCTTTAATTGATCTTCCAATTTTTTTCATCTCCTCAATAGATTTTGGGGCTTCTATGAAAATTGCATCAGCTCCAATTTTTTTATACTGAAGTCCACGTTCAATTGCAGCATCCAATCCTTCTGGCGCTCTTGCATCAGTTCTTGCTACTATGATGAAGTCTTTACTTTTTCTTGCGTCTAATGCAGCCTGTAATTTCTGAGAATATTCTTCCTTTGGAATGACTTCTTTTCCTGACATATGCCCACATCTTTTTGGCCATTTTTGATCCTCAAGAAAAATTCCTGCTGCTCCTACTGCTTCTAACTCAGTTACTATCTTCCATACGCTAAGCGGATTTCCATAACCTGTGTCGGCATCTACAATTACCGGAACAGATACCGCTCTACAAATTCTACGTGCATTTTCTGTTGTTTCTGTTGCTCCAATAAATCCATAATCTGGTAATCCAAGTAAAGTCGCAGATGTTCCATAACCTGTTTGAAACATGGCTTCAAAACCAACTTTTTGAGCAATTTTTGCTCCTATTGCATCATAGACACCTGGAACCACAAGGGGTTTTGAATTATCAAAAAGCAATTTTCTAAGATTTGACAATCGTTGATATTGATATTTACAATTATTTATGGCTTAACTGACTTTGATTTCCTTACCACGTCTTTTTTCTGCGGTTTCTATCTTTTGAAGTTCAGATTCTAGAAACTTCTTGTATTTTCCAGTTTCTTCTTTTGTCATATTGGATACATTGGAACTAAGCGAATTTCCTAAACTTGTTACACGTTCTAAAAGATCCATGGCCACAAATTTGCCTACATTACCTACCCTGAACATGACATCCATTTGGTTTTTTACAATTTTATTTAGGGTTTCAAGATCATCTGCAACCAGTCTGCCCTTTTTGGTTATCTGGTATTTCCCGTCTTTTGTCTCCTCAATTAAATTCTCATCTAAAAGTCTTCCAAGTAGAGGATAAATTAGACCTGGTGAAGGCTTCCATCTCCCACCGCTCTGTACTGTTGCATGATTTATAATCTCTTTACCAGTGCTTGGATTTTTTTCAAGTACTTCGAGTATGAAATATCTAGAGAATCCTCTTGGGACTGAACTGCCAACTCGTTGTACCCACTGTGAGATCATCACTAGCGATATCACTAGCGATATATATTAACGATTCGAAATAAAATTGCATAAATTCTTCACAAGACATATTTATCTAATTTGAAAAGGAAGATGTCTAAACATGGTTGATACGATAGAACATGATCTGCTAATTGTTGGTTCTGGACTGGCAGGTCTAAGAGCTGCAATTCAAGCTGCAAAAACTAGCTCAAATATCAAGATTGCAGTAATTTCAAAATTACAAGTAATGCGTTCGCATTCTGTTTCTGCAGAAGGTGGAACAGCCGCTGTACTTTTTCCAGAAGAAGGAGATAGCATAGAATCACATGTTTATGATACTGTAAAAGGAAGTGATTTTCTTGGAGACCAAGACGTAATTGAAAAACTAGTCAATGAGATGCCTTCTGAGATATATCAGCTTGAACATTGGGGAATGCCTTGGTCAAGAAGAGAAGATGGAAGAATTGGTCAAAGAAATTTTGGTGGCTATAGTTATCCACGTGCAACATTTGCTCAGGATAAAGTAGGATTTTATGAAATGCAAACTCTGTATGATACATGCCAGAAATTTGACAATATTGAATTTTACAATGAATGGTTTACTACATCAATAATACATGACGGCCAAAAGTTTTGTGGCATTACTGCAATCAAGCTTTCTTCTGGAACATTTTATACAATAAAAGGTAAAGCACTAATTATAGCAACAGGAGGTGCTGGAAGACTTTATAGCTATTCTACATACTCTCTCTCTTCAACTCCAGAGGGCCTTGATATGGCATATCGAGCTGGCATGGCATTAAAAGACATGGAATTTGTTCAATTCCATCCTACAGGAATTTTGCCATCAGGAATTCTCATTACTGAAGGTGCACGCGGCGAAGGAGGGTATCTTCTAAATAAAGACGGAGATAGATTTATGAAAAAATATGCACCTAGCAAGTTGGAGCTTGCATCACGAGATGTAGTGTCTCGTGCTATGATGACAGAAATAAATGAGGGCCGTGGTTTTAAGCACGAAACAGGTGTGGATTGTCTAAAGCTGGACCTACGACATCTTGGTAACGAACTAATAATAAAAAAATTACCAGCAATTAGAGAAATATCACTAAAGTTTTCAGGTATAGATCCAGCTAAGGAGCCTATTGATGTAAGGCCTGTATCTCATTACATGATGGGTGGTATTCATACCAACATAGACGGCGCAACAGAAATTCAAGGAATCTGGGCCGCAGGTGAAGCTGCATGTAATAGTGTACACGGTGCAAATAGATTGGGAGCAAATTCTACAGCTGAATGTCTTGTATGGGGAAAAATAACTGGTGATCTTGCCGCAAAATATGTTTTAGAAGCTAAATCTCCACAATTTCCATTACACCTTGTATCTGCAGAAGAAAAAAGAATCTATGATGGAATATTTCGCGGTAGTGGCAGCGTGAATCCTTACGAAGTAAGACAAGATCTAACTGACATGATGAATGAAAAAGCATATGTCTTTAGAAACGAAAACGATTTGATAGATGGTCTGAAAAAACTACGTGAACTAAAACAAAAAACATGGAAACATGTAGACGATAAGGCTAAAGAATATAACACAAACTTTTCAAACGTTATGGAACTAGATTCCATGTTTCGTGTTGCCGAAGTTATTCTTGTTGGAGCAATAGCAAGAAAAGAATCAAGAGGTGCACATGCAAGAACTGATTATCCTGATAGAGATGACAAGAACTTTTTACATCATACACTAGTATACTATGATACAAAAGAACCTATTATCAAAAAACACCCTGTCACTATTACTAAATACAAGCCAGTGGAGAGAAAATACTGATGGCAGAAAGAATGTCAAATCGAGAAGGTTTGAGAGGAATGGCAAACCCAGCTCGTTATGGATTAGAAAGAGTTGCCTATTGGTTACAGCGATTAAGTGGATTAGGATTACTTGCATATTTGATAGGGCACATTTATGAAACAAGCTCCATAGTCAACGGCAAAGTGGCATGGGATAAGATGTTAGAATTAACTCAGACTACACAAGGACATCTGATACTTACGTTGGTAATTGGAATGTGTGTATTTCATACTGCAAATGGAATTAGGGTGATGTTAGGACATGGTGGAATTGGAGTTGGAAAGCCCGGTCAACCTGAATATCCATATGATAAATCACAAAGATCTGCTACAGGTAGCCTGAATTACAAACAAAGACTTTGCATCTGGGTTTCAATTGCACTTGCAGCTCTTGCAATGATGTATGGCATGGCAGTTTTATTTGGTGATTAAAATGCGTGAAAGTATAATAATGAAAATACATTATGCTACTGCTCTTGGAGCAGTAGCACTAGTAGCAATACATATCCTATTTAGAATGACGCAGAACTTTTCCGAATCTCTACAATACCAAAATGTAATTGCAAATTATCATTTACTTCCTTATGCTTTAATGCTTGAAGTAGTATTGATTTTGCTTTCAGTTCACGGATTTAATGGATTACGTGTGATACTTTTGGAACTAAAACAAGGTATTATGTATGAAAAAATGATTAACTATGGCTCTATTGGTGCAATGGCAGCACTTATTGCATATGGTTCAAGAACTATATTAATGGCAGGAATAGGAATGTCATAAAATGGCCGTTGAAACAATTTCAAAGACACCCGAAGTTTCTGTACCTATTTCATCTAACTCTATAATTCTTAGAATATCGAGATTTAATTCAAAGACTGATTCGTCTCCAACATTTGCAGAGTTTAAGGTTCCTGTTCAAAAATGGACTACAGTTTTAGAAGCAATTCTATTTGTAAAACAAAATCTAGATCATTCTGTTGCAGTAAGATATTCTTGTAGACAAGCTTCATGCGGTTCTTGTGGAATGCAAATTAACGGCAAGCCTTCACTTGCTTGTTACACAAAAATCTCTGAATTAAACTCAAATGTAGTAACTGTAGAACCAATGCATAATTTTCCAATAATTCGAGATTTGGCAGTTGATTTTAAGCAGATGTTTGCAACTCATAAAAAAATGAAACCATACATAGTGAGGGAAGATTCAGAAGTAACTCCGGGAACAAAAGAATTTTTGCAAACCCCAGAAGATGTAGAAAAATACCTGCAATTTTCTTACTGTATAAAATGTGGATTGTGTAATTCATCATGTCCAACTATGGCTACCGATACCTCTTTTATCGGACCACAAGGGCTTGCACAGGCTTATCGATACGTGGCAGATAATCGTGATGATGGTAAAAAAGAACGACTCAAAATAATCGACCAATCACACGGGATTTGGAGATGCCACTTTGCAGGTTCTTGTAGCCATGTTTGTCCAAAAGGTGTTGATCCAGCAATGGCAATACAACTTTTGAGAGGATATCTTTTAGGATTTAGAAAGTAAAATCTAAGGCTTTTTCGGATTTGGACTGGCGTTTACCTGATTGTTTATTGCCTCTGCCATAAAATGATTAGAGACATTTAACTCTACATCGTCAACTCCATCAATTTTTAGCAAATAATCATGTATGTCTTGTGCTATTTTAAAACCAAAAATAGCTGGGCAAAAAGGACTAGTCAGATGTACATCTAACTTAACTGAAGAACCGTTAATGTCAACGTTGTCTATAAGTTCAAGCTCCATAATGGAGACATTGATCTCAGGATCCACAATTTTTGTTAGCTCATCGAAAATCATTCTTCTTAATCCTTGAGTTTCTTGTGCCATAATAAAAAAACCGTCTATGCTATATATAACCATTCTAATTCCTAAATTGATGTATAGAGCTAGTAGACTAGACGGTAAGCTAGATGAAAACACACTGAATTTTCTCTCATCGATTTCTGAAGATAGAGAAATTGCAATTTATGATATCTTAGGTAG
>QYQE01000071.1 GCA_007280335.1 Nitrosopumilales archaeon | reverse complement strand
TCTTACTATAGAGCAAGGAGAGAAAGTAAAGTGGGAAAATACTGATGTTGCATCTCATACAATAACTAGTGGTAATCCAGATGATAATCAAACTGGTACAATTTTTGATAGCGGTTTATTTGCAGCTGGAAAAAGTCACGAAATTACATTTAATGAAAAAGGAGATCATCCATACTTTTGTCAGTTGCATCCGTGGGAAATTGGAAAGATTATAGTGGAATAGAAATATCCTCCTGATTTCAAAAACTTGGAATGACTTGTTAGCTTAACCTAAGAGTTAGTGTAAGACTATTTAGCTTAGCCTACTCCGCTATACAAGTAGGAACAGTTGTAGAAGTTTTTTATAATATAACGGTGTTATGTACGTGTATGACGACTGAGAACCTCGATATGGATTATAGTAAATATGATTTCAAAGACTCTACAGAAATGTATGTTTACACAAGCAAGAGGGGTCTTACAAGAGATACCGTTATAGAGATTAGCAAATTAAAAGACGAACCACAATGGATGCTTGACTTTAGACTACGTTCTTATGATATTTTCATGAAAAAGCCAATGCCAAATTGGGGTGGCGATCTAGGTAAAATCGATTTTAACAATATTTACTATTATGCAAGGGCATCTGAAAAGACAGAAAAAAACTGGGATGATGTTCCGGCTGACGTAAAAGCGACCTTTGACAAGCTTGGAATTCCAGAAGCGGAGAAAAAATTCCTAGCAGGTGTAGGAGCTCAATACGAGTCAGAGGTTGTATATCATCACCTAAGAGAAGATCTTGCAAAACAAGGTGTACTATTTTTAGATACTGATACTGCACTAAAAGAACAGCCTGAAATATTCAAGAAATATTTTGGTAAAGTAATTCCTCCAGAGGATAACAAGTTTGCCGCACTTAACAGTGCAGTCTGGAGTGGTGGATCTTTTATTTATGTTCCAAAAGGTATCAAAGTAGATCTTCCACTTCAAGCATACTTTAGAATTAACAAAGAAAACATTGGACAGTTTGAAAGAACATTAATTATTGCAGATGAAGGTGCAGAAGTACATTACATCGAAGGATGTACTGCACCAGTGTATTCTTCAGAATCATTACATTCTGCAGTTGTAGAATTAATTGCGTTCAAAGATGCCAAACTAAGATACACAACAATTCAAAACTGGAGTAATGATGTTTACAATTTAGTTACAAAACGAGCTTATGCATATGAAGGTGCAAGAGTGGATTGGGTTGATGGAAACATTGGAAGCAAACTTACAATGAAATATCCAGGAATCTATCTACTAGGACAGCGAGCACACGGCGAGACATTGTCTGTTGCATTTGCGGGAAAAAACCAGCACCAAGATACTGGAGCAAAGATGGTACACTTGGCACCAAATACCACATCTAGAGTAACATCAAAATCAGTTAGCAAAAGTAATGGAAGAACCACATATCGAGGATTGCTTCATGTTGCAAAGGGAGCTACAAACGTAAAAGCTTCTGTTAGATGTGATGCATTGCTTTTAGATGATGAATCAAAAACTGATACTTATCCATACATGGAAATTAATCAAGAAGATGCCACTATTACACATGAAGCAACTGTAGGAAAGATAGGGGATGAGCAGATCTTCTACCTTATGACAAGGGGCTTCTCTGAGGAAGAAGCACTGACCCTCATTGTAAACGGATTCATCGAGCCATTTACCAAAGAGCTCCCAATGGAGTATGCAGTGGAGCTTAACAGATTGGTAAAAATGGAAATGGATGGCTCTGTCGGTTAAACTGTAGCCTGTAAATTTTTTAAGAAATGTCATCATTTGTTCTATCAAAGCTTGGTCAGAATCACATAGATGAAATCTCTGATGCAAATAACGAACCAGCTTGGCTTAAAGAATACAGGAAAAGTTCTTTTGCAATATATCAACAATTACCACCGGAGGTATCACCACTGTACAATAAATACAGTGATGCAAACAAGATGAACCCAGACGAGGTAACATTCTCACTTAGCTCAGATAGTACAGTTCCAGATTTTGTTAAGGACAGAATGAATGAGCTTGCTGACAATCCACATGTGGTACAAATTGGAACAAATATACACAAAATAAATTTGCCACCAGAACTAAAATCAAAGGGACTGGTAATATGTTCAATACAAGATGCGATAAAAGATCATTCTGATAAAATAAAAAAATCACTAGAATCAACTGATCCAAAAACAGACAAGTACACAGCACTAAACAACGCATTTTTTAATTCAGGAATTTTCATTTATATTCCTAAAAACATGATCTTAGAAAAGACAATTCATATTATTCTGTCATTATCAATGGACCAAACTTCCACAATATCTCGCAATGTGATAATAGGAGAAGAAAGCTCCAAGGCATCTGTTGTACAAGAGCTTTATGCACCAAAAAGTCCAAAACAACAAGCCTATCTTGAGCTGCTAAATGTGCATGTGAACCAGAATACAGAGCTTGATTTAATCACACTACAGGCAATGGACCAAAACGCAGTAAACTTTTCCACAAGAAAAGCAGACATTGGACGAGATGGTAGAATGAATTGGTATCTTGGATTGTTTGGTTCGCTTCTTTCTAGATATAAAATTGATAACTATCTGTCCGGAATTGGTGCAAATGCAACAGACACAGAGGTTGTATTTGGAAACAAGAATCAATCATTTGATATTACATCCAACTTGATACATATAGCACAATCAACTACTGGACGAGTTCTTGAAAAATCTGTATTAAAAGATACTTCAAAGTCATTGTTTAAGGGAATGATTAGAATTGAAAAAGAGGCACACCATACAGAATCCTATCTTGCAGGACACTCCATCTTGCTTGACAAGGGCGCAAAATCTGATTCCATTCCAGGCCTTGAAATATTTACAAATGATGTCAAGGCAACACACGCCGCATCTGTTGCACAAATTGATGAAGAGCAGCTCTTTTACTTGGGCACACGATGTCTTTCAAAATCAGATGCCCAAAAAATTATAGTTGAAGGATTTCTTGAACCGCTTTCAAGAAAAATGTCATACCAGATTAGAGCTTGGATAACATATCTTATAGACTCAAAATGGCTTGGTCGTGAACTTTCAATAAAATCAGATGAACAGCTAAAGGAGCTCTTGGAAGTTGAGGAGACAAGATATCGTGAAACAGACATCTTTGAAAGTCATTACAAATACAGGTGAGAATTTTTTGTCAAAATGGATAAAGGCTTGTAGTACAAAAGAACTGGAAAAGGGCGAGATGCTTGATTTTGATCATGATGATAAAAAAATTCTTTTAGCAAATCTCAACGGCAAAATATATGCCACTGACAGAACATGTACACATGCAGAAGCTGATCTCTCAGGTGGAATTCTAAGTGATGAGGGAGTGACATGTCCTTTACATCTTTCTACTTTTAATCTTGAGACAGGAGTACCGCAAAACCTTCCTGCCGAATTACCTCTTAAAACCTACAATGTTAAAATAGAACAAAATGAGATCTATGTCGAGGTTGAATAAATTTGCAAACTAGTGTAATCAATATAGAAAGCATCAGAAACGATTTCCCTATTCTAAAACGTAAGGTTCACAAAGACAAACCTCTTGTTTATTTTGATAATGCGGCAACATCGCAAAAACCAATTCAAGTAATAGATTCTATTAGCAATTATTATCTTAATTACAATTCCAACATACACAGAGCGGTGCATGAGCTTGCAGAAGAATCTACTGCAGCATACGAACTTACAAGAGACAAGGTTGCAAAATTTATCAACGTAAAAAATCGTGTGGAACTTATCTTTGTTAGAGGAACAACAGAAGCAATCAACCTTATTGCATATTCTTGGGGAAGACAAAATGTACAAAAGGACGACATTGTTGTAACAACAGAATACGAGCATCACAGTAATATCGTACCATGGCAAATCTTGACAAAAGAAAAAGGAGCCAAACTTGAATACATTGGAGTAGATGACAATGGCGAGCTCATACTTGACCAACTAGATACATACCTGGATACTGGAAAGGTAAAGCTTGTAACGTTTAGTCAGATGTCAAATGTTTTAGGAACAATAAGCAAGACTGAAGAGATAATCAAAAAATGCCGTCAAAAGGGAGTACGGGTACTAGTTGATGGGGCGCAATCTGTTCCGCATCTAAAAGTAGACATACAAAAACTAGACTGTGACTTTTTTGCATTCTCAGCTCACAAGATGCTTGGCCCAACAGGTGTTGGAGTATTGTGGGCAAGAAAGGAACTGCTAGAAAACATGGTTCCATTTAACACAGGAGGAGATATGATAAGAGAGGTACACAAGTATGAGACAACTTGGAATGACTTACCATACAAGTTTGAGGCTGGAACTCCAAACATTGCAGATGTAATTGGATTTTCTGCAGCTTTAGACTATCTTGATAAAATAGGTATGGACAAAGTGCGTGAGCATGAAGTTGAATTAACCAAATATGCTCTTGACAAAATTTCTGCAGTAAAAGGAATTGTTCTATACGGACCACCAGATATTACAAAACGAGGAGGAGTCATTTCATTTAATCTTGGAGATATACACCCACATGATCTTGCTACAATAATAGACGAAGATGGTATTGCTATACGATCTGGTCATCACTGTGCACAAGTTTTGATGGAAAGACTAGATGTTTCTGCAACATCCCGAGCAAGCTTTTATATCTATAACACAAAAGAAGAGGTGGATGTTTTTATCAGGTCACTTAATAGAGCTAGGGAGCTGTTTAGACTTTGAGTAGTGCTGATATTTATCGAGAAATCATTTTAGATTATTATAGAAACCCAAGAAATTATGGGAAAATAGAAAACCCAGACATTTCACAAAAAGATAGTAATCCATTATGTGGCGATGAGCTTGAAATGCACATCAATCTTAGAGAAAACAAGGTTGCTGATGTAAAGTTTACAGGAAAAGGCTGTGCAATAAGTCAGGCAAGTGCTTCAATGCTAACAGAACTTATCATGGGTAAAGATTTTGACTTTGTAAAAAAACTAACAAAAGAAGACATACTTGAAAACCTTGGCTTGCATGAACTTGGGCCTGCAAGAATAAAATGTGCTTTGTTATCTCTTAAAGTTCTAAAGTATGGTATCTACTCATACGTCTCTGAGAAGCTAAATGATACGGTTTCTGCTGACAAGATAAAAGAAGAAGCATCAGGTCTCTTCTGAATTGGTTAATCAATCTGCATCTATTCCACTACAAATTAGAAAAATAATTTATGAAAAGTTCAATGATACCAACCTGAGATTTACAAACGACGAGATCTTTGAGATACTGAAAGATAACATTGACCAGTCCTTGACAATCGATGATATGCCACTGTTTTTCAAACAATTGCACAATGACAGCCTTTTAAGACCAATCGCGCAGGATTTTACCACCCAATGGTACAAACTCTTTGCAGAAGTCGAGAAATTCAAGTGTAATTCGTGTAATTTAGAAATACACTTGGGAAAATTGGAACCAAGAGTTTGTCCAAACTCAGAATGTAAAGCTACTTTTTAGATCTGTATCTTTCTGCGGCCTCTTCTAGAGACTGAATCATTGGAAGCTTGACTCCTGCCAAGTATAGCACCAATGCGCCACCAGCAGTACTGATGTGATTTATCTTGTCTGACAAGCCGTATCTTTTGAGTGCAGCAGTAAGATGGCCGCCGCTTACAATGGTGGTAGCAAAAGAGTCTGCAACACCTCTAAGGAGACTTTCTGTACCAAACTTGAATTTTTCATTTTCAAAAAATCCTGCAGGACCACTCATAAAAACAGTTCCAGCACCATGTATTGATTTGATGTAATAGTCTACTGACTTTGGTCCAAGATCAAGTATCTGATCACCTTTTCCTAATTCCCGTACATCCATCTCTACTCTGAAACCATCCCTTTCTATTGCTATATCTACTGGTAATGAAAAAACATCTGGATATTCTCCAATAAGAGAATGAGCTTTTGAAACTACTTCCTCTTCTTGTTTTATGCCAAGTGGGAACTTTATTCTTCCCTGTGCACGCATGAACACGTTTGCAATAACTCCGGTAAGCAAGACCTGATCCGCTCGTCCATTTTGAATTAATGTCTCGATTGCTTCAAGTCGGTCGTTGATTTTAGAACCTCCTAACACCACAACATGTGGAGATTTGGCAACTGTCATTATCTCATCTAATCTTCTGACTTCTCTTTCAACAAGCCTTCCTGCACACGCAGGAAGTATGTGGGAAAATCCTATGATTGAAGGATGTGCTCTATGAGAGCTTGGAAATGAATCTATTACACAAAGATCAAAAAGCTTTGAAAGTCTGCTGACCATAATGGTCTTGGAAGCATTATCTGGGGTAAATTCATAGTTTTCCTCTGCACAAAGTCTCAGATTGTCAAGCAAAATTATATCACCATTTTTCATATTTTTTATTTCTCTTTGTGCTTCTGAACCAATTACATCTTCGACATATTTTATCTCGCGACCTAAAATTTGCGAAAGAACTTTGGCGTGATTTTCCATTCCGGTATAATCTTTGTTGCCAACTCTTCCTTGGTGGGAAGCAATGACAACCTTTGAATCCTCTAGGTCTTTTAGAGATTCAGTTGATTCTCGTATCCTACTTGTTTCTAAGATCTGCATAGTTTTAGGATCCATCGGACTATTCATATCTACACGCAAAAAGACAGTCTTCCCTTTTGTGTCCAGTTCATCAAGGGTTAGGATCCTCACGGCGATCCTATCTTTTGGTGTGGTTAAAATCTTTTAGTCGGATGATGGATCTAATTTTTAATTTCAGTTTTGACTATAACGGATTACTTGGGCATGATTTGAAGGTAAAACTTTCCATCTCATTTTAATATGGAATAATTGGCGTTTAGGTAGCATGCCAGAAAGAACTGTTAGGAGTGGTTTAGATGCAACAGTGGCTTTTTGATCTAAGATCTAGAAAATTTATCTTACTTCTTGTATTTTTTTTAATCCTTACCTGTCTTGCCTACGCAAAAATTATTGCCCCACTAGACAATGGTATAGAAAATTATGTTCATTCGCTAGGAAATAACACCACTGTAGATCTGGCAATGCAGATTTTTACAGAAACTGGATGGATTCTGTATCTTATCATTATCAGCTTTATCTTATTAATTAAAAAAGAGACTAGAAGATTAGGGCTTGTCCTGCTGCTTTCTATAATAGTAGGAAGCATGCTTTCGGCATACCTACGATGTTACATAGGATATGAGGCACCTACTTTGAAATTTGAAGGAGCACACCTTTCCATAACATCAGCAGCTGACATTGGGGTGCCTTGTACCATTGATGGCTCTTTTCCGGCAGGCCATACCGTGAGAACCACAATTTTTGCATTCATTTTGGGATTTGCATTATCAAAGCGATTTCCAAGAGGATGCTATCTTTTGTGGATCTATCCTGTCTTAGTATCAATAAGCAGAGTATACTTGATGCAGCAATTTCCACTGGATCTGGTAGGTGGCGCCCTTCTTGGACTACTTGTTGCAAATATAGTATCAAGAATTCTTAAATTGGAAT
>QYQE01000068.1 GCA_007280335.1 Nitrosopumilales archaeon | reverse complement strand
CCCTTAATTACAACACTTTCTATTCTGAATTACATTACAATTCACTCCGAAGCTGAAATGTTATTTTATGGAATTGGAGTGATCTTGCTAAATGTTGGTATGTACTTTGTGGTCCCAGCTGTTGTAATTATTCTATTAAAACACCACAAAAAATAATTTTCTACAAAAGCGGGTCCAAAAATACGACCACAATGGACCCTAGTCCCATCGGATCTGATCCATAATTTTATGAATAGAATTAACTAAATAGCAAAACATGAAAGGCTGTACAAAAATCATTAAGGTCTGTAAATGTTTCATAAGGATTTCATTTTGTTCCTGTTATGAAACATTTCTCTAAAATCTAGCTTCTAAATCAAAAGTTGAACGCCAAACCAATTCAAAAAATTACCTTTGAAGACCTTGTAGAAATCTCCTTTCTTTTCTTCTCAGATGTCTTTGTGTACCATGTTCCTACAATATGAGATGTCCTCCACCCAAAAGTATCTGCAATCTCCTCGTTTGTCATTCCTGATTCTTTCATCTGCTGTGCAAGCGTATGCCGCATAAGATGAGATGGCATCTTACGCATGTACTGGCATGTAAGAGGATCTATTCTGTCGGCAACTTTTTCATAATAGAATCGTAGTTTTTTTGACATCATCTTTCCAATCCTTTTTGCATTTATCCTGTTCTGTACATCCGAACCGCTGTCTTTGAACCACAAGAATCTGGTATGACCTGATCTTTGTTTCCAATCAAGCAGGATCATCTTTAGATCTAGTGGTGGATACTTTATCTTCCACTCACCATTCTCTCCCAAGTGATAATGACCTCGAGGATCCTTTGTCTCATGCTGCTCCATCTTGAATGATTCAGAACCGTCCTCGTTGGTCTCATCAAAGTATGTTCTATCCCAAGTCATGGTAGCTATGGCACCCTTTCTTGCACCAGTTCGAAGCCCAACCCTCCACCATACATAGAGTTCAAAATCACCATCGGCTAAAATCATCTTGCCAATCTCTGATGTAATATCAGAGGAGAGACTTACTCCAGCATACATACCGGAATTGTCAGGAGATGATGAAAGGCCGTAAACCTTGCCCATTTTTGGAGCAAATATGATATCGTGGCTTGCAAGAAAGTTCCTGTATGATACCCGGAACCTGTGTGTTGCTCCGTTTGGGTTTTCTTTTCTGTATTCTACCATGAATCTAGTCCAGAACTCGATAGCAGCTTTTTTAGATGATATTATATCTTTTGGGCTGACCTTGAGTTTATTGAATATGTACCTGACATTTGCCAAGTACTGCCGCATTGTTTCCTGCTTTATCTGGCGAGCTATGCAATCATCCATCCATTTGGCAATCTCTGGAATCTTTGCAAAATCGTTTCTTGCAAGCCACCCATAATCTAATCGGTTTTCCTTTAGAATCCACCCATTAGCAGCATTCAACTTTACCATGCCAAGCTGGGTCATCACATCGATGTAACGCCGGGTTTGCTTTCTTGACTTGCCTAGTCTTTTCGAAAGATCCGTAACACTTGTAATTCCTTCACCGATCAGATCTTTGATGTAAATGTAGATCTTTTCCTTCTTTATCCTTCGCCCATGAAGCCTTATTCGGCTACCTTGTTTCTGGGAAAAAGGGTATTTGCAAAATTCAAAATGTCCCACTTTGGCTTTCCGGTGGGACATTTCATCCTGACTTTGTTCCAATAATGTCCCACTATCAATCTATATTTAATCTAAATCACAAGATCGACTGTTGATCCATAGGGTCACACTGAATATTCCAAAAATAAAGACCATAGATTTAGAACTAGATGATGAACTAGCACCAAAGACAGTATCTTTCTTTCTTAAATGCCTGCCACTTGATGTGAAAATAAACTCTTGGGGAGAGGAGCTCTACACCAACGAAACTCCTATTACAATAGGTGCAGAGAATGCAAAACCACTGGTGGATTTGATGGACGTTGCCTATTGGCCTACAGGAAAAGCAATATGTCTTTTTTTTGGACCCACACCTATAGGCAAAAAAGATGAGATCAAACCTTATTCGCCCGTAAATGTAATTGGAAAAATCAAGAATACTGATAAGAAATTTTTAAAAAATGTATCTGATGGCATGATGGTTACTTTTAGCCTCTAAAAGATTACGGTATCCTTTTACGCAACCTGCTCATATGTAATGGTGATTGTGGGGCTCTAAAACTCAACTCAAATGCAAAGCATGCGATGCTACGTTTTTCGATAAAGAACACTTGGAAAGACACAAAAAAAATATTCACAAATAATTCTATTTTATTTCTAATGCTACTGAAATAATTTCTGACTCAAAAATATATGCCTTGAATTCTTTATTTTTGTTAGAAAATATGACCCATGGAACTGGATTTATCTCCATGTATTTCTTGTCTGTCAAAGACGGGTATGCAATAGAGTCTGGATGAGAATGGAAAATTCCGATTACCTCAAGTTTTCTTTTTTCTGCTTCACTGTAAGCTGTTAGTAGCTCGTCATTAGATATTGCAAAGTTGACTGGTGAATTTTCTGTATTTTTTGTCAAAAAAACATCTTTTACATCAAAGATTTCATTTTCAATTTTGCCAAATAAAATTGCACATGATTCATTTGGAATATTTTTTTTTGCGTGATTGGTGAGAAGTTCAATGTGATTTTGTAAAAGCACTAAGCTTTTTTGCAAGTTTATCCTACTGTAATTTTTCCTGTCATCCAAGGATGTAATGTGCAGAAATATTCGGTTGTGCCTGCAGAACTAAATTTGTATTGGAATGTGTTATTTGCTTTTATTAATCCAGAGTCAAATGTTCCTGACGGGCCTTCGCTTGGGTTTCCACTTGTAACAGTATGTGATGCTGAATCTTTGTTAGTCCAAACTACAGTGATGCCTACTTTCACTGGAATTTCTACTGGATCAAAATATTTCTGACCAGCACTTTGTGTTGATGCGCCAGTAACAATTGTTACATTTGTAATAATTGGTTTTTGTGGTGCAGTGATTGTTATCTTACCAGTCATAAAGGGATGCACAGTACACATGTAATCATATTCTGTTTCGTTTAATTTTGAAGTATCAAGTTGATACGTTCCTCCTCCTTTTGTTATTAAACCTGAATCAAATGTTGTACCAGCATCAGATGCACTTGTTACGGTATGTACTACATTATCATTATTTTTCCATTCAATTATGTTGCCCTTTTTCGCTGTAATAGCATCAGGTTGATAGCTCGGATTACCATTGATTGATGCATTCACAAGTATCGCTACTGATACTGTGGGCACATTGGAAGCGAGTGTCTCTTTGACCTCTGTTTCATTTTGTACTGTGGCCGGCTGTAATGAAAATTGAGCTCCAGGGCCTATGAATCCTAACGCACTGTATGAAACAATTCCTACTGCCATAGCCAATAAAAATATCACAGATATTGGTTTGGTATACTGTGGCATCCTCATTGCAGTAAATGCTATGACAACTGTTGGTATGATTATGATGAGTAAAACTCCGACAAATCTTGGTAATGATGTAACATTGGTATTTTGACTTAAGGCAAACGCGCCAATGGAACCCGATATGCCAAAAATAACTAGAGTCGTTGCTTTTGCACGATTACTTGTTGATACGCCACCACTTAGGATTCCTGCCGATAAAAATACCAACCCAAAAAACATTGTAAGCCCTGAAAGTGCCTGCATTCCAGTAAGGAAAGTATTTGCAATCCCAAGATAAGATAAGAAAACTCCAGCAAGGCCTATGGCAGTGAGGCCCATGCCAGGCATCATTAGGTCCCAGTCACTCATTTGTGGTACTTCAAATTAGTGAGATAATTAATCCTTTTGAGTATCTATTGGCAAACTTCGAAGAAATTAAATTCCCAGCAAAACCGCTAACAGAGGTATTGGGATTAAAAGAAGTACTAGAAATATCTAAACCTCGTATCGTTATTCTTCTTGTAATTACAGCAGTGACATCGATGTATGCTGCGAGCAAATTGATAGGACCTGAACTAAACTATTGGAGTCTTTTGTATATCATCATAGCTGGATCGCTTTCTTCTGCTGGTTCTAGTGCACTAAATCACTATTATGATAGAGACATTGATACCTTGATGAAACGAACTAGTACAAGACCGATTCCTTCTGGAAGAATGTCTGCAAAAAATGTCTTGTTGTATGGATTGATAGTTAGTTCAATTTCAGTAATTTTTGCATGGTTTACTCTAAATCCACTTTCTACATTTTTCATCGCGCTTGGAATATTTTTCTATGTAATTGTTTACACAGCATGGCTTAAGAGAAGAAATTCTTCAAACATTGTCATCGGTGGATTTGCGGGAAGTGCGGCATCTATGGCAGGTTGGTCTGCCGCAACTGGTTCTATGGATATACTAGGTGCTCTTGTGGGAATTTTGGTATTTGTATGGACACCATCTCACTTTTGGTGTCTTGCAATGAAGATCAAAGATGATTATGCAGAAGCCAAGATACCGATGCTTCCGGTTTTAATTGGAATGCAAAGAACATCAAAGTATATTTTGGTAAATACTGCAATCCTATTGCCATATTCTATAGGATTAATTGCGTTTGGACTGGGATACGTGTATCTTGTAATAGCCGCTGTATCTGGCGGTCTGATGCTAGTGTATCATTACAAACTTACAAAAACACCAACTTCAGAATTTGCTTGGAAAGCATACAAGGTTACTGCACCTTATCTCACAATAATATTTGTTGGAATAGCATTAGATGCAGCATTTAACTTTCCAGTTTTTAAATAAAATAATTTATCTTAAAATTTAGTAAAGTTATTTCAAAATTTATTCTGGGATTTCTTGTTCTTGGTCAACACCAGGAAATCCAGCTTCATAATCATGTTCTAATTTTTCTCTACTTTGCTGCTCTATTTCATCTACTTCGTTTTCTTTTTCTACTATTTCTATTCGACGTTGTTCTTTTGTGAGCCAGCTTACCTTGATAAGCCCATAAATTTCCAAGCTAAGCAATGTCTTGTTGACTTCATCCTCTGGAATTGAAACCCCACCCTTGATTAACAACTTTGAAAGTTCCGAATCTGTTAAGGACCCAGATTCCTTTATCATTTCATATAATTTATTTTTGAATGGTATTGTCATATTTTAACCGTAAAATGTTTTATCGATTGGTTTTGGTATGGCGTATGATATATTCTCTTTTATTGAACCATACCATTCATCTACACTTTTTGTTATGGAAGGTTTGACAAGCTTTAATGCGGCTGCAAAATCTGCACTACCTATCTTGGCAGAATCATTTCGCATTGCATGTACTGCGGCTTCTCTACATATGGCAACAAGGTCTGCTCCACTGTAACTCTTTGTTGCTACTGCAATTTCTTTCAAATCTACGTCTCCAGAAAGAGGCATGGTACGTGTTAGTATTTTGATTATCTCTAATCTGCCTTTTTCATCTGGGGCTGGTATGAACAAGATCAAGTCTAATCTTCCAGGTCTTAAAAGCGAGGTATCTATCAAATCAGGTCTGTTTGAAATACCAAGTACAATGACTCTGGATGCCCCACCGTCTTCCATCTCTGTTAAAAGTTGACTCAAAAGCCTCTCTCCAGTACCACCATCTTCCATGGATTTTGCTCTAGCAAAAGAATCAAGCTCATCAAAAATTACAATACATGGAGAAGATGCCTTTGCTTTTCTGAATATGTCTCTAATTGCTTTTTCAGATTCTCCTACCCATTTTGATAAAATTTCTGGACCTCTCACAAGAATCATGTTAGCTCCTCCCTCAGTTGCAAGTGATCTTGCTAGAAGCGTTTTTCCACATCCAGGTGGGCCATAAAGTAATGCACCCTTTGGAGGTTTGATTCCCATTTTTTGGAATTTTGCAGGTTCCTTTATTGACATAATCAAGTTGTCATGTAATGTTCTTTTTGCATCATCTAATCCACCGACGTCTTTCCACCAAATCTTTGGACTTTCTACATAAAATTCCCTCATGGCAGTAGGCACAATCTCGTGCATTGCATCGTAAAAGTCTTGTAAACGAATTCTCATTGATTGTAAAATTTCGGCAGAAATTTTTTCTGTCTCCATGTCTATTTCTGGCAAATAGTTTCGAAGTGCTTTCATTGCGGCTTCTCTACATAATGACTTGATATCTGCTCCAGTATAACCATAAAGTTCTGCTGCAAGTATTTTCAAATCTACATCTTTATCAAGTGGCATTCCTCGTGTGTGAATGTGAAGTATCTCTAATCTTCCATCTACGTTTGGTACGGAAATTTCAATTTCTCTATCGAATCTTCCAGGCCTTCTTAATGCCGGATCTATACTTTCTGGTCTATTTGTTGCACCAAGTACAATGACATTTCCTCTGTCTGTAAGTCCATCCATCAAAGCTAAAAGCTGGGCAACTACTCTTTTTTCTACATCACCATATGCTTCTTCTCTTTTTGGAGCAATGGCATCAATTTCATCAATAAATATCACACTTGGAGAATTTTCTTTTGCTTCTTTGAATATGTCACGGAGCCGGGCTTCTGTTTCTCCATAATACTTGTTCATTATTTCAGGTCCGTTTATGGAGTAAAAGTTTGCCTCTGATTCGCTAGCAAGTACTTTGGCAATCAAAGTCTTTCCACATCCTGGTGGACCATATAACAAAATTCCACTATGCGGGTCTATCCCAAATGTTTCAAACACTTCAGGATGTCGTAATGGCAGATCAACAATTTCTCTCATTCTTTTTGTCTGTGTCTTTAACCCTCCTATCTCTTCATAGGTTACTCGTAATTTCTTGTCAACTGATGTTTCAGTTAGAATTGTAAGAGTTGTGGCACGTTCTATCTTGACAACCGCCTTGGGTGATATTTTGTGAATCTTAAAGTCCATCGAGTTACCAAGAATCATTACAGAGATTTCATCGCCTTCAGAAAGCGGTAGACCTTTGAGTCTGTTTTTTACAAAATCAGTAAATTCCTTGTCAACCGTAACATTTCCATTTACTGGCATGAGCACCACACTTTTTGCAGGTTTTGCTACAATCTTTTTTACATTAACAAGGTCATTAATTTCAATACCCACATTCTTTCTTGTTTGACCGTCAATTCTAATCATGTCTGGAGCTTTGTTATCGTCGTCTGTTGGCCACACTATTGCACAACTTGATCTTTTACCAACAATTTCTACCATGTCGCCAGGTTCTACTCGTAAATATTCCATAGCTTCTGGTTCAATACGAGCTCGTCTTTTTCCTACATCTCTTTGCTTTGCTTCGCCAACACGCATTTGAAGCGGTTCGTCTTTACGTACCAAAAAAATACCTACTTTACATCTACAGATGCCCTGCTTGCTCCAAGGACTTCAAATTCTCCTACACCTTCTATTGCCTTGACAGTGTTTTCAAGTGAGCCCATCTGTCCATCCTTATCTTCCAAAGAAAATTCTGCGCTAATAAAGTAGAGGCCAAAAGCTAATGGCTCTTTTGTATATTTTAAAAGCTGTATTCCATCTTTTAATGTAGATGCGATCTTTTTTGCAACTGCATCTAGATCTGTTTCTGTGCCTGTTGGAAGAATTTTTGCTCGAAGTAAAAGACGTGCCATTTTTCTATGGTCCATCAAAGTTGCAGGATTTGCATTTATAAGTTCTGGCAGCTTCTCTACAGCTTTCACATCTCCAAATCAGAACGGTGCCACAACTAGGGCAGTTAAATTTGACACATTTATCATTAGGCATGATAGGTCTATGACACGAACTGCATACTGGTAATGTGATAGATGATGACATGTTCAGAGCTGATAAAAAACCGAATTTATACCTTGCTTATCATTTACAACTCTTCTCATGTTAACAGTCTTCTAAACTCGCTTCCTAAAATTGCCTGTATTGCCTTAACTGAACCTTTCACACCAAGTAGCTTTGCAAGTGAGATCGTATGAAAATCAAAGGATCCTTCTTTTGATATTTCTTCTACAATCTCTGGTGTTATGGATTCAAACATTTTGTCAATTGATTTGTTGTCCAGTCTTTCAAGAATACCTCGTGCAAGAAGCATATGTTCAAACTCTTGACCAAATTTATCCGTCCATGTTTTTTGATATTCGAGAAGATCAGATGATTTTCCAGACTCTAAAAATTTAGAAACTGATCTTCCAGCAAATATGCCGCCAAGACCGCATGAATAAATTCCTCCTGCAGTAGTAGGCTTTGATTGTCCTGCAGCATCTCCTATGGTTACAATGTTTTTTGACACGAAATTCTGTATAGGGCCTTTTATCCAAATTGGAGCATAGACTTTTCTTATCGTTGAATATTTTCCCTTCTCTTTGAGAAAACTTTCAAGAGCAACAGCAGCATTGATGCCTTTTCCTGCCACTCCTACTTTGGCTTCATCTCTTCTGGTAGGAATAACCCATGCAAAAAAACCAGGGAACTTTTCTTGATCAAAATATACCTCGATTCTGTCCTTTTCAATCCAGTCTGCATACACTTCATACTGTGCAGATTGTAATATTCCTGTTCTATCTTTTTGAATAAGTGAAGAGACTCCTCGTGCATCAACAACAATTTTGCATTTTAATGAGCCCTCGGAAGTTTTGATCCCATCGTCAAAAATCTCTCTTAATGATGATCTGACACGGATTTCAGCACCGTTAGTTTGCGCTTGGTGTGCAATTTGTTTGTCAAATTCCCGTCTATCTAAAACTATGACTTTTTGAGATCTAGCATCAAGTGAAAAACTCTTTTTTGCAGGTGAAAAAATCGCAGCTGATCTTATCTTGTTATCAAGCGTTGCTCTCATAGGTACTACTCCAAGCTCATCTATTCCCATGATACTAACTAGACCGCCACAATGCTCAGGCGTTCCAATTTCTGAATCCTCCTCTATGACCAAAACACTATGGCCTTGACTTGCTATTTCTCTTGCACAAAGAAGACCAGAGACACTGCCGCCTGCAACTATAACATCGTAATCCACGATTTTTTAATTTAGTTCAATTATTTAATTCAATTCAAAAGTTTAACATACTCTAATTGGTTTTAAAAATTGGCATGGGTTTGGTTAAACAAGTAGTTGTAGTAAGAAAGGATCTTAACATGGGCACTGGAAAAATAGCGGCTCAGGTTGGGCATGCGTGTGTTTTAGGTGCAGAACATGTCAGGAAATCACATCCAGAGTGGTATAAGGAATGGGAACTGTCAGGTCAGGAAAAAGTTGTTGTAAAAGTGACTAGCCTTGATGAATTGGGGAAAATAAAAAGACATGCAATATCTCTTGATCTTCCGTGGTCCGAAGTAACAGATGCCGGTCATACTCAAATTGCTCCTGGAACAGTTACATGTATTTCCATCGGGCCAGCTCCCGAGGACAAAGTCGATAAAGTTACAAAAGATCTAAAACTGCTCTAGACAATTTTTCAAAATTAAGGTGTAAATGGTTTGTGTCTATCTCTGATTTTTCCATCAAATGATGTCGTAATGCTGTCACCTGCTTTTGCATTACATGGGCCAATTTTTACATCAAACCCATCATGTGTTTCAGCAGTACAGCCTGATTCATCTACTAATACAACTTTTACTGTCTCTGTAACATTGTTTGGGATTAAATTCCAAAAGGGAAACACTACTACTGCCATGACTATAATGGCGGCCGCTATCGCGCCAGCAATAATCTGTTTCTCATTTTTCATAATTAATATGAGTTAAACATCTAGTAATTAGTGTT
>QYQE01000083.1 GCA_007280335.1 Nitrosopumilales archaeon | reverse complement strand
TCTCTATTGTATACAACAAAACAGTTTTTAGCAACCCTGTCTAGAAGTTAAGATATACTAATATTCTAAAGACTTATAGTTAAGGTACACTAAATACTCTCATGAATGACCTATTAAAAAATAAGAAATCTCACAAGAGATCAAATAAGAATTCAATTAATTCCTACGTCAATTTGCTATATAGAAAAATACACTTGTTTGAAGAAAGGGGAGAATATGAAGAAGCAATACTATGCTATGATAAAATCTTGGAGATGTATCCAAATGACCAACATGCACTACTCTGGAAGAATAATCTGATCAATTTGCAAGGAAAACAAGAGAGGATGTACTCATGAGTATTTTTTATAGTAAAAACTCTGATAATAAAATAAAAAAACATGCGCATGAAGTTGCATTTGCAAGCATTCTTGATGTAGCAAGCAAGACATCGCTTTTTTTTGGTAAAACTCTAGTTGTATGTGTAATTCATGCAGTTAGGTATGTTGTATCTAGTGGTCCATACATTTCCATACTTGATTCAGCAGAAAATCAAATTAGCAACTTTATTGGTGGATTGTAATTTTCTTGATTTACACATGAAACTACACACTAGTTATTGTTCTAAAGATTTGGTATGTCCAACATGTAAGTCTGAGAAGATAGTTTTGATATTTTTCAGACATGATAAAATCAGTGAAACAATAAATGTAATTGAGCAAGGAAAAATAAAACTAGTTAGTAGTGATAAAGCAAACAAAGTAGAATGGTTGTGTAAGAATTGTTATGATCTTGGAGAAATTGTTATCAAAGCATGAGTGGCTTTTGTTTGGAAATGTGGATCTTGTGGGAAATACACGAAAAGAGAATATGATGATATTAGAAGTTAATCCACCCTCCGAAACTTGACACCAAGAATTTCAAGATGACAACCTCTGACATCTTAACAGAAGTAGAAATACCACTCTGTTCAATCTTAGGGGTTTTCATCAAAATTTTTCTTGGTGTTCATTTAGGGGTTTGAAGTGTTAAGTTAGGGGTTTAGTTCAAGAACCTTCTTCGTTTTAACTTTCGACGTATGCTTTTTCTAATTTCCTTTAATCCCCCGTTAAGAACCGCTGAAGTAACTTTCCCATCATTAAAAATTAAATCGGCTAACGCACCGACTCCACCAATGGCATAAAATGTATTCTTATGTGTAGGATTTTGGGCGGGTATTATTTGTCGTTGTACGCAAGTAATAGGGGGTATGCGTTTGCACTTGTATGTAATTTGTAAATCATTCAAAAGAGAGTTAAGTTCGGCATGTGCTGGAAAACTATGAGTGGGATTAAGATGTGCCATTGGGTAATCTTGCGGATATTCTATTTCAGCTTCTATCCTTCCTGTACGCATTAGTTTTACATGAATTTGGTAATATTGGTAGATGGGTTTTGTTAAACCCAGAATTTGATGATGGTCTTCTTCGAAAAGTGGTTCACTAAAACCGAAATTTTGTAATTTGGCTTTAAAATTTCTAAAATGTAATTTTGATATTGAAAAACATCTACAATGATGAGGATCTATTTTTTTTCTATTCAATTCCAATCCCTAACTCTAACATGTACTCCTTCTTCACCATCAGTAGGAAATTTTGTCACTTCAAGATGAAAGACATCGGAATCGTCTTCGATTAGTCTCATTTTCTTCATTGTATCAAGAATAGGTTTTACTAGATTATCAAGATCATTACGCCTAGAAAATCCTAGTCTACTAGTCGACAACCAGATTTTAACTTCAACTGATATTTTCCTTTTATCCACACGACTGGGAAGAAAGGAGGCAAAATGCCTCTCAAGATTTTCTCTCCATTCGTGGATTTCGTCTCTGTTTGAATTTGTGCTTACTCTACCACGTATTGTAAGCTCTAAGAGAGGCTCGCCGTTCATTCTTGTTCATCCTCTCTGAGTTTGTCGATGTTGTTCTGTATTGAAGATGCAACCTCTATGATTTCAGTTATTACTTCTTGTTTTGAAGAATCATCTACTGCAGACAGAAATTCTTCATAGGTTGCTTTTTTGAGTGATGCAAGTAGTTTCTTTGCATTTTTCCAGATGCCTTTTGATGCATCACCATATTCTGTTATTACAGATAGAGATTTTTCTATGTCTCCGTCTTCTTTGTCCAACACAGATAATGCCTTGGTCTGTAATGGATTTGGTGCAGCAATTATCTTTGCAAGACTTCTTACTCCCCTGTATGTTACAAGGAGCTTGTTCTTTGCAACTAGCTCTATGAAATAGTCTAGTCTTGATGGATCCTGCTCCACCCATGTTGTCAGCGTTTTGCTCTGGTACAGTTCCACAAAGTACGAGAACTTTGGCACATAGTTCCTATCTTCTGGATGTCTCTTTCCGTACAATTCGGTTGCTTGGAATCCTTTGTAGTAATTCTCGACTTGCTTTTTTGTCATACCAAGCTCTTCTGCTACGGTTTCAAGAGAGTCACCATACTTTGTCATCAAATTAAAGATGGCAGAACCCTTGTTCACCGCTTTCCAGCCTTTTGGTCCTGAGACATGAGCTTGTCCCAAGAATATGTCAATGTCGTGGTCTGAACCATGAAGAACCATTACAGGCACTATGTCAAAGTGTCCTTTTTCAAAGTCCTTGATTTTCCCAGTCAGTATGTCTCTACTGATTCTTCGTATGGCTACTGTTCTACGATTGCCTTCTTTGACCACGTATCGTCCATCTTTGTCCTCTCTGACATAGATGGGTTGGTGAATACGTCTATCTCTGATAATTTGTTTTATCAGGACTCGTACGTCTTCCTCTTCATAAAGCCAGTCTTCCATTTCTTTTTCTGTCAAGGGTTTTGGAATGTGTCTGAAGCGAACATTTTCAGGATCTAGTTTGAGATCCTTTAATGCAACTTCTTTTGCATCATCATACAACCTTGGTTCACTTACCATCATTGTACGTCATGCTCCTTGTTTTGTAGTGGAGAGTTTTTATTCTCTTTTACCAGTACCCTTCCAACTGGAATTTTTGTGGGAGAGAATTTCCCAGTCTCGATTTTGAGACATTGCAATTTGTTTTGCATAGTCTCGAAATCGAGTCTAGACACTTAAAGACTGGAACAATTGATTTGAAAATAATTTCAAAACTTTTGAAGATAAAAAAAGAGAAATGAATCATGATCAAGAAGATATTGATCCTTTTCAAAGTGAAATTGAAATCAAATCAACATTCTTTCAGATACATTCAACAAAGTTGAAGGTGTATTATTATAGTAAAGTTCCTATTTTAGAGTAAGATGAATATTAAAAAAATAAAGAGCATAATAGAAAGAATGTCACCAAAAAAACTTGTTGGGATATTAGAGGATGTCCTCGAAGAAATACATGATGAGGTAATATATCTTCGAGATAAAGAAAAGTATGAAGAAGCTTTACAAATTATTAACAGAACATCGAGTAATTTCGCGAGATATATGGTAAACACTGAATGGCTCAATGACATGCTTTATCATAAAGGCGAAGTTCTATTTGCATTGGGAAGAGTTAGAGAATCTCTAAATGCCTTCAACAAGATATTATCCTATAATCCCAGAGATGTTGATGCATTATACATGAAAGGTTGGATCCTCAGTGATTTAGGTCGACATAAAGAAGCTATGATTATTTTCAGAAACACTCTGAAATCCGAACCTAATGACTCTGATATTTTAGTGAATTTGTCTCATGAGCTTTTAACGATGAATAAATTTGCAGAGGCGTTAAAAACAGCTTTGAAAGCTGCTAGAATAAATAAAAAAGATGATGTTGCGTGGTATAATGCTGGCGAAGCCTATCATGGCATGTCAAAATATCAATCAGCTCTACAAATGTTCGAAAAAGTATTGAACATCAATCGCAAAGATGATGAGGCTTGGTATATGAAAGCTAGGTGCATGTCGTTACTTAGTAAGAACCAAAAAGATGTGTTAGGTGCTTTGAGAGTAGCGGTGTCATTAAACAAAGAAAATAAGCTCAAGGCAAAGAAAGAAAAAGATTTCCTTCCACTTCGAAAGTTAGGGGATTTTCAAAAATTATTAAAATAGAGTAGCAAATTCCCGAAAAGCTTCTAACTTTGAAAGTAGATCGTGCTCAGAACATAATTTTTTTGCTGCAAATAATGCTGATTGACCTTTCTCTGTTATTTTATAGACTGATTGTCTTGGACTGTAGGTAATTTTTTCTATCCATCCATCTTTCTGCATTGGAATCATTATTTCCTTTGTAAATTTAGATTGATCCTGTTTCGTGAGGTTAGCCTCTCTTAAGATCATGTAAATACTTGCTCCGTCTTTCGGTTTTGAACTCAAGTATAGTGCTGTGCTGAGTATTTTTCTATCTTTCTTACGATAGTTATCTCTCTTTTCCAGAACGGTATCTATTCTTTCACGAGGAGGTCGTCTCTTTGGCACAAATTAGTGATCAATTATTATTATTTACGGTTTTTTTTGGGAAAATACTCAATCATTTTGGAGCAATTGTTCCTAGAATTTCACTTAATTCTCTGCCTATGTTATCTGCCAATTTAGTTGTAATAGTTCTAATTTTTGTACTTGAGGTCTCCATGTTGGTGCATTCTGCCTTAATTTCGCTTAACTCTCTTAGTTTACGTTGTATCCTTTCAATCCTGTTTTGAAGTTTAATGTTACTTAATTTTGGCTTTGTTCTGCAAGATAGGTATCGATAACTTGTTTGGTAGTTTTCCAGGTCTTGCCTTCTTTTATTGCATCAATTCTACCCTTTCTTGCAAGCAGACCCCAATAATCAGCAGAATGCTGTGTCCCTTTAGCAAGAATAGAGAAGGGTAAGAATTTTGATTTTCCTTTGGTTTCTAGTGCCGATAGATATGTATCAAGTGTTTGTTCAACAGATCTTGCAATAAATATCAAGAATGACTCAAAATTACCTTCAGCATCCATCTCTTTTAATGTACGAAGATATTTTGGTTTCTCAACCTGTTTGATAACAGTAAATGGATAATAATTTCTAACCAAAAGCAAGTTCATCAAAAGTCTTGCAATTCTTCCGTTTCCATCTTCAAATGGATGTATCCAAACAAAATCATAATGAACCTGGGCCGCATGTTCGATTGGTCGTAGCTCATCGGGATTGTTATTTATTAAATGAACTAGTTCTTTCATGTGTTTTGGAATATCATAAAATAGTGGAGGTGTAAAACTGGCACCGTGTACTGCCAAATCATCGTGTTCTCTATAACTTCCAGCAGTTGCAATTATTCTATTCATAGCTATTTTGTGAAGCATTTTGATGTCGTGTTCAGTAATTTTGTAAGTATTGTTAAATGCAATTTTTTTTACAAGATCAATTGCCGAAGGATGGTTTTGTGCAGCTAAAACATGACCTAACTCTTTTCCTGCAAGTGCTTCTGGTATGCTTTTTTTGCCAACTGTCATACCTCTGAGTATTAGTTCGGTTTCTCCTCTAGAAAGCGTGCTTCCTTCTATTTTGTTGCTATTGTATACAAAATCAATTTGCATTCGTTCCTCGATTTTTTTAATTTTATCAGAATTTAGACTGCCGGTCGAGGAAAGTTTTCGCTTCTTTTTTAGGATCCTATCATGGATGAAATCAGGTAATGATGCATATTTTGCCATAGTATCGGATAACATTATCCGATATAAAATACTATCGGGTAACACTATCCGATACCTAATCGACGCTTATTTTGTAAACCATAAAAGCTAGGTTTCATGTTTGTAATGTCATGCAATGTAGGGGTATTTCTATCCCCGTCTTTTGAAGGTGTAACTTGGCTATTGACAATATCCCTTTAATTAACAGCCTATACCATGCAAGACGTTTCGGGTTTAATTTTATTTTCTCTTTCAGTTCGTCAAGCATTTTTCTAGTTCTTCTATAGATGTATCAAGATGATACAAGGCAAATTCTTTTGCAACATCTTTCGTATTTCCACTTGCTTATTTTTGGTAGGTCGTCCTTTTTGCCTTTGTATCAGACTCATAATATAGCTGGTTTTGAGGTTGCTTATATGATTTAAAACATGGTATGACTAGAAAAATTTTTGAAGAAATTTCATGGTATGACTCCAGTATGATTAGAGTCATACCAGAATTTTTAAAAAAATCTCTTACCATTTATTTCCATTTATTCATGCTTGATTACATTGATTAACCACGTCAGAAAACAGAAACTATTGAAAATCCAGTTTGACACAAACCAATTCCTAAAAGATATCTCAAAGAGTAAATCATACTTTCACACATTTATCAACAAAGAAAACTTAGCAGCGGGAATACTGCGATTAGAACCTGGAGAAGAAGATACTCAAGTGCCACATGACAGTGATGAAATCTATTACATCATACGTGGAGACGGTTTTTTGAATATCAGTAGAAAAGACTATTCAATATCAGAGGGAATGTCATACTTTGTTGCAAAAAATCTAGAACACAAATTTCATGGAAACAAAAAAGAGCTAGTTGTATTGTATTTTTTTGGCGGACCTGATTCCTAGGAAATTACTATCTTTCTTCCTTTTACCTTGATTTTACCTTCAGCAAAAAGCTTGACTGCCTTTGGATAAATCTCATGCTCTTTGGCAAGAATCTTTTCTGAAAGGCTTTTTTCAGTATCATTATCTTTTACCTGTACTACGGCTTGCAAGATGATTGGTCCAGTATCCACTCCTTCATCTACAAAATGAACCGTACAGCCAGAATACTTGACACCATAATCCACTGCCTGTTTTTGTGAGTGTAATCCTGGGAATGAAGGCAAAATTGCAGGATGTATGTTCATTATCCTTCCTTTAAAATGCCTGATGAATTCAGGACTCATTATTCTCATAAATCCTGCAAGACAGACCAGTCCATTTCTTGGTGTAACGCCATACTTTTCCAAAACTGAAACGATCTTTCTATCATAATCCCAGTTTCCGCCTTTAATTCCAGCACTTTCTATTATTTCGGTCTTGACTCCAAGCTTTTGTGCAATCTTGATTCCTTTTGCATCTGGCTTGTTTGATAGTACCACTACAGGTTTTATTGGAACTTTGCCCTTCTTGATTGATTTTAAAATAGCTTCCATGTTGCTACCTCGACCAGAAATCAATATACCCAGATTGATCATGACAGATCTATTTTGTTGTGTAAATAAACACTTTACTGATCATATGCTAAAATTTTAATCATGCACTATGTAGTTGCAGATCAATCTAGTAATTTATATCCAATAGATTTGTCTGGAATTTGGATTTGACACAAACAGTCAAAATGACATCAAATGGTATAGTATCAGTACAAAACGGAACAAAAATACATCTTGATCCAAAACGAGCGACAAGTGACGGGCTGGCATTTGTCTCCCACGCACATATGGATCACTTGCACAATCAAAATGGAGGCTTGCTTTTAACAACTAGACAGACAAGCGAAATAGCAAAACTTCGTGGATATAATATTGAAAACTTTGTTGAAGAGTATGAAGATTTTTCCATGGTTGATACTGGCCATATCTTGGGTGCACGCGGCCTTGCCTTTGGCGACGTCTTTTACACTGGCGACATTTGTACCAGAAATAGGGGTTTTATGAAAGGCGCCAAAGTTCCAAAATGTAAAGTACTCATCACAGAATGCACGTTTGGTATGCCTGAGTTTGTCTTTCCAAGTATAGATGAGACGATAAAAAAAGTAAACAGCATTATCTCTGAAATGTACTCCAAAGGAAGACCTGTCATCCTACTAGGGTATGAGCTTGGAAAGGCACAGATTCTATCATATTTGTTTGCACATTGGAATCCGTATTATCATGATTCCATAAAACGGGTAAATGATTTGTATAAAAATTTTGGAGTTGATCTAAATGATTCTGTCGGACATACCGAAGCTGAAAGAAACGGACTGCTTGATAAAAAACCATGGATCATGATTGCACCAAACATGGGTGCAAAAAACCAGTTTATACAACACATGAAATCAAAGTATGATGCAATAACAATTGGCTTTAGCGGCTGGGCTCAATCCAACAGATTTTCATTTGCAAGACAGCATGATTATTCAATCACTCTAAGTGATCATTGCGACTACAACGAGCTTGTTGAATTGGTAAAAAGATGCAGCCCAGAAAAAATCTACACCGTACATGGCTTTGTTGAAGAATTTGCAAATGATTTAGCCAAAATGGGATTTGACGCACAACCATTAACAGAAAATTCTCTTGACGAGTTTTTCTAACTGAACTTTCGTAATGATCTGTTATATGCAACACCAAATCGGTGTGCTTCATCTCTTGCATGTTGTAAAATTTTTAGCGCCTGATTGTTTTTTGGAATAACTAGCGGCTCTTTTATTTTTGGAATGTATACTTCCTCGTTTTCTTTTGCAAGTGAAATACAAGGAAGCTCAGTACCAATGCTTTTTAGAGCATCTAACGCTGCACGTAACTGTCCCTTACCTCCATCTATTAACACCAAGTCTGGCATCTCATCTTTCTCTTTCCGCAATCTAAGATAGCGCCTTTTTATCACCTCATTTATCATGGCATAGTCGTCTCTTCCCTGAACGGTTTTTATCTTAAATTTCCTATAGCCTGACTTGTCTGGCCTTCCATCCACAAACCGTGACATGGAACCAACGGCATAATCTGCACCATGGTTTGAAATGTCAAAACATTCTATGATTTTTGGAATGTTTTGTAGGTGAATTTTTTCTTGCAATTCTACAAGGGCAGGATCAGAGTCTTTTGATTGGTATAGTATGATGTTTTTCATGATGAGTTTTATCATTTCCTTTCTTTTGCCAGATGCTGGAACCATGATGTTGACCTTAAAGCCACAAGTCCTTGAAAGGACCTCTTCTAGAATATCTTTTTTTTCTGGAAGCTCACTTGTTACGACAAATTTTGGAATTGGGTTTGTGGAATAGTACTGTGATAAAAATGATGAAAAGGAATCGTCCCCAATAAGATCAAAAGAAAACCTGTTTCTATCACGAATTACACCGTTTGTCTGCCTAAAACTCATGACATGTGCAGTCTGATCCTTTATTTTTATTCCAAAATATTCCTCATCATAGTTTTTCGTTGATTCCATTTTTTGTCTTGTCTGCAAGTTTTGCAGTCTGTGCATTGTATCATGAATCTCTTTTGCTCTTTCATAGTATTGGTGTGACGATGCTTCCTTCATTTCATTTTCAAGCTTTTTGCTAAAATCTTCTAGTTTCTGCTTGCCTTTGAGTATTGATTCTAGTTCCTCAATATGATTCCCATATTTTTTGCGCGCTTCCTCGAATTGACATGGGGCTTCACAATTTCCCATGTGATATTCCAGGCATGCCTCTTTTGGCAGCCTTTTACAT
>QYQE01000019.1 GCA_007280335.1 Nitrosopumilales archaeon | reverse complement strand
TGTTTCAATTCCATGTCTATCATTATATAAACGCAATTTGACTTTTGGGATATTTTTAAGATGTAAAATAAGTATAAAATTGAATTACGTATTTGAGCTTCAATTTAATCCATTACATTTTTGTTTATAATTTTTTTAATGTACGGCAAATAAAATTAAAAACTTTTACAGCATAACATGTGAATCTTTTACACGTAATTAAGAAGTGTTCGTAAACCTGTCTCTAAATCCATTTTTGGTTCCCAATCTAATATTTTTTTTGCCTTATTATTAGATGGATTTCGCAAGCTTATTTGAGAAGGATTAGTTTCAATGATTCTAGATGTTTTGTTCAGAATTTTTTGACTAGTTTCAATTATGTCTTGTAGAGTAATTATTTTATTACTAGTCAGATTAATGATGTTGAATCCCTTCAAACCAATAGACATGATTATCCCTCTAGCAATATCAGACACATGAACAAATCGCCTTCCTGTATGTAATGAACCGATTGTTATTTCTGGTTTGTTCTTCACTCCGCTAAAAATGGATTCTACGGCGGACCAATTATTTTTCCGAGGACCATATATTATTCCAAAACGTAAGATGGTTGTATTACAAAAACCATTCTTGTATTGTTGTCTTAAATTAATTTCACTCACAAGTTTTGAAAGTGCATACTCTGAATCAAGATTTGCTGCATTAATGTAAGAATCTTCATCTTTTTCCTCATTTACCTTAAATTCGTCATAAACCCACTCGCTTGATGCAAAAATAAATTGTTTAATTCTTTTTGCTGATGCCGCTTTGATTAGATTCAACGTGCCCATCACGTTAACATCGAAACACTCGAATGCCTTTTTCTTACAATCTGCATCTCTTGATAAGGCAGCTAAATGAATTAATGCATCTGCATCTTCTGGAATTAGTTGGTGAATTTGCGGATCCCTGATATCCACTTTGTGAAATTCATATTCAGAATGTTCGGAGCTTGCATAATCGAAACCTATTATCTTGACATTTTTTGATCTGAGTTGAGAGATTAGCTCTTTTCCTACAAAACTCTCAGAACCTGTTATGATTATTTTCATATCTGGCATCATAAGATCTCTTCAATTAATTCTAAATAGTTTCCTTCAAAATCTCTACAGAAAGTAACCTTTAGTTTTCCATTTGGAGAAAGTTTCGGAGGACAGTTAAATTGTACATTAGCTTTTTTTAAGCGCAAATACATTTCATCTAAATTATTTACAGTAAGTGCTATGTGTGTAAAACCCGAGTTAGATAATCTAATTTTTTCATTTTGATTAGATTTAGGGCCAGAAAACTCTAGTAATTCTATTCTTGTTGCATTATCATCTGCAGAGAGTTTGATCGTTTTTAATTCTATATTTTCCTTGGCAAACATTTGATTTATGAAATCTCCCTTTTCATATGATGTGCTCTGTATTTTAAGACCCAACAAATCACGATAAAATTCAAGAGCTTTTCCTATGTCTGAAACTACTAATCCTATATGACGGATATTTTTCAAGTTTGTTCACTAAATCTTCTCTTACCATACTTTAAAAATGTAGTAATTTAGATAACTATGAGCTCGGATAAAAACTCCTAAAACATGAGTTTCCTTTAATTAAAATTCTATTTTTTCAAGAACTAAATTTGGCTGTCTTACATTTCGTACATGACGCATTTTGTACTTATGTCCGTGTTCCTTTAGAAATTCGTTGACAGCTACGCCTTCACCATGAAAATGTTCGTGATTCCATTCATCAAATACAAACAAACCACCTTTTGAAAGTCTGTCATGTAATCCTTCCAATATTGCCTTTGTAGAGCTGTACAAATCAGTATCACAATAAACAAAAGAAAATGATAATGCCTTATTTTCTTCCAAAACTTTAGGCAGTGTTTTCTCGATTAGGCCTTTATGAATAACTATTTCGGATTTCATTTTATACAATGAAATGAAATCCAGCAATTCCTCATATGATCCCCCGTACAAACCTTTTACCTTATTTGGTGAAATACCATCTTTTTTTGTGAATTCTGTTAATCCTTGAAAACTATCAAAGCAATGGACTAGTTTACTTCCATAGGGATCGTAAATCCTCAATATTTTAGCCATAAATAGAAGGTTATCTCCACGCCATGAACCAAATTCCGCAACATGACCTGGTACATCTAATGTTGAACGCAAAAGATCTGCTATTGATAATTTAATAGCTAAATTAGATATTCCTACATAAAGCGCCCAAGGATCAATGACTTGCCACAGTTCACGTTTGCCATATTTTTTTGAAAGTTTCTTACGGTCTTCTAGATAGATTTTATCTGTTGCATAAAATTTAGTAACTATGTTTCCTTTATCCAATTATCATGGGTGTGTGACTCATGTGAATATATTGTTTACTAAGAATAATTTTTACTAAATACACATTTACAATATTTCCTAATTGCTCATCAGATACCGGATGGTTTTATTTTACCATACTCAACTCTGCAGCATTTGCATTCATCTCTACCTGTTCTACATTCTTACATCCAGGTATCACAACTGCGATGGCCGGATTTTGAAGACACCAAGCAAGTGCCCATTGTGCCATGTTCATATCTTTTGGCACTTCGGTACGCTTAAGCTCTTGGACAAATTTAAGTTGTTGAAGCGTTTGTTCTTTATTTTCAAAAGATCGTCTATCGTTTGATGGAAAAGTAACATTTAGGTCGTATTTGCCACTAAGATGACCCCTTGCTAATGGGATACGAGCTATAGCACCTATGTTGTGTTTTTGACAAAAAGGAAGCACCTTCTCTTCTGCTTTTTTATTTATTCGATTATACACTACTTGTATCATTTCGACTTTTGCACTTTCTGCATGTTCTAGTTGGAACATATCATCATTATTTACTGCAGAAGCAATTATAGAAATTCCTATATGTCGTATTTTACCTTCTTGAATTTTCCCCCCTAAAACATTCCAAAGCTCTTCATTATTAAATTCCTCATTAGTAGCACTATGAAATTGATAAATATCAATATAATCAGTTTTAAGTGCTTTTAATGAATTCTCTAATTGTTCATTCACTCCCTTAGGTGAAAAATCAAAAGTTCTTTCTTTTTGAAATCCATTGTATTTGTGACCAAATTTTGTGGCGATAATCCAATCTTTCCTATTTTTATGAATTACATTCCCAATAAGTGATTCTGAAAGATGATCACCATAACATTCTCCCGTATCAATAAAATTTATGCCAAGTTCATTTGCTTTTTTAATTATTTTGTCTACTTCGGACTGAGTGAACTCCTTACCCCATTCTCCGTAGAACTGATCAGTTCCCAAACCTATTACAGATGCTTTTAATCCTGTTTTTCCTAAAACACGATATTTCATAATCTTTTCGTTCTCGTCATTGAATTTCTGTATTTATAGGTAATCATTTTCTAAACAATTTGTGTGTAAGCAACCTAGTTGTATCAATAACTTGCGAAACTGTTCCTTCAAAATTTAATTTAATAAAATAATCTAAATTTTTCAAGAAAATCTTCATACCTAGATTTTTTATACACCATGAGGTAAATGGATACCACGGAAAAATAACAGATAAAGAATTAGGGTTATAATTGAGTGAAACATGAATAATTCCTCTGGCACTCCTACCTCCTTCAAATTCATACATCAAAACTTCGTCAATGACATGAAAGTTTCCGTATTTTAAAACACTCAATACTTCCGCCCAATCAACTCCTAGAAATGTGTCACTGATTATGGATTTACGTAATTTTTCAGTTCTAAATATTCCATAAATTATTTGACATGTTGATTTTTTTAAATATGTCCTAACCTTTTTTTGGTACGTTCCAGAAATTGAATGCACTTCACGCTTGCTGAAACGTAATCTGAGGTTTTTGACAAAATTCCCAAATGTTAAATTAATTGAATCTGAATCAGATTCATCCATTCCATACCGTTCTATTTTACTAACGCTTCCTACTAGATTATTATTTGATACTAGAATTTCAACATTTTTTTTCAAAAAATTGGGTAAAACAAAATCATCTGCGCCTGCCCATACAAAATAGTCATACTGAGCTTCTTTTAGCACAAAATTAAAATTCCATTTTACTCCCATATTTTTTTCTTGACGAATATATCTGATTCTTTTATCTTTCTTTGCATATTCTTCACAAATTATCGAAGTAGTATCTGTTGAAGCATTGTCAGAAATGATCAATTCAAAATTTGTGAAAGTTTGTGCAAGCAATGAATCAATACATTTTCGTATAAATTTTTCTCCATTAAATACTGGTAAACCGATGCTAATTTTTACTTGATCTATTAATTTTGTCGTAGATGAATTCATTGTAAAATCATTTGTTTCGTGAATAAATCACTAAATCTATGATAATAATCTTTACTATTCAACTAAAAAAGGTAATCTTTTAACGAATAATGATCAATTTTTTGATCTTGTTTAATTAGATAGTTGTGATAAGCAACTTTCACATAAACAATCATTACATTCAATTTTTATGCTGTTGAGAACTTCTGGAGTTATTTTTAGATCTTTACACCAACAAGTATTGACATTTTCTTCACAGTTAAAAGTTCTTTTGCATCGAAAACATTTTTTTTGCAAAAATATGCACCTCGCTCAGAATAATCTCTATCAATATCTGATTAAATTTTGAGTAAATATTTTGTTCTATAGGTTTTAAATATAATTTAATTTTCAATTTTTCATTGCCTATGTTCTAATTCATTGAATGGTCCATACGATAAATCTTTCTTAGAAACAATGATCGGTTTTAATGGCCACGATATACGAAAAGTTTCATCATCCCATCGTATCCCACGAGAGTATTCTGGAATGTAAATCTGAGACATTTGATAAAATAACTCTGAGTTGTCTTCTAAGGTCTGTAATCCTAAAGCAAACCCTTCTGGGACATAAAGCATCTTGTAATTTTCTGAAGTTAATTCTATACCAAGCCAATTCATGAAAGTTTCAGATTTTGACCTTAAATCTATCATAACTTCAAATACCTTACCTTTAGTACATCTGACTAATTTTGCTTCCTCATAAGGAGATGTCTGGTAATGGAGTCCACGTATAGTCCCTTTCTTTTTATTAAAGGAAATGTTACATTGAACAAGATTAGAATTTAACCCATGCTCTTCAAATATTTTTTTGTCCCAACTTCGTGCAAAAAAACCTCTTTCATCTTCAACTTTTTCTGGTTCGATAATGAATGAGCCTTTTAGTTTTGTTTCAGTAAAAATCATTCGTAGATCTTCACCTCTGGAATAAGAACTACGAATTTTCCACCCCAATCACGAATATGACTCATCTGAGTCATAATTTCCTCTTTTAAATTCCAAGCTAAAATTACGAGATAATCCGGTTTTGATTGATTGATTTTTTCGGGAGTCATGATAGGAATATGTGTGCCTGGAAGATATTTCCCCTGTTTATGTGGATTTATGTCTACAGTATAATCAATGATATCCGAACCTATTCCGCAATAATTTAGTAGAGTATTGCCTTTTGCTGGGGCACCATAGCACACAATTTTTTTACCAGATTTTTTTGCATTAATAAAAAAATTCCAGATATTTAGTTTGGCAGTATTAACTTGTCTTTGAAAATTTGTATATGTTAACATGTTATCTAAACCATGTGTTTTTTCTTTCTGTAATACATTATTGATATTCTGACTTACTGGAAATGCATTGTTTTCAGCATGTCTTGCATAAACACGTAACGAACCTCCATGGATTGGTAACTCTTCTACATCAAAAATTATTAATTCATGAGACGCAAAAATTTTTTGTAATGATAGTAATGAGAAATAGGAAAAATGTTCATGGTAAATTGTATCGAATTCATTTTGTTGAATTAATTGTAAGACATATGCAGAAAATTGAACTACTATTATGCCGTTTGGTTTTGTTAAAATTTTCATTCCATCAATAAAATCATTAAGATTAGGAACATGGGGCATAACATTAACAACTATTAAAAGATCAGCATGCTTATCTGAATTAACTAATTCTTTTGCAGTATCTGAACCAAAAAATTTGATTATTGTTGGAATTCCTTTTTCTATAGCCACCTTAGCTACATTATCTGCGGGTTCAATACCTAAAATGGGAATATTTTTTTTCTTAAAATATTGTAATAAATATCCATCATTACTTGCTATTTCAACAACTCGGCTGTTGTGATTCAATCTAAATTTTGTTATTGTCATGTCTACAAATGCTTCAATATGTTTTAGCCAAGTCTGAGAATACGAAGAAAAATAGGCATAATTGGAAAAAATATGTTCTGGACTTTCAAATTCTTCTAGTTGTACAAGTAAACACTTCTTACATACAAAAGTACGTAATGGATAGAATGGTTCCATTTTATTAAGAGCGTCTGAGCTGAGAAATGAATTTGCTAGAGGAGACATGCCAAGATCTACAAAAAGATGAGTTATTTCTTCATTACAGAATCTACAATTCATTGCCAAACTTTCCAATGAGCTTTTCCAGAATTCCATAACTCTTCTAATTTATTTTTGTCTTGTAGAGTATCTAGAGGCTGATAAAATCCAGTGTATTTGTAAGCAGAAAGTTGGTTCTCAAGAGCTAATTTCTCTAATGGTTCGCGTTCCCAAACTGTGGAATCATCTTTAATATAATCAAACACAGCTGGCTCTAAAACATAATATCCGCCATTAATCCATTGATCTTCATGGGCCGGTTTTTCTTTGATGCTCAAAACCATATCGTTGTCTAACTTTAGTATTCCAAATCGCCCAGCCGGTTGTACTGCTGTTACTGTTGCCAATGTTTTTTTCTTATGATGAAAATCAACTAAATCTGAAATATTGACATTTTTCAAGTCGTCTCCATATGTTAGACAAAATGTCTCGTTTACAAGATAATTTTTTATTCTCTTTAAACGACCACCTGTCATTGTTTCTAAACCAGTATCAACTAATGT
>QYQE01000048.1 GCA_007280335.1 Nitrosopumilales archaeon | reverse complement strand
CAATTCATTCTAAATTAAAAGATGTCAAAATACCGATAGTTTTAGATCCAGTGTTTGAATCAACAACTGGCGGAATCTTACTACAAAATGAGGCTTTTCCTTTTTTTAAAAAATTACTTGTACCCCTGTCTTTTGTCATAACTCCTAACGTACCAGAAGCTGAGAGGCTTGCAGGCATGAAGATAAGAACGCCCAAAGATGTCAGAATAGCTGCAGCCAAGATCCATCACATGGGTGCAGAAAATGTGGTCATAAAAGGCGGTCATTTGGATGACAAAAATGTGACAGACTATGTTCTGGAGAAAACTAAATTTTACTCATTTTCTGGAAAGAGGATAAATCGTACAACTCATGGTGGTGGATGTAATTTTTCAGCCTCTCTAGCAGTAAGTCTTGCAAAAGGCCACAGTCTCAAAAATGCGGCAAAGTTTGCAAAAGAATTTTCGTTTAAATCGATAGTAAATTCACAAAAAATTGGAAGAGGTATCTTTGTAACAAAAATAGGCAACAGTGATGAAATAGAAAAGGAACTATCAGATGCAATTTCTAAATTTACAAATTTAAAAAACATATCCAAATACATACCAGAAGTTCAGACAAACTTTGTTTTTTCAAGAAAAAATCCAGAATCATTAAATGATATCTTGGGAGTTTCTGGCAGAATTGTAAAAGTTGGTGATGGTGCAATAGTGACTGGCAGTTTGAAGTATGGCGGCTCAAAACATGTCGGGTCTGCAGTTTTTGAAATGGCAAAAAAATTTCCTGCCATTAGATCTGGCATCAACATAAAATATGACAAGGAATTTATCAAAAAAGCAATTTTAAAAAAATTTTCTGTATCACACTATGAAAGATCATCAGAACCCACTAAAACTAGGACCAAAGAAGGAAATACAATATCATGGGGAATTAAAAATGCAATTAAAAAATCATCAAAGCCTGCAGATTTAATATTTCACAAGGGCGACCTTGGAAAAGAACCGATGATCTTGATTTTTGGAACTAGCCCAAATCAAGTTCTTGGTAAGCTTGTCAAAATAGTCACATAATACCATTTCATCCTTCAACATAAATACCAGAATTTCAAACATAGTTTCGTGAAAGCTGTAATTCTTGCAGGCGGACTTGGCACACGACTCCAGCCATATACAACTTTTCTTCCCAAAGCCATGCTTCCCCTTGGTGAAAAACCTCTGCTTGAGCATTTGATTGAATGGGTAAAAAAGAGCAACATAGACTCTATCGTTTTATGTGTCAGTTATTTGAGAAGAACGATCGAAGACTATTTTGAGGACGGAAGCAGGTTTGGAGTAAAAATAGAGTATGCAACAGCAAATAGACCGTTTGCTACAGCAGGACAGCTAAAGACGGCTGAGGAGTTTATTGATGACACTTTTGTTTGCATCTATGGTGATTCTATTTTTGATTTTAATTTAAAAAACATGATAGCCTATCATGAAAGAAAAAAATCATTTGTGACAATGGCGTTATTTGAATACAAAACAAAGCTTCAATATGGATTCATAGAGACAGATAAAAATAACAAAGTAACAGCATGGAAAGAAAAACCAGAGATAAAGGGGAACATCAACGTCGGATGTTATGTGATGGAGCCTGGTGTCCTAAAACTAATTCCTCCAAACAGGCCTTATGGCATGGACGATGTTATAAAAAGTGCAATTGCACGCAAGAACAAAGTGGGTGGATTTTTAATTAAAAAAGGTTTCATGGATATTGGAGACAAAACTTCCTATAGAAAAGCATACCAGCACTATATCGAAAAGCTTGGCCAAATCTAATACCAAACCATGACTGTAAAAATTCGTGAATTACAAGAAAAGGATCTCTTCAATGGTTTTTTAGAATCTTTAGATTCTCTTAGAAAAGCAAGTGATCTGACTCCAAAAAAAGCAAAGACGATATTTAAGAAAATTAAATCAATATCAGATCATATGATCTACGTTGCAGTGTATGATTCAAAAATAATAGGTGCTGCGACCATATTCATAGAGCCAAAATTCATTCATGACGGCGGCAAGGTAGGCCACATCGAGGACGTTGTTGTAAGTAAAAAACACCAAGGAGAAGGAACTGGAGAAAAACTAATCAAAGCACTAATCTCATACGCCGAAAAAAAAGGCTGCTACAAAACGGTACTTGATTGTACGGATGAAATAGTGCCATTTTATAAAAAACTAGGGTTTAAGCATTTTTCAAATTCTATGAGATTTGATCATCGATCAAAAAAGTAGTCTTTTTTTGGTTTGGGTTTGGTCTTGAATAACAGACCGCCAAATATCATGACCGGTATTGACACTGCCATGAATATCGGTGGACAAAGTGTTACTTCAGTAACAAGATATGCCGCATTTAGAGTAGAAAGTATAGTGTTGGCATAATACATACCTCCAAACAATATGGCTCCATCAGCAACAACCATTGAGCCAATAAATCTAGAACCATATCTTCGTGATAGTAAGTATGACAAACCAGCTAGAATTAATGCCGGTCCAATACCAATTGAAATGAATTCAAGTATTTTAGGTCCAACGGTAAATCCTTGTATGTCAGAAGGTAAAGTATGTGCAAGAAAATTAAATAGTGATAAAATTTCAGCAACGAATAGTATAAACCAAGCAAGGCTTGCACCACCAACCCATTTTTCAATTGCCATAGAGATTATTTTTTCAATTCAATAAATAAACCAAGTGATTGATATGACAAATGTTGTTTTTAACTCTAGATTAGAAAAACAGATGTAATTTAGACAATACCGACAAGATTGGCAAGTTCTTTTCTGCATGAAGCGCCCAATTCTTCTGCGGCTTTTTCCGGAGTGATCTTGTTTAGAAACACTCCATATCCTCGTTCAAGTCCTGACCAAGAATCATCTTGTGGATATACTTCGATGTGCCAGTGGATTTGTCTGTTGTTTTTCTTTTCTGGTGAAAGGTGAAAGACCATGTTGTAAGAAGGATTTTTCATTGTAGTTGCCAGTCCACCTAGTGTTGCACGCAAGATCAATGACAGATCATTAATCTCCTTTTGCGTAATTTTTGAAAAACTTGTTATGTGTTTTTTTGGATAAATCCAGAATTCATATGGATGAGACGGCGCCCATGGGCAAAAGGCAAGAAATGCTTCGGTCTGGAGTATTTGCCTTGGTCCTCCTGTCTCAGTAGCTACAGCTTGGCACATTGCACATATTCCCTTTTCATTTAAAATTCTGTGTGCGGCCTCTGCTTCCAGTTCTATTGTGGGAGGAATTGTGGAAAAAGTGACGACGTTTATGTGAGGATGAGTGGTAAAGCCGCCTGCTTCTTTGCCATGATTAACGTAAATTGAGACGTATGTGACTCCCCTTTGAGTATAGAGCCAACGAAGTCTGTCTTGAATAACTACTAGAACGTTAGACCATTGTTCTGTAGGTAATGTAGCAAGAGAATCTTTGTGTTTTTCAGATGCAACTACGATATAGTGATACCCGTAAGCAGGTTCGCTATACAGCGGCCTATCACTGAAAGAATTTTCAGAGTCGATAGTGACTACAGGATTTTTACTTTCAAAAACTCTTACCGACCAGCCTTCAACAAAATAATCTTCACTGTCCTGAAGCCTTTGCAACATGCCATCTTTTGCGACAAGAGAAAGTGTTGACGGGTTTGTCATGGATTCATTTCCAGGACAGAATGGACATTTTTTTGGATCTGTAGCTACGTGATTGTTTGGGGAAACAATGACAAACTTGTCAATGACATAATCTTTACGCAAATCCCCCATATCACTAGACTCGGGATCTCGTAATTTAAAACCTTTTCAAAGATCGGATAAAAAAATATTGTAAAGTTTATGTGTAACACAACAAACTCGGAAAGTGAGCTGATGAAAAATTTCTGATAATTCCGATGTACATATGGTATATGTTCTTCTAGATGGTGTCGGAGATCTTCCACATCCAGATCTAAAAGGTTCTACTCCTCTAAGTTTTGCAAAAACTCCCAATCTTGACAAAATTGCAAGAAATGGCTCCATAGGACAAGTCATATCAGTAGGAAAAGGAATTGCCCCCCAGTCTGATATTGCGGTCTTTAACATGCTTGGATACAAATTTCAACACGTAGATTATGTTGGCAGAGGCGTAATAGAGGCAATTGGAATAGGTATTGATTTCAAAGATGGGGACTTGGCCTTACGGGGAAACTTTGCAACAGTGAATGACGAGAATATCATAGTTGACAGAAGAGCTGGAAGAAACATAGAGAAAGATGATGCTCTTGCAGTTTCACTTGAGATAGAACGAAATATAAAATTTTCAAATCCTAAAGCTTCAGTTGTTGTAGCACCAACAATAGGACACAGATTAGTTGTTAGAATAAGATGTGAGGGAGAACGCCTATCTTCTGAAATAAGCAATACTGACCCTGCCTATGCAAGAATTGCTGGTATGGGAGTGGCAAGAGCAGCTGGAGACTATCTAGAGATTGAAAAATCACTTCCCCTTAACGAATCATCCAGTGCAAAGCTTTCTGCTACCCTTGTCAATGAATTTACTGAACAATCACTGGATATAATGAAAAAAAGTGAGACAAACCGTATCAGAAAAGAAAAAGGAAAGAAACTTTTGAACAGTATTTTATTACGAGATGCTGGCAATAGATTTCCTGACGTCATTCCCATAAATGATCTGCATGCAATGAAGTTTTCATGCATAGTTGACATGCCAGTAGAGATTGGAATTTCAAACGTACTAAAGATGAAGACGTTTAGTGCCGGAGGCTTGACAGATTATGAAGAAAAGGCAAGGGTTGCTGCAAAGGCCATGGAGACTCAAAATGCAATATATGTTCACATCAAAGGCCCTGATGAATTTGGCCACGATGGTGACGCAATAGGAAAAATGAAAAACATTGAAGAGATAGACCAGAGATTTTTTGGAACATTGCTTGATAACATAGATACTGGAAAGGTTTCAATTGTGATTTCAGGGGATCATTCCACACCATGTATTAATCGAGGACATAGTGATGATCCAGTTCCGGTTTTGGTTTCTGGGGATTCAGTCAAAAAAGATGGAACTTTAAGATTTACTGAGGATGAGGCAAAGAAAGGAAAAATCGGTTTACTTGCAGGTGCAGATGTGATAAAGACTGCCTTGAAATTAATCAAACCATAAAAGTAGATATCATTCCAGAACTGATAATTTCTGATACCTTGCTTCGCAGAACATCAACGTCTATTTTGTAGTATTTACCGGAAGAGTTACCAAACTTTTCCATTGAACGTTTGAGAATGGAAAGGCAAATGTCATTTTCGTTTTTCTGGTAATGCACAAAAGCGGCAGCTACAAGAATTATTCCTTGAACTAGATCCTTTTCTCCTTCGTATGTTTTCTTCCATACGCTTTCTAGGATTTCATGGCACTCCCAAAATCTTTCGTAATTGAAATATTCCCTTCCCTTTTCTACTGCTTCTTTTTCCATTTCCTCTTCAACTATGTGTCTAGCATTATCAAGCTGGCCTATTGTTTCGAGTTTTTTTACCAACAAATCCAAGTAATCTTTTGATATAGAAATGTCAAACTCCAAGTATCTGCTTGAAACTCTCGCATCCCTTACAATTGCATGCATTCCAGCAACAAGCTTGTCAGCTTGTGATAGGAGCTTTTTTGCATCCTGCGGAACATACCCTGAATTTTTCAGGTGAATCATAAAACGATCCATAGGCAGACAATGGTTTAATTTCTTAAATTTGTTAGCAATTTTCCGTTAAGATTATATGAACTATTAAGAGGACTTGGAATACATGTCAATGATCGAAGTCACAAGTGATGTAAAGAACAGCCTACTTGCAAGAAGGGAGATCACATGCACGTTTAAGGGACTGGCTGGCAAGCTGAAAAAACTAGAAGCCGTTGATGTCGTATCAAAACACTTCAAGCTTGATGGCAAAGTCATAGTTCCAATCAAATTACAAAATGAAACCGGAAGACCAATGGTTTCAGGTACGTTTTACATTTATGATGATGAAAAATTGGCAAGACAGCATGTCAAGCCAGCAATTTTTGAGAGGTTAGACAAGGCAAAGGCTGGTGGTGAAAAAGCAGAAGAGGTAAAGGAAGCACCAGTAGAGAAAGTAGAAGAGAAACCAAAAGAAAAGGAAGCGGAGAAAAAAGAAGCTCCAAAAAAATCTGAGGAAAAAAAGGCAGTAGATGAGCCAAAAAAGGAAGAGAGTAAGTAATGGCGGGAGGAAAGAAAGCAGTTGGAGGCAAAAAAGGTTCGAGTCCTAGTGTCTACAAATATTATAAAATTAAAGGGGAAAAGGCAGAAAAACTGCGAAAGGAATGTGATAGATGTGGTAAGGGAGTGTTCATGTCAGAGCACAAAAACAGACGTACTTGCGGCAAATGTAGTCTTACTGAATTTATACAATAATTAGTAATACTTTTTCTTGCGAAGTTTTGACATTTTTTGTACAAGCTCATCAAGCTTTGATTCTAGTTTTGGATCAATCTTGGTTTTAGCAATGATTTCTGATGGAATTTTGGCAATGTTTGTATCCATGGTTATCTTTGTAGTTGGCATGTTTTTTTCTATCCAGAATTTGACCACCTTGTCTTCAAGCTTGTAGTCTCGAAATCCTTCAGGAAATTTCTTTGTAATATGTAAAAGCAGGGTTTTGTCATCAAATACTGCTCTTGGATCAAAAAGTCTAGTTGCATCAGAATATGCACTTTCAAACAAATTTCCCGAAAGCTCATCAGAGAGGATTTCCATTTTAGATATACGGCGTGCTAGTTCCAGATAGTGTAAGAATTCGTGAGCCAAAATGGCATGTATTGTTCCCTTTAGGCCAAATGCAACTAGCGGTGCAGTGATTTGAATTATGATTTCAAGTTTTTCTGCAATGACAACAGGTGTTGTCCTGGCAAACAAGATTCCAAGATCAGTTGAGCTATGAGAGTGTGACAATACGATAGATGGTTCTACATATGCGATTGGAAAGTTGATTCCCGATGCCTTTTCTATTCTGTCTATTCCTTCTATTACTATAGGAAATCTTTCTGTTATGGTATGATAGATCTTGTCAGGCAAAAGACCGTTTTTGTGTGCCTCTTGAACTTTTAGTAGTGGATTCAATTGAAACAAACTAGTGCCAGACTATAAAAAAACGTTGACACTATTTTCAATCACATATCAGCAAGACTCAGATCAGCATCTTGTTGAGTAAATTTTTAAAATTTATCAAATCTATTTTCATGGCATACTTTTTTCTAGTACTCCTCACTTTAAATGCAGGTATGTACTCATAGTAATTGATACAAAAAATTGTCTAGTGGATATCTACCATTTAATTTCTCAGAAAGATTGGTTAAACAAAAGGGGTCTGGGTATCATGTTATCTTAGGAGTACTGGTTCTCATCTTTGGTATAGGCATCGGATTGGCAATTGATAATAACTCGATAATATACGGATCTCTTGCTTTAGGTATCGCAATAATTATCTCTGCATTTCTAATGATTATCAAACAATACGAAAGAGCAATAATACTTAGACTAGGGAAATATCAAAGGCAGGTTGGTTCTGGTATTCAAACAAGACTGCCTTTTGCCGATAATATTCTTGTTGTTGACATAAGAGAAAAAGTAAGTGAGTTCAAAGCGGAGAGAATGTTGACAAAAGATAATGTCCCGGTAACCATTGATGCAATACTTCGTTACAAAATAATAGATGAACGTGCTAAAGATGCAATACTAAATGTAGAGAATTTTCATCAGATGATACAACAGGTTTCTCAAACAACACTTCGTAACAATATTGGTTCGTCAGAATTCCAAGACGTGCTTTCAAAAAGAGAAGAGATCAATCAACACGTAAGAACCATAATTGCAAGTGAGGCAAGTAGTTGGGGAATAGAAGTAACAGGCGTAGAAATTCGTCAGGTAATAATCCCACAAGAACTGGAATCTGCAATGTCAATGCAGGCACAAGCTGAACGTGAAAAGAATGCCAGAGTCATATATGGAGAGTCTGAGGTGTTAGTGGCAAAACAATTTGAAAAGGCTGCAAAAGTATATGCCGATAATCCTGTGGCATATGCGCTAAGACAGTCCAATATGTTATATGAATCGATTAAAGTCCAAGGTAACACCATAGTTATGATTCCTTCAGAGTCACTAAATTCAATGGGATTTGGGAACTTGGCAACTACCATTGCATATCTTGAAAGCACCAAGAAGGCAGTAGCACAACAAAAATCAAAAGACGTTGAAACTCAACAGAAGGACGTTGGTCCACAGTAGCTTGTACCTAAATGTAAAAAAATAATCATGGTTTTTTAAGATACTTAATTTGTAAGCGAGATTTCGTGAAAATCAAAGATCTTGCACTTGCACTGATTTTCTAATAGGCTGGTCAAGCTTGGCTCTACCTCGGAGCCGTTTACAAATCGTTTTAGTGGTACACCGCCGTCTGCTTCCATGAATACGGAAAAAGAGTTGTCAGACATTATTTTGTATTTTATGTGATAGATTTTTTTCTGGTTTTTCTTTCCCGAGTTTTCATATACAGATATTGTCTGCTTTTCTAGTTTGTGAAGGGATTTTAATTGAGATTGCGTGATTTGCTTCTCAGTTTCTACCTCCATTTCTATTTCTGACTTGAATCGTATGATATCAGATGGGATTTTTTCAATTGTTTTAAGATTGTGTATGGTGATACCACTAAGATCTATCTTTTTCTCAGATTTGATTTTTCTTTTGTGTGGGTTTATAATTTTGGCAAAAAATGGCCTACCTTTTCCTAAGACCAAGCTTGTCTCATCTTCACTTCCAATCCATGTAATCTTTGTCTGCTGAGCTCCAAATTTTTCGTATAGAAATTTGGCTATCTTACCTTCTACACTTTCAAATTCAGAGATACCATGAAATTCACATACGTAGCATCCTTTTCCTCCACAATTTTCACATGGCCTTTGTTTTTGTGGAATACCTCTTACTGTTTTTGTATATCTGCCAGAAAGAAAAACAGGTTTTGGTTTTATCTCGCACTCTTCAGTTTTAAAATCAAGTGTGAAAACAATATCTGGGTTTTGATAATTGACAATTGTTTTTGTTCTCCTGCCAAATTTTTTTCCCATTTCTCGTGTGATGTCATTTTTTATGCTGTGTATTCCTTTTAGCTTGAATTTGGAACGAATAAGATCATCTCTGTCCAGTATTGATGGCTTCAGTATTGCCCCAATTAGAAATGATGAAAATTCATATTCTTTTGACATGTCTAGCATTTTTCCTAGCTGCAAGTCAAGCTTTGACATTAGGTTTTTACAGATATAGCAAGATTTTGGATTTTTTTGTTTTAGGATGTTTCTGATCTTGTTTCCCAGTTTTTTATATGAAACCAGGCCAAGCTTTGGGGCAAATATTCTTCCAAGGCAGTTATCGCAGAGATGGTGTTCCTTTAGAATCGTCCTTGTTTTATCTATGATATCATCAATGTTTTTTGTCATCCAGTGTACCATTCCATGGAAAAAAGCATGTTTTATGCGTAATCATATTTTGATAGCTAGCCGTGAATTGTTATGGGTGTGATATTTCATCTAAAATGGTGTTTGTAAATCGCTTTTGAGTTTTATTTATTGATCTTGCAAAAGAACCAATCTCAAATCGAATATCCTTGTCCGCATATGCAAGTTTGAGAACATTATACAGTTTGAGTACCTCAGAATCTTCTTTTTGATTAATAATTTTCCCTAACAGTTCTTTTGCTTTTTTTATTTTAACCTCTTGTGGCAAGGCTGCAATACCATGCTGGAAAATCTTCTCCAATATGGTCCTGTAATCTTGGCCCAAGATGACTGTCAGCCTAGACTTTGGCATCTCAGATATGTCATCAAGTATTTTTCCTATGGAATCATCAAATTTCAAATAATATCGCTGCATAAATTGTGCAAACTGATCAAGTATTGTTTTTTCAAACTTGTATGCAATACCAAGATTTTTCTCTGACTCTAATATCATTTCTATTACGGCAAAAATAGTTCCAAGGGGGTCCCATGTTGCTTGCTTGGTATGTTTAAACGGATATTTTAGAAACATTTTTTCTAATCTGTCTATCACGTGCATTGCTACAAGACCTCTCTTATTGCCCTCATCGAGTGTTTTGATTATCTTCAGTGTCGTTATAGAAAATAAGGAATAGTTTTTTGCACTAGAGTTAACTGCAAGAGAACGCTCAAAGTCATCAATAAACTCTTCAAGTATTTTGGGAATCTGGTCTTCTGGTTTTATGTTTCTAAAGCTAATTTGTTGCGGTTCTATATTTGAAGAATCTGATAAAAAGAGCGGGGCTGCTTGTTTTAGTGCACCCAAAACGGATCTCAGATGTAATCGATTTCCTTTACTGTACTTGTTTTTTAGTAGACTTGATATTGACTGTATTAGTAATTTGTACATTATCAAAGTAATTTTGTTCAGATGTAATAATCTAATCTTTATGTTAACTGATAGACAGATCGCGATTTTACGTTCAAGAGAAGGGATTGCATTTTTAATTTCTGTTGATAAACTCGTTTGCTTTTAGAATGAGAGTTTCACAAACTTCGTCTTCTTACCACGGATATAGTAATCTTTCTGATTCTTTATCTTTAACACTGATTGCCTTGGTAGGGCATGTCTGGGCAGCGTCTAATATCTTTTCAAATTTAGCCCCTCTCTCATTTATCACGTGTGATTTGGGATTTACTTGGACATTTTTATCCACTGCAAATACTGATGGTGCAATAGTTTCACAGCTGCAACAGGCTATGCAACGACTTGGGTCTACGTCTACTGAAACTAGTGTTTCCTTTTCTTGTTCTATTGGTTCTGGTTCTACTTTAGAATCTGATCTTATCTTTTCATAATTCTCCCAAAAGGTCTTTTCATAGTATTTCCAAAAGTCTTGATATGCGTTTTCTGTTTGTTTGGTATATCTACTCCAGTCTTCCTCTGGAGAGCGGTCACCAGGCCTTGCACCCCAGGATTGTTTTTGGGAATTAAAATCATATTCTTTATTGGGGTTTTTGCCAGTATATTCTGAAGTGTTTCTTGAATCGTGTGTTTTGTGTGTGATTCTTTTATGCTCTGTTTTTAAAAATTGATATGCTTCTGCAACCATTTTGAATCTTTTACCATCATCCTCTGACATGTTTTTGTCAGGATGAAATTTCAGTGCCAATTGTCTATAGGCAGATTTTATTTCTTTAAACGAGGCATCATTTTTTACACCTAATATTTGATAACACTGATAACTGTTCACACATAATAGTCGTAGAACTATTTTAAAAACAGTTAGATTATTTTTTTATATTATGCTAGAATTGAAGATATCATCCTAAACCCATTTTTCTTAACATGCCTTGCATCTGTCTTCCCTTTGAGGCCTTCATCATAGTTTTAGAGTTCTTGTATGCCTTCAAAAGATCTTTTACCTCGTGTTCTGGCCATCCAGCACCTCTTGCAATTCGTTTTATTCTTGATGCATTCAAAAGATCAGGGTCTTCTTTTTCAAGTTTCGTCATGGATTGGATTATGTATCTCCATTTTTCCATCTTCTCTTCTTGTGCGTCAAGCTGGTCTTCTTTTACCATTCCAGACATGCCAGGCATGTTATCCAATATACTGCGCAATCCCCCTGCTTTAGTTGCCTGCTCAATTTGAAAGTAAAAATCTTCCATGTTCATTTTTCCATGCGAAATACGCTTTACTCGTTCTTCATCACCTTCAGTCTCAAGTCTTTTTGCCATATCAAGCAAAGCTTGAATGTCTCCCATGCCAAGCAGCCTTCCAACAAATCTGGTAGGTGAGAATTTCTCTAAATCATCAATTCTCTCACCAGTTCCGATATACATTATCTGGGCACCAGTAGCTGATGCAGCAGCAAGAGCACCTCCTCCTTTTGCAGAACTGTCAAGCTTTGTTATTATTATACCACCAACAGGCGCTGTCTTGTGAAATGCTTCTGCCTGATTGTAACACTGTTGGCCTATTGTTCCATCTATGATTAGTAACGTAAGGTCCTGATTTGCCACTTTGCTTATTTGTTTCATTTCTTCAAGCAAGTCTTTTTCTTCCTTGTGTCGACCAGCAGTATCAATTAGAATAACATCAAAATTAGAATTTTCAAAATGTTTCAAACCATTTTTAACAATTTGCGGCGAGTCAGAGTTTCCCTCTTCTCCATAGACTTCGACATTTGCCTTTTCACACATTGTTTTAAGCTGTGTCAGCGCACCTGGTCGAAAAGTATCTGCGCCAATTACTGCCACGCGATATCCACTTTTTGTTAAAAATTTAGCAAGCTTTGCTGTTATGGTGGTTTTTCCACTCCCTTGAATTCCAAGCATGAGCACCTTGTTTAGCTTGCCAGGCTGGAACTCATACTGCTTTTCAGTGCCAAGAAGCTTTGCAAGTTCATCATATAGTATTTTTACAATGTGATCTTTTCTGGACAGACCTGGAGGCGGAGTTTCATTAAGCGATCGTTCTTCAAGATTTTTTGTTATCTCAAAAACCAGTTTGACATTAACATCAGACTGTAAGAGTGCTCTTTGAATGTCCTTTGCCAATTCCTTGATTAGTGCCTCGTCTATTCCTGAGGAATTTACTATTTTTTTCAGTGCGGCCCTAAGACCGTTTTTTAAATTGTCAAGCACGGTATTATTCCAAGATTGCCTCGGTTATTTCAAATCTTCCTCTGTACCCATCCCAAGTTTTGTTGGATTGAATGATTTTAAGCGGTGATGCAAATAGAGGACAGTTCAAAACCAAACTTTCTGCTTCGCCGCCCTCAAAGGATAAATTAAATCTGTATTTTGAAGAAAGTTTTTCAAGCGCATCAATATCATTTGTTGTAATTTCTCTGCCAAGCCATGAATCATCCAGTCCATCTGATGAAACACTTGTAATTATAAATTTAAAATCAGATTCAATTAATTTTTTCATGTATTGTTTTTGATCCATTCCCCACAGCGGTGAAATTATTTTCAAGTTTAATTTGTTGCATACACTTTCAAAATGATTTTTTTGAAACTCGGATAGTATCCCACCATGAATTATTCCTTCTATTCCAAAAACTTGCTTTGCCTGTCCCAAAAGAAATTCTAATTCGACTAGTTCTATTTTGGTGTCATCGGATATGGTATGGCTAGAAAGTTGTGGTAGTTTCATGGATTGTGCTTGGAGTCTGGTCATGGTAAGATTTGGGTAATGGAGAAATTGACTTTCATCAGACAGTGGAAAAATTGTTACAAGACATACCACATCATGTCCTTCCTGTTTTGCTTTGTATACAGCAAACGTGCTATCTTTGCCGCCAGAAAATAGTGCTGCTAGTTTCAAGTCTCAATGGTATAATGGAATATCAATTTAATTTTTTTCCAGCTGTTGTACTTGTTTAATGCATTTCTCACACAATGTAAGATGACCCTTTACTGTAATCTCCACATTTGATACCAGGCAAACGTGACAGAGACCTTTCACGGATGTAATATAGTTCCCGCATGGTATAATTCTATTCTAGGAATTTGTGCCTAGAAAAGCCTGGATGCTTCAATACTCATAATCTTCATCATTATTTCAGAAGGCTTTTCTCCTCATCATCAGCATCCAAAACTAGCTTTTGATTCGGACTATAATAGTTCTGTCCATTACCTTCCAGTATTCAACATCCAACCCTTGGACAACTCTATCCTTTATTTCATCTTCAATTTGGGACACATCAAAGACCTCAAATGATTCAGCATCCATCACTTGTGTTATAGAATCGGTCTTTGATATGATAGAGCCTAATCGCTTGTCAATTAGTGGAACTTGGACCTGTGCGCTAACTGGGGATACATGTGGATATTTTTTCTTGTCAAATATGCCAACTGCAACAATTCTTGCTTTTGCAGCTCCGTGTTTTCCAGGCTTGCTGGTATCATACTCTACAATTTTGCACGGTTCAGCACTAGGACTGTCAACAGGAAGTAAAATGTAAGAACCAATTTTTAGCGCACCAAGCTCAGATGGTTTACTCATCACCAAAACAGAATTTGGCAGAGTATATAACTTTTCTATTTTATTTTTTCAAGGACTGAAAGGGAAACAAGATTTGTTATTTTGATCCCTTTTCTTGCAACTTCACGTCTTGTTTTTTCACAATACTTGTTATCACTCTGATGTGAATCAGTACTAGAGATCTCTAGTACAACCAAGTTTTGTCCATATGGGAATGTAAACTTTTGATCTTTAGTGGATGAAAGATCTAAACGTCCCATCTCTGCGCTTCTTACTTTGTTGCGTTTCCCAATTATTCCTGCAATGTCAGTCATATCATCATGTAATTGTCCATGTTCCAAATAGTAAACAGAAATCAAATTCAGGTTACCGTTTGTTTCTCGGCGAAAAAATTCGCCGTCTTTTGTAAAAACAAAAGTTGTCTTGTCTTGCTTGTATTTTTCAACTTGCTGCATCATAGTTTTTTGGTTTTTAAATCTAGCAAGAAGATATGTGTGTGCATACGAGGGAAAATAGGCACGTCCGTCTTCAGAAAATGTGGCAGTAACAAAATACATGTCGTCAATGTATGCAGATTTTTGCAAAATTTCCTTTAATTGAAGCGAATTCTCATTATGCGAATAAGGGGCACAAATATAACCTTCATTTAAAACTGAAACCCCAGACACGAGATCGTGATTTTCTACATGACATATATGTTGTTTGGTTAGTCAAAAAAATTTTTCGATCTACATTCAAAATTAAAAATTTTTTCACGTAATAAAACCTAAAAGATCAAATCATCGATAGTTATTTAATACGAAAATACGACGTGAAATCAATCCCACGCTAGCTCAGCCTGGTAGAGCTTCCGGCTGTAGTGGTTGGCTTTTGGCTAACTGATGTCAGCCTATCAGGCGTACAGAAACCGGGTTGTCGCAGGTTCAAGTCCTGCGCGTGGGACCATTAACATAAAACTCAAAAGCACACCATACTGTATGATATCATGTCAGACGAAGGCTGGTCAAATTTAGATGAAGTTGATCAAAAAATTATTGCAATCCTAAACAAAAATGCAAGAACACCATCAAAAGAAATTGCAATCGAACTAAAAAAATTTGGAGTGGATGTTTCGGATAGAACAATTCGAAAAAGAATTGAAAGATTGGAAAAAAATGGTATCATAAAAGGTTACACGGCAGTTTTAAGCGGAGTCTCAAGCTCAGACGAGTTTGAAGTACTTTTTCTTAAATTCAAAGTGACGAGATCTGTTGATAGCATTATAGAATCAGTCAAAGCTTTTGTCAAAACTTTTCCAAATTACCTTTTTGTTGCAACGATTGATGGAGAGTGGAACATGATCATAGTCATGAAGATAGAGGACATGCAAAAAAACCCCACATCTAAAATCATTGAAAAATTCTCCGAGCAAATTTTAGATTACAGGACCAGTGGAATTCAAATCAAAGACATTAATCTTCTTAACATGTCTCTTTTGTTGCTTACGTAATACTGCCAGATATAGTCACGTCAAGTGCATTTTTTAGTTCGTTTATGGTAAATGGTTTTTGAATAAATGCTGTAGAGCCCCATCCAATGGTCTTTCTGACTCTGGGGCTGGTTTTTTCATCAGCGGTAATCAATATGATAGAAAGGTTTGGTTTTAGTTTTAGTAGTGTTTTTGCAATCTCATCACCTGCTATGTCAGGAAGATCCATGTCAAGAAGTATTATCGGGTTTTGCGAGGATTGAATTAGTTTTTTTATAGATTTTAGTGCAGATTTGCCATCTGCAAAAGTGTGAATATCTTTGTAGCCAAGTTTCTGTAAATAGTCATTGAGTTTTAGTGTTATGGCAGGACTGTCATCAACAACAACTATCGGTTTTTTCTCTTCTATAATATGATGAACATATTTTTTTGCTTTTTCAAAAGCATCCATTGCATCGTCATACTGCCCAATTCGCAGAAAACATTTTGCTGCACAAAGGTAGGCGTATTTGGCAGCAGCTGGTTTTTCTTTCTTTGCCACCTTTTCATAAAATTTTGCTGCCTGCAGTAATTCGCCATTTCTGTCTTTTCCTTGTAGGGTTTTGCATTCTGCTGCAAGCAACAAAAGTATGCCTGCTTTCAAGTCCTCCTTTTTCATTTCATTTTCTGCCAGAGTCATAAGCAGATTATAAGCTGAAATAGGCTGATTGTTTTTCATATAGGTACAAGCAAGATCTAGCTTTGCAGATTCTTTTGTCAACAAGAAAAATAAGCATAATCTACTTATATTATTTTAAATCAGGACAGTTTACAAACAAGCGTAAATAGTATCTGTTTTGTACAAATTAATTTTAAATCATTCATTGTTGACCACACCGGAGAAAAAAATAGATGGTTTAGATATTATAAACATAAAGTCATTTTTGTATAGTGAGTCAAGACATCCCTAGCGGTGGCATTTCACAGCCTCCAATCAACGTGCTTTTCAACCCAGTAGATATATCAAAAAAAGATGTCTGGACAATTGACATCATACAAATATTAGAAACTCTAGTCAAACTTCTAAATCAGACAGGCAAAAAAGACTATCGTGTTGCAGGAATTGCCGCTCTTTCATCAGCCATGATTCACAGAATGAAAGTGGAAAGCATATTTGCTCTGCAAAAGGCAGCCATGGAAAAAAGGCCGCTTAGCCAAAGAGAAGATATGGATATCGATTTGATAAACATGCCCTACAGACATGAATCAACTTATCCTGTTACACTTGACGAACTTCTTGGTGTGCTTGAAAATCTAATTGGCAGCATTGCAAATCCTCGCTCAAGCCGACGACAGATGCAGTTTGAGCCAGTTGAAGTACCTGACTTTAATGATTATTTCATCTCTCTTGAAAAAATAATTGGTCAGTATGAAGAACTTATTGTAAATAAAATTCGCCCTACTGGTTCAGGCTCATTTAGAACAATAGTTAGTGGATTAGAGTTAATAGATGTAGTACGGTGCTTTTTTGCCATTTTATTTTTGGCAAGAGATACAAAGGTAGACCTTGAACAGACTGAAAACGACATTATGGTATCTTTAGTAAAATAGAAATTTACAACATGATCAACAGCGCATAAAGCATTCTTTTAAGTACATTTTGGCTCAAACTTGGATAGATGGTAAAAATAGACAGTGATGACGAGGCCACCGCAAGGCTAGAGGCTGCACTATATTCAGCAGGAAGGCCGCTTACCATAGAGGAATTAATCAAGGCTTCTGGAACAGAATCAAGGACAAAGACGCTGGCAATAATGACAAATATTGTAAAAAAGACAAAGTCTGTGTTTAAGGCAATTGAGGTTGCAAGCCTTCCTGACGGGTCTTACGTATTTCAGCTAAAACCAGAATATAATGCGGTTATCAGAAAGTATGCATCTAAACCCATATTGCCAACGGCTACGCTGAAAACTCTTTCCTATATTGCATACATGCAACCCGTTTCTTCAAAGAGACTAGTCGAGGTACGTGGTTCTGGTGTATATCTTCATTTGAGATTTTTACAACAGCTAGATTACATAGAACACCAAAATGTTGGAAGAATGAAGATCTATGCAACAACTGACAAATTCCAAAAATACTTTGGAATTCAAGGAGACAAGGATTTACTCAAACAGAAGTTATTCTCCAAAGTTCGAAGCACACCCCAGCAAACAGTTCAAGAAAACCCCCAGCCCGCTGCAGTTCAACTATAACTGTACAGAATCTGCATTTTTAATTAATCAATTACAGAAACTGGATATATGGTATAAATTAGAGTTGTTTTATCGAAAAGATATGAAGAAGTCTGTCGAGAACCTTGCGACAAGTAAGATAACAGGTGGAAAAAGATATCCAAACTGTACAAGAAGAAAATTCCAACTTGATAGATATCCTGTTGAAACTTTGTCAGGAGAACAAGTAACTGTTACTCGCAAAGTCCGTGGTCATGGCAGAAAATTTGCGCTAAAGACTACAGATTTTGTTAATCTTGCAATACCTGGAGCCAAAGTAAAAAGGACAAAGATTTTGAAAGTTCTAAAAAATCAATCAAATAATGATTACGAAAGACGTGGAGTAATATCAAAAGGTGCCATACTAGAAACAGAAGCAGGTCAGTGCAGAGTAATATCAAGACCTGGTCAAGATGGCGCTGTTAATGCAATTTTGATAAAGTGATTACATGAAAGATTACGAACACATCGTAATCTGGCTTGATTATTTTAACAAGACGTTGCCAAAAAAAATGGGCAGAAAAGTTTCCCGTGAAAAAAGTGTTTTTGATCCTTCACTAAAAGAATTAATTGATGCAGCCAAGGCAGCTGGCCTGCAACCTAGCGAAACAAATGATCAGGTCAGATTTCCAAGAAGGCCTTTTGTCAGGTCAGGATATATCGTACTTCCAAAAGGACAGCCAAAATCTAAAATCATATCAATGATTTCTGAAAAACTTGTTTCAAAACGTGCAAAACAATCAAAATAAAGATCTCCCTAGCTTAGAGCTAAAGTAATGTTGACAGAACTCTATTGATAACAGTAATTGATTGTGAAATCAATTGCAGGAGGTAGGCGAAGTTTTGCATTTGGCCAATAGCGGTAGAGTCATAATTAGACTGTCTAAACCACTGCGCGACGGCCAATTGCTAGTAGACAATACTGGCACAAAAATTGCAAAAGTATCAGAAATGATAGGTCCTGTTGATGCACCATATGCATCTGCGACACCGCTGACTAACAACATCCAAAAACATATCGGAAAAAAAGTTTTCATGGGTGAAGAAACTCCTGCAATAAGACCAAAGCGATTTAGAGGAAGAAAAAGATGAACACCACAGAACTACAAACACATTGTCCAGAATGTCAGTCGGCATTAATCGATGACATTCATAATGGAGAAATAATTTGTTCTGGCTGCGGCTTGGTTGCAATGGAACAAATGTCAGATTATGGCCCGGAATCACGGGTAACAAACCTCGAAGATAAGATGAAGCTTGCAAGAGCAACGGGGCAAACAACTTATTCACAGCATGACTTGGGAATCCGAACAGAAATAGCATTAGGCACAAAGGACTTTAGCGGAAAGACAATCAATAGCGAAGTAGCAAATCAGATGTACAATCTGAGAAAATGGCAGACTAGGATACGAGTATCTTCTCCAAGGGAGAGGAGGCTTGCAAACATTTTATCAAAGATTGGCGAAACCTGTCAAGCACTATCGTTGTCAAGAAATGTCATAGAAAGTGCATCAATGATCTACAGAAATTTTGAAGGTCAGTTTGAAGCAAAGGGCAAATCAGTTTCATGCATGTCTGCAGCTACAATATACATGGCTTGCAAACAATGCGATGTAGTAAGATCCCTTGATGAAATATGCAAGGCAACTGGAAGCTCAAAAGAAGAAAAAATGAATGAAAAGCTGACTGCAAAATACTATAGAATGTTGGTGATGGAGCTTGGTTCCAATACTGCACCTGTTGTGACCCTAGACAAGTACATATCAAAAATAGCAAACCTAGCAAAGCTTGAGGTACGCGTTGAGAGATTAGCTGCTGAGATTGCCGAAAAAACACAAGACCACAATCTTGCAGACGGAAAGGCTCCAAACGGATTAGCTGCTGCGTATCTTTACATATCATCTACACTGCTTGGACAAAGCATTTTGCAGCGAGATGTCTCAAGTATTGCGGGGATAACCGAGGTAACCATACGAAATAGATGCAAAGAGATTCTGACTTTGTACAAGATGAAAATCACATTACGACCGTCGTTAGCCAAAAACTAACCCTTCTCTTTTTATTTTCTTTTAATTATCTTAAATCAATTCTTGTTTGACGCTCTAAGATATGCCTGCACATCTTACAACGCTTGTTCTTGAAAAGATCACTTTCATTTACAAACCGAATATTTGGTCTGTCTGGAATACTTATTGTATGACACCCACAGACAGTTTTCCAAGTTCCTGCTAAGAGATAGTGATTTTTGTGTATTCCAGATGCTCGTCCCCTTGCATAATAAAACCATCCAAAGGTAAGCACCGAATTTGACATTTCTAGTGTCATACTTGAACAAGTGTTAAACCCAGAATTGAAATACATTACGCATAATTTCTACTACAAAATCTATAGCTTGTTTTTCGTATCTTGTTTTTTCTTGACGTATGAATCAAGAAAGCCAGCTATCATAGCCATACCGATTATGATACATGATTCTATTATTCCTGTAATGTCTTTGCCCACTATTGATACAGTAATACCAATTACTCCTATTGCTGCAAGTGCATACTGAAGTAATTGTAATCGTTTAGTCAACGGTCTACAAAATCAGTCGCTCTTAAAAAATCAATTGACCAGTTCAAGAATCATACTAAAGATTCTAACATTTCAGAGCCTTTTGGTAACATGCAAAGGCCTCATCGTATTTTTTTAATTTTGAAAGAGCATGAGCCTTGTAGCCCCATGCAACCCTAGAATTTGGGTTCTTCTCAATAATTTTATCATAGCATTTTATGGCCTCATCAAACCTTTCTGAACAACACAGCTCATTTCCTTCGTAATACAGTGGATTGATTTGCTCAATTTGCATGTATTTGATAATTTTCGTGTATTGCGTTATAGAATGAAGTAATCAAATAAAGTTGCAATTTTTGTCATTAAATTTTTTAGATTTATTGGGCATTATTCTTATGGCATTCCACTTGGGCTGTGAAGCATGTCTTGTTTTAATCTAAGAGCCTTGTAAATAATAGGAGCATGATCAGCTTCAACATCAGTAGTAATGTAGAGAATGTGTTCAGAATCCAAAGGCATTGTAATTCGTTTTAACTTTTCATATTCTACTAGGGCATACTTTCCTTTTCCTATCTTGCTGGAAACCTCGTTTCTAGATTTCCATGCATTGATTGCAAGCTGCATTGACTTTTGACTCTCTTCAGGTGTAAGAAGATTTTCTACACCCTCACGGTGTCCACTATACATGACCTTTCCACCCATATCAAAAATTGTAGCAAAGCGAATCTTAGGATCAAGGCCCATAACCTTTTCGTATAATAATTTGTAATCCGTAGTAATTACACTCCTCTGTAAATGATAAAGCTTTCTAGGAAAAAGAGATTTGTTTTATGGAATCTCTTGTTTTACCAATCGCGCGTGTAGTCTCCAGACAGTATGTTCTGGATTCGTTCTACAATGTCCGCCTGACCGCCATCAATTCCCCATGTCACAAGAAGCATATGATCAGTTCCCAATGGCAATGTCAATCTCCTTAGATTTTCATAGACAGCCAAAACATATTTTCCCTTGCCAATTTTTGGTGCGAATTTGTTGCGAGATTTCCAAGCACTTGCTGCATAATGAAGTGTTTCTTTAGTTTCGTCTTCATTTAGGAGTGGTGTTATTCCATCTTTAATTCTGGTTTGCACTTCTTTTCCTTCCATGTTGCAGACAGTGACATATCGAATGTGTTTGTCGGTATTCATTATCTCATCTAACAGTTTTTCAAAAGCCATGTTATAGTATGATGATACAATTAGAAAAGGATTGGCTCCAAAAAATAATTATTAGATAAAATTTCACGAATGTTGTTCAATTAGAGCCAGCTAATTTTTCATTGACTTATATATAGAAAATTCACTTAGAGATTCAATGGCAATACTGGAGATAAAGGATCTGCATGTTAGACGAGATGGCAAAGAGATTCTCAAGGGAGTAAACCTGAAGACTGGTCCTGGCGAGGTTCATGCAATAATGGGCCCAAACGGTTCTGGCAAGAGCACGTTAGCATATACATTACTTGCACATCCAAAATACGAGGTCACAAGTGGTGACATTTTGCTTGATGGCATAAGCATTCTAGGTTTATCAGCAGATGAAAGAGCAAAGAAAGGACTCTTCTTAGCATTCCAGTATCCAACCGAAGTATCTGGTGTGGGATATTCACATTTTCTTAGAACTTCATACAATGCATTGAGCAAAGCACTTGGCGGTCAAAATCGCGAAGTCTTTTTGACAGTTAGAGAATTTCAAAATTATTTAAAAAAGAATCTTGATCAAGTAGGTCTAAAGCATGACTTTTTGTCAAGATACTTAAATGAAGGATTCTCTGGCGGAGAAAAAAAGAGATCCGAGGTTTTGCAGATGGCAGTACTACAGCCAACAATTTCAATTTTAGATGAACCTGACTCTGGACTTGACATTGATTCTGTCCAAGCGGTTGCAAAGGCAATCAACCAGGTTTCAAAAAAAGACGCGACTGTTATTGTTATTACTCACTATGCAAGAATTCTAAAATTCCTTGACAAGCTTGACTATGTTCATGTTATGGGACAGGGAAGAATTGTCAAAGATGGGCCAAAAGAGCTTGCAGATGAATTAGAACAAAAAGGATATGTTTGGTTAGGAATAGAGGATCAACCAAATCCTACCCAATAAAAATCCAAATTAACGTTCGTGAAATGCAATGAAAATAGGTGATCCAGCCCCCGATTTTGAACTTCAATCAAATACAGGTGAAAAGGTAAGGCTCTCTTCTTACTTTGGTAAAAAGAAGACTATTTTGTTTTTCTATGTTAAAGACAACACACTTGGATGCACTGCGGAGGTTATTGGATTTAGGGACAATTACGCAAAGATCTCAAAAGATTACGAGGTTTTTGGAATAAATAATGATTCACAAGATTCCCATATGAATTTCAGCCAAAAGCATGAACTACCGTTCAAGCTGCTGTCAGATCCAGGAAAGAAGATAGCGTCGTTGTATGATGCAAAGGGAACTCTTGGCATGTATACAAAACGAATAACATATCTCATTGGTCTTGATGGAAAAATAAAGAAAATAGTTGAGGGGATGGGATCAGGTCCACATCT
>QYQE01000060.1 GCA_007280335.1 Nitrosopumilales archaeon | reverse complement strand
TCACATTGATAACGGCAAGTCAACAACCATGGGTCACATGTTGGTGGATCTTGGTCTAATTGATGAGCGAACCATTGCCTCACACGCAGCCGAATCTGAAAAGACTGGAAAAGGTGATACTTTCAAGTACGCATGGGTCATGGACAATATCAAAGACGAAAGAGAGAGAGGTATTACAATCGATTTAGCTTTTCAAAAATTTGAGACACCAAAGTACTTCTTTACATTAATTGATGCGCCTGGACATCGTGACTTTATTAAAAACATGATTACTGGTGCTTCTGAAGCAGATTGTGCTATTCTTGTACTGTCAGCAAAAGAAGGTGAAACCGATACTGCAATTGCACCAGGTGGTCAAGCAAGAGAACACGCTTTCCTTTTGAGAACTCTAGGTGTGGGTCAATTAATTGTAGCAATTAACAAGATGGATGATAATAATTATTCTGAACAAGCATTCAAAGTAGCAAAAGAAAAGGCAGAAAAATTAATCAAATCTGTCGGTTACAAACTAGAAAATGTTCCAATTTTACCAATATCAGGATGGAAAGGAGATAACCTTGTCAAGAAATCCGACAACATGAAATGGTGGACAGGAAAGACTCTTCTTGAAACCTTTGATGAATTCAAATTGCCAGAAAAGCCTGTTGGCAAACCTCTGCGAATTCCAGTTCAAGATGTTTATACCATTACAGGTGTGGGTACAGTTCCAGTAGGTCGTGTTGAAACTGGTGTTGCTAAAGCAGGAATGAAGATTATTGTCATGCCATCAGGAGCACTAGGAGAAATTAAAACAATTGAAACTCATCACACTCAAATGGAATCTGCAGAAGCAGGTGACAACATTGGTTTTAACCTCAGAGGTATTGAAAAGAAAGATCTTAAAAGAGGAGATGTGATTGGAACCCCTGATAATCCACCAAGCGTTGCAAAAGAATTCAGAGCTCAAATCATTGTAATTCATCATCCAACGGCAATTGCGCCTGGATATACACCAGTTATGCATGCACATACATGTCAGGTTGCAGCAACCATTGTTGCATTTGAATCAAAAATTAATCCACAGACAGGCGCAGAAGAAGAAAAAGATCCAAAGTTTCTAAAAGCAGGTGATTCTGCAATAGTAAGAATCAGACCAGTCAGACCAATACCAATTGAAACCTTCCAAGACTTTCCTGAATTAGGAAGGTTTGCACTTCGAGACATGGGTGCAACAATTGCAGCAGGCGTTGTAAAAGAGATCACTGAAAAATTCACCAAGTAGTGGTCTGATTGACACAACTGGCCCGAATCAAATTGACAAGCACCAGTTTGCCCAGACTTGATGGAGTATGTACTGAAATCAAAGGAATCGGCGAAAAAACAGGTGTCAAAGTAAAAGGGCCAACACCATTGCCAGTAAAAAGACTAAACATTGTAACACGCAAATCTCCCTGTGGTCAAGGTACCAATACTTATGAGAAATGGGAAATGCGCATACATAGACGTGTAATAGATCTTACAGCTGATGACAGAGCCATTAGACAATTGATGAGGATAAAAATTCCAAACGATGTCTACATTGAACTCACACTAAAATAATTCTGTTAAACCTTAAAATTACAGATAATTTGATGAAAATATATGGCAACTGAAGAAACTCCAATTGTCGATGCAGAATCAAAACCACAACAACAACCAAGTTTTAGTGTAGTTTATTCCTGCTTAAGATGCGGCACTCAAGTTAGCCAATCGGAATTAAGCAGGTTGCCTGAAATAAAATGCATTTGCGGATTTCGAGTTTTTAACAAATTACGTCCACCAATTGTAAAAACAGTAAAAGCTATTTAGATATCTCTTTTTCCACTGTAAGAATGATTTCTTTGTAAATGAGTTCTCATCTGCTCCATACTTGTAAATGATTGATGACACTCTTTACATTCATACGGGATGTCTTTTCCATGAACTACTTGTTCATGTTGCATTAGTTCTTCATATTGTTTGAATTTTTTCTGACATTTTTCACATTTGAATTTTTTAAAAAGATGCATCTTAACCCAGCTTTGCCTTTTGGGAATCCCAGCATTCTCTACATAGTTGGCCTTGTAGCGCCCACGGTCGTTTCGAATTGTATCGTATGACACCTAGTTTTTTGCCGCATTTGCCACAAAATGTCTTTGATTTGTTATATTCTGCATCTTTTTTATCAAAACAAGTTTTACAGAGCAATCCTTTCATCTCCCACGAGTATTTTGGTTCCCATAAATCAGGTATGTTTTTTTCTATATCGCATATAACACATTTTTGTTTGACACTCAGATCATAATATTTTTGCATTTGATCAATGTAACAATCACCGCATAACGGTCCCTCTACATCCCACTCTCTTTTTGGTTTGTGTTTATGTGTGATACTTTGTTTACAAACAGAACAGAAGGAAGGTTTGCGATTCAAGATTCCCATAAATTTACTGTGAGAATCGGTTAAAAAAACATTAGGAATAAAATTCTCATAGTATTCCAAGGAAGGAAAATTCAATCATTCTGATAAACCTATATCTGGTTAATTTTACAATTTAGAATAAATTTATGATAATAAAAAACCAAAAAAACTCTATAAAAATTACTGGAAATGAAGGTGCAATAATTTATGACCTGTTAAATCCTCAACATGTAGAAAACAAAATTCGATATAGTTTAGCATATGTTAATTTATTTCATGGAAAATCTACACTGTCTCACATAATGAAAACATCTGAAGTGTATTACATATTGGAAGGCAAAGGCGTATTACACATCAATAACGAGTCTGAAAATGTAACAGTAGGAGACACGATTTTTGTCTTGCCTGGCTCAAAACAACATATTGAAAACGTTGGTTCTGAGGATTTGAAATTTTTGTGTATAGTAGACCCGGCATGGAAAAAAGGTAATGAAACAATATTGTGATTTTAATATAAAATGAAAAAAGAAGTTGTTTGTAGTTTTAAACTTCACTCAATACTTCTTCAATAAGTTGACTTGTATCTAGCATTCCTTTTCGTTTTGCAATCTCTTCGATCTTTTTGTATTGATCAGCTGTAAAACAAATTGGCATTGAACGTTCTTGCATAGTTAATTTTTGCATGTTTGATTTTATATCCTTTTTGGTTATTTTAAGGATCTATTTTGTCTTATTCTTTGTATACGTATTTGCGCTGTCCTCTTATCTCTGGGCTACTTTCTATATCCACTAAGACGAATTCTTTTTTACTATCCAAAAGGTTTTCATCTGGTCCACGCTTATTTTCATGAATATCCTCATATTCTTCTAGTGAGAGCTTTATTCTATTTCCCATTTCAGATTCCAAATTCATATTTTTTACAATTTCCTTATACGTTGGTAAAATTACTCCACTAAACACCATCGCACTACTTCCACTACCATATGAGCCAAATCCTACTCTCTTTCCTTCAAGGTCTGTGCCTTTTTGGAATTCAAACTCTAGGCAACTTCTAAATCCGAGATAAAGAGACGCGGTATAAAGATTGCCAACCATCTGTGATGCAATAAGTGAACTAGCAAGCTTTTGTTCATATACATCTTGGAATTCTTCTGTTTTTGCAAACTTTTTAGTAAACTCGTGATCTTTTGCCATAAATTCAGAATCTGCTAATACTGATTCAATAGTACCGCGTGGATCTTTTGGAACTGGTTCTTCCATATCCATTTTCTCAATTATTTTTTTCCAGCGTGGTAGGTTTCGCCATTCGTGTCTCATGAGATATGATAACGCTTTCTTTCCCATGTTACTATATGGCAAATGCATGTTAAGAAAATCTATATAATCTAAAATTGTCTCACCCTCTTTTAGTTTCATCAACCCGGTGGATAGCGCCTTTTCTTTGTATGACATCAAGGCTTTCTTTACCTGAATCATGTAAAGCAGATTAGAATACTGTCCATGGACTATTGGCGTTTCCTTTCCAAAAGGCCTATAGAAATCATATTCATTTTTAATGGATGTAGATGTAACCTTGGGATCAAACTGCATGATTCTAGGATTATCGCTAACAAGCATGGCAATTGCCCCCGCTCCTTGCGTATATTCACCACTTGAACCCAGGTCATACTTTGCTATATCAGAAACAACAACAATTGCAGATTTTCCTCCAGATTCACCTGCTCTTATCCAATTAGAATTATCATACAACGCATAAGAACCGCTTACACATGCAAATTTGCATTCTATTCCACCACAATGATCAAAAGAATCTTCACCATAGATTTGTTCAAGCATGCCAATAACGTAAGAGTTCATTGCCTTTGATTCATCCAGTGATGATTCTGTGGCAACATACAGCCTACCAACATCATTTGGAGCCAGCTTACCTCTTTCCATTATTCTTAAACAAGCATTTGCTGCCATGCATGCCGGGTCTTGATTTGTGTCAACCATGGCCATTTTTGATATTCCTAGCCCGCGCTGGAGCTTGTCCGGATCCATTCCTCTTGCTTTTGCAAAATCTCTTGCGTCTACAAACAATCTTGGAATATAGATGGCAATGTCGTCAATTCCTACAGCCAACAGCTACACCTTCGACCTTACAAATATAAGGATTTTGAGGGTTAAATTTGATCCTCTAAATCGTAATTTTTATTCACTTTTGTAGATCAGACACAAAAATTATGCTATGTTTTGAGTTTTGACTTGAAAATCTCATCAAATGCCTCATATGGCGGAGCGCCAACGATCTTAGTCACAGAATTGTCAGGCCCTATGATGAAAAAATCAGGGTACCTGTTAATCCTAGTATGTGTGCATCTGATACGCTGCCTTTGATTATGGAAATGTATCTGGCATCAGTCATACAGGCATTAAAGTCAGATGCGGTAATGTTGACTTTGGTAGCAAATGCAAGTAGGTTTTTTGAAGATGTCCATCCTGTATTTTCCCCCGCCCAGTTATTATACAACGTATCATGATATTCCCAGAATTTTCCTTTCTCCTGAGCACAATGTGTTGCATGAGCAGCATTTATTGAATCTTGACCAATTATTGTCAAATCTTTGAAAACAAGTTTCACTTTACCCGTATCCACGTAATTTTTCACAATTGCTGGTTCTGTGGCGTGATAGAATTGATTACAGTAAAAGTATTGGTAATCACCAAATTCCACCATTGTGATAGGCGCATCTTTTGATCCTAGTATTGGAGATGTATTATCTGAGAGTAGACTCATCTGAAATTTTCCGTTATCATTACTTTGAGTTTTTGTAGTATCAACAGAATTAATGAACCCTGATCCTACTATCATAAATATGGCAAATACTGCAATGGCTGCACCTATTCCAACAGATGGACCATGAATCTTCAACCATCTACAAAAG
>QYQE01000063.1 GCA_007280335.1 Nitrosopumilales archaeon | reverse complement strand
CTCAAAACCAATGCCACTTGAACTACCTGTTACTATGGCAACTTTTTCCATGATTGGCAATTAATATTGGTATTAATAATTTGTCTGATTTTTCTTGATATTGGTTAGCTTTTCAAGTTTAGAAGAATATTTTAGAAAATGGTCTAGTTTCACGAATTTTTTCCTAAACAAGTGGCTTATCTCCCTCTACTGGCTCGGAAACCTCTGTTGACTCGCCATCGTTAATTCTTTGTAAGATTTCTGTACACGCAAGCTTGTGAAGATATTCATTGTTGTTTCCGCACCTGTAAGAAAATGTACATCTTGGACAACCTGACTCGCTCTTGCAAGGGCATTCTTTTACAATGTGTAAGCTTCGCTCAAATGCTTTTTCCAATCTGTCGTATAGTGCCTTACTTGCACCATTACCTCCTATTGCAGAATCGTAGATGAATACTAGTCCAGATGTGCCAAGTGATATGCCGCCAAGATCCTGTGAGACTCCGCCTGTTATCATGTTACTTCCTTCTATTACAACATGTTCAGTTGCATGATATCCGCTAGCTTCTACATATTTTTCATTTTCAGATTTTCCTATTTCGTTGACTGGCCTTGGTGCCTTGAATACAATTCCTTTTGTAACAAAATCAAACTCCAGTGGTTTTTCTAATAATACACGTTGACCTTGTGTCACTTCATAACCAATTTCTATATTGACATAACCATGAACTCTTTTTTGGATATGTAATCTGCAAAACGCAACCTCGATTCCATTTGCATTTCTTTTCTCAAAAATAGTTTCTATAGTGGGCCATTCTTCTGTTAACGCTTTGGTGTAATACGGATAATCCCTTGGAAGAAATTCAATTTTAGCATTCATCTTTCCAGGATACTCTAACTCTTTTACCTTGTATCTTGTTCCAGCTAGAAAATAAACAGCTGATTGGTGAAGCTCTTCTAGTGCTATTGGAAGATTTCGTTCTCCAACTTTTTTACCATTTAAAAATATGTCAATTGACTTTCCAATCCCTCTGATACTGTAATCTTCAAGTAAGGACTTGATCTGCCCATGATTTGGAACATATCTGTTCTCAATTAGTACCAGATTACCAACATCTACATGTCTTGCAATTACTTCACCATGTTCAGCTAGCTCGTGTTTTGCAATAGGCTTGTCACAGGCCATTGCAAGTACTTGAAATTCTTCAACAAAGGGATTCTTGGGATCTATGTAGATCTTCTCTATATCTTCAAAATAGTCAGTTGGATGATTTTTGTAATATTGTGATATGGGATCATTGCCAAGGACTAAAAATGCATAACCGTTTTGTCCCTTTCTTGCCGCTCTTCCTATTCTCTGAACCAATCTATTGACTGGTATGGTAGATGAGATCACTCCATCTACATTGCCAACATCTATTCCTAATTCCAGAGTGGGCGTAGCAGAAATTGCCATGAGAGTATCATTTTTAAAAGAATTTTCAACTGATCTTCTGTAATTTGCCATCAGTCCTGCTCTGTGTACTTTGATATCGATTTTTTGCCTTCTTGCCTGCATCGCTAAAAGCTCAGAGTTTAGGTGCGAGTTGTTAAAGACCAGAGTCTTGTGTTTTTTTGTTGTAAGTTTTTTTAAAATCTCAATCATCAAGGCTCGTTGAGTTCTAAGAGATGGAAATAGCATACTAAAATCCGTCTTTCCTTTTTTTCCAGATCCTGTTACTAATTTCATTTGCACTCCAAACAGCTGCTCACAAAATGATAATGCATTTTCAAGTGTTGCAGAAGAAGCTATGATTTGTAAATTTGGAGTGATTCTTTTTAATCTCTTTACGATATAATGAACATTCGAGCCAAATATTCCAGAATACACATGAGCTTCATCAGCTACAAGAAATCTCACTGTACTCAATAATGACGCAAACCTGCTTCGATGCCACATGTGATAGTGTAATACATCAAAGTTTGTTATGATTACTTGAGGCGGATTTTCTAAAATTTTCTTTCTGTCAAGCTCTTTTGTATCACCATCAAATATTTCCACTCTGATACCAAGTTCGTCTGCAATTTCTTTTATTTTTGGTAGTTGATCTTTTGATAGAGATTTGGTAGGATATACAAAAAGAGCTTGGACGATATTATTTTGTCTCTTTTCAAGAATCTTTTGTAAAACAGGAATGACAAACGCTTCGGTTTTTCCAGAAGCTGTCGGTGCACTAATTATTACGTTATTTCCAATCATTATGTTCCGTATTGCATCTTCTTGGAATTTGTAAAATTTTTCTATCTTTTTTGACTCTAAAACACTGGTTATCTTCTCATCTAATCCTGATTCTGAAACCACGTTTCCCATCTGAGGATCAGGCTCACTTAATGTTCTAAAATATGATACATAGTATTTTCTTGCAAACAAAATAGAATGGGTAATTTCATCAAGCTTGGCATTTCCTATCATTTTTTTTATCTCGACCTCACTTTGGATTATGCCTTCTTTTTCAAGCATGGTATCTGATTTTTTCTTGCTTGGTATTTCACCAGAGTCAAATCTGTTAAGAAAATCTAGGTATGCTTCATCAATATTTTTGGTATAGTTTACAATGTCTTCTAATTTGCAATCCGGACAAGCAAAGACAATTTTTTGATTAAATGTTTTCTGCATCTCTACTTTTGACTTACATTTTGGGCAAGAATACATACCTCATCAAAGACTTGTGGTGATTTAATTTTTGATTTGTTACTAATTTTGTTAACTGGTTAAGCCTTTAAGCAACAAATCTTATCTTAAACCATTGAAAGTCCTTGTTACTGGTGGAACAGGGTTTATTGGTTCAAAGCTTGTCGATAAGCTAGTCAATAGAGGAGCTACAATTACTTGTCTTGTCAGACAAGGAGGAATTTCAAACCCTGCTGCAAAAACAGTGGTAGGAGATCTTACTTATCCTGATTTCATACTGCCTGATGAAGAGTATGACATAGTATATCATCTTGCAGCTGCATGGCCTGGAGAAAAAGACAAGAAAATTCTAAGAGCAGTAAACTATGATGGCACTGTAAATTTATTTAGTTTGCTAAAAGATAAAACCAAATTCATTGTGTATGTATCAGGTCTTGGCGTATTTGGAAACCCTGAAAATAATATCATAGATGAAAACTCGCCAATAAAACCCCATACCGAATATGCCAAACTAAGACTAGAAGCTCAAAAATTTCTGGAATCAAACTGTAAAGAACACAAAATCGCATTTAGTGTGGCGTATCTTGGAGACGTTTATGGAAACGGCGGTTGGTTCAAAAAAATCTTGGTGGAGAGATTAAAGAAAGGCTCGTTTAGAATGCCTGGCTCTGGAGAATATTATCGAAGCTTTGTACATGTAGACGATGTTGTCTCTGCTCTTGAGTCTATAATAGAAAAAAATGCCATAAACCAGTCATTTGTTATTACTGATTCAACACCTGTCACATTCAAGAATTTTGTTAGTCTGGTTTGCAAAGAACTTGGAACCAAGGAGCCAGGAACCATTCCGATAATTTTGGCAAAAGCTGTTATGGGCGGTGATTTTGTGAATCTTTTGACCACATCAACAAAGACATCAAACGAGAAAATTGCAAAGCTGTGTGACTTTGCGTATAAATCATATAGTGAAGGAATACCTGCAACAATTTCTGAAATGAAATCCTGAATTGACATATAATATCCAGATATTCTAAATTTTATGTGGGTCTAGGAAGTTATTGGGGTGAAGTACTGGATATTCTGGAAGATATAATTCCTGTTTACGATAAAGTTAACTCTGTAATATCGCTTGGCAAGGACGAAGATTTTCGCACAAAAGGAATTTCTGGAAGAATAAGACAAGGAAATAAAGTACTTGATGCAGGTTCTGGATTTGGTAACATGTCAAAAACTGCATTGAAGATTTGTAGTGATGATTTACAAATTACACTTTATGATCCATTACAACCAATGCTAAAAAATACTAGGAGGTTGTTTACAAGTACTCCCAGTCTAGCTTGTGGTGTGTTTGAACACATTCCATTTCAGGATGAAACGTTTGATGCTGTAATGTGTGGTTATTCATTGCGTGATGCAATCAGTCTTAAAATTGCTATATCAGAAATTCATCGCGTACTAAAAAAAGGCGGAAGATTTGTCATTGTAGATTTGGGAAAACCAGATAATTCTTTTTTGAGATTTGGTGTCTCATTTTATCTTAGAATCATACTGCCAATCATAGCAACAATAGTAGCAGGCAAACTTGGCTTCAAATTTGGAACTCTTTATGGAACGTACAAGTTATGGCCACAAAACAAAAAGCTTGAATCTCTACTGCTTGAAAAATTCTCTAAAGTAGAATTTGAAAAAGGAATGATGGGTGGCGCAATAATGGTTGCTGCATACAAGTAGTTTCCAAAACTTTAATTTCAGAACAATACAACTTTATGCATGTTAGATTTTTCACTTGATATTATTGGCAATGAGTGGATAATCATTACTTTTGTTGCCATAATGCTATTTTTAGGAACAAAACGACTTCCTGATGCATCACGAAAGATTGGAAAGATTATGGGTGAATACAACAAGACAAAAAACATGGTACAAAACGAATTACAAAAGGCAACTACAGGCTACAACATATCAGTACAAGGACCAGTGGAAACAGAAAGACAAAAGATTGAAACAATTGCAAAGTCACTTGGAATCGATTCTTCCAATAAAACTGATGACGAACTAAAGAATTTGATCGCATCAAAGATGGGGAAACAACCGTCACCCAATGGTACTGATAACCAGTCCTCATAACTTCTCAACAAATTTAAATAGAATCTCTCGTCACTCAAGATGGTATAATTTGGTAAAGATAGATCCTTGGCAGAATGCATTAAAACAACTCGATGACGCAGCAAAAATTCTAAAACTTGATCCAGGAGTACACGAGATGCTTGCAACGCCAAAAAAAGTTCTCACAGTAGCTATTCCAGTAAAAATGGATAACGGAAAGATCAAAGTTTTCACAGGATATAGATCACAACATAATGATTTTCGAGGACCACACAAAGGGGGAATACGATACCATCCTGGTGTTACACTAGAAGAAGTAAAGGCACTCTCAATGTGGATGACATGGAAGTGTGCCATAGTTGATGTTCCTTTTGGAGGTGGAAAAGGTGGAATCATTTGTGATCCAAAAAGAATGTCTGCTGGCGAAAAAGAACGAATGACACGAAGATATGCATATGTAATTTCTGAAATTATTGGACCAGGAAAAGACATTCCGGCTCCTGATGTTTACACCACTGGAAAAGAAATGGCTCAGATTATGGATGTTTATAGTGTAATGCATGGGCAAGGTGAACCAGCTGTTATAACAGGAAAACCACTCTCAGTGGGAGGTTCTCTTGCTAGAAACGTTGCAACCGGCTTGGGTGTGGCATATTGTGTAAGAGAAGGGGCAAAAAAACTCAAACTCAAACTAAAGGGTGCCAGAGTAGTCATTCAAGGATTTGGAAATGCAGGAACATTTGCAGCAGAATATATAGAAAAAATGGGTGGCAAAGTTATTGCAGTTAGTGATTCAAAAGGTTCCATAATAAATCCAAAGGGACTAGATTCAAAAAAAGTTCTTGATTACAAAAACAAACATGGTTCCGTTGTTGGATATCCTGGAAGCAAAAAGATCACAACAGCGCAACTTCTCATCACTCCATGTGATATACTTGTTCCAGCAGCTTTAGAAAATCAAATTACGCCGGAGATTGCAAAAAATATCAAGTGTAAAATTATAGCAGAGGCTGCAAATGGACCAACAACTCCAGAAGCTGATGCTATTTTATTCAAGAAAAAAATAATGGTAATACCGGACATTTTAGCAAATTCAGGTGGAGTCTGCATCTCATATTTGGAATGGGTACAAAACCTGCAGAGATATTACTGGACGTTTGACGAAGTGGCAAAAACGATGGAAAAACACATTGTCAGAGGCTTTAACGACACATACAACTTGGCACAAAAACATAAAGTAGACATGCGAAAAGGCAGCATGGTTTTAGCAGTTGGCCGAGTACTGGAATCATTTGAAGCACGGGGCCTGTGGCCTTAAGATATATTCAATAGCAAGGAAAATAAAGTTAGATTATGGCCAAAGCATTTGTTGCAGTTCATTGCCAAACAGGAAAGGAAAATCAGGTAATTAGGGCATTGATGGAAATAAAAGGAATCTCAGAAGTTACCGGTGTTCTTGGACTGTATGATGTCGTAGTAAAGATAGACTCTGATGACACCATGAAGCTTGAAGAAATTATTACGAAAAAAGTAAGAAGTGTACCTCATGTTCTTACGACCATGACACTAATTGTGATATAAAAAATCTAAAAATTTTTACAATGTGTTGACGATTATAAAATAAAAAGTGATTTTAGTCTGGTTTAGGATGTGCTAAAGGAGCTTCCACAGGAGCAGCTCTTTGTCACGTTTGGATTGTTGATTTTAAATCCAGCGCCCATCAGACTTTCGATATAGTCAACATTTGCACCTTTAAGATAGTCAGCACTATAGCTGTCTATTACCATCTTTACGCCATTTTCTTCTATTACAAGGTCATCCTCTTCGGCCTTTTGCTCAAAACCCATTCCATATGAAAGGCCTGAACAACCGCCGCCTTGAACATATACTCTAAGAAATTCTGGCTTGTCTGCTTCCTCTTTCATAAAAGTAGTTACCTTTTCTGCTGCTTTTGGAGTAATTGTAAGCAGTTTGGTGGTCTGTGAGTTACTCATGACTAATGTGAGTCTTTTAAATTATAATAAGCTTTTCATACTTTACATATTCGGAATCTCATAAAAAACGAGTTTTTTCTATTTCTTTGATTTGTTTACAAAAGCAGTCATTCTTTCTGCTCTGTCGGGATGGGTAAAACATAATCCCCAAGTGTATAACTCTAAGGCAAGTCCCGTGTCAATATCAGAATTTCTGCCTTTGTTAATGGCAATCTTTGACATTCTTACCGCCATTGCAGAGTTTTGTACTATCATCTTTGCCATATTGTTTGCTTCCTCTGCAAGCTTTGACAATTCAACTACTTGGTTTACAAGACCAATTTCTTTTGCTTCATCTGCTTTTACTGGTCGTCCAGTATAGATCAATTCTTTTGCTTTTGCAATTCCTACAATTCTTTGCAATCTTTGTGTTCCACCCCATCCTGGACAAACTCCTATGGTTACTTCGGGTTGACCCATCTTTGCAGTGTCTGCGGCAATTCTAATATCGCATGCCAAAGCAAGTTCGCATCCTCCCCCTAAAGCAAATCCATTTACTGCGGCAATTGTTGGCTTGCTACAATTTTCAACTGTGAAAGTTAAAAGATGTCCAGTCTTTGCATATGCTTCTGATTCAATTGGCGTGATGGTAGACATGTATGCAATATCTGCACCTGCAGAAAATGCCTTGTCACCTTCTCCTGTAAGTATGATTACCTTGACAGCGTCATCTTTGTCAATCTCATTGAAAACTGTAATTAGTTCTTTAGCAACTTCGGTGTTCATTGCATTGTATTTGTCAGGTCTGTTTATCTTTACGGTAGCAATTCCATCTGATTTTGAGACGTTAACTAGTGACATAAAAAAACTCCAATTTAGAGGAAATTAAACGTTGTCAGAAGGTTTGTGTTTTCCCCATTGATGTAGTGCAGATGCAACTGCCACCCATGTTCTAATGTCATCATAGACTGGAACGTTGTGTTTTTCAATCAAGTCTGAAACCTTTTTTGTATAAGGACCGCCATTTCCACCAACTATTACTGGTTTCTTTCTCTGTTTTGAAAACTCACCAAGATAATCAATGATTGTTTCTTCTAATGGGTCATCTTGAAATACAAACCATGGCATGATGATATCCACATTAGGATCTTCCATGAATTTTTGAATTGTATATCTATAATCGTCTGCATTTGCTCCACCAGTTACATCTACTGGGTTTCCACTTCCAATAACATATGTTGCTGGATAATGCGCCTTCATTTCTTTTACAGTATTTTCTGTTACTTTGGCAAGATCTAATCCAAATCTTTCAAAGTGATCTATTGCTCCAATCATAGGTCCAGCGCCATTACTTACAAGACCAATTCTGCCACCTTTTGCAGCTGGTTGCCATGCAAGTGCCTTTACTGCTCCTGCAAGTTCCTGATAACTATCAACTGAAATTATTCCAGCTTGTTTGAATGCTCCCATGATTATTGCATTGGAGCCTCCTAACGATCCTGTGTGTGATGCTGCCTGTTTTGCTCCTAGTGTTGTCCTACCACTTTTCCAAATTATAACCGGTTTGTGTTTTTCTGCCATTACACGTTTTGCAGTCTCTATGAATTTGCGACCATCACCAAATCCTTCTACATATAGTGCAATTACTTTGGTTTGAGGATCGTCTGCCAGATACCAAATCATATCTGCCTCGTCTACATCTGATCTATTTCCATAGCTTACCATCTTTGAAAGACCAAAAGTATCTGCAGTCTCTAAAAAGCTGATTCCCATAGTTCCACTTTGAGATAATAATGCAACAGGTCCTAGTTTAGCTCTAACCATTCTTTCCTGTCCTTGGAATGCACAATCCAGTCTGTTTGCTGCATTGAACATGCCTATGCAATTTGGACCAATTATTCTAATTTTGTGCAATTCGGACAAACGCTTTACTTCTGCTTCCATTGCAGCTCTATCACCACCAAGTTCTTTTCCACCGCCTGATACGATTACAACATTATGGATTCCTTTTTTTGCACATTCTTCTAAAACTGGCGCTGTAATTGAAAGATCTACACAAACTACTACCAAGTCTACATTATCTGGAATTGCAGACAAAGAGGGATAGCATTTGAGCCCCAAAATTTCTTCTGACTTTGGATTTACTGGATATACTTTTCCTTTGTAATCGTGTTTTGCAATACTGTCTAAAACAGAGTTGCCAATTTTTCCTGGAGTTGCAGATGCTCCAACTAGTGCGACTGACTGTGGCGTGAAAAATGTCTCCATAAATTGTGCATTTGGTTGTGCTTTAGAAATTGCGTCTTTTTTGAATTCTTTTCTTAAAAGTATCTTTGCATCAACAACATAGTATGATTTTGGATACACCACAATTGGGTTAAAGTCAATGCTGTCAAAGTAACTTGCATTGTCCGTTCCAATCTTTCCTATCTGAACTAGTGCCTTTGCAAGCATGTTTTGGTCTATTGGTTTGCTTCCCCGATATCCTTGCAATATTTTTGCACCTTTTAACTCCTCAAGCATAGACTTTGCATCTAAAATTGTAATTGGAAGCATTCTAAACGCAACATCTTTGAATATTTCAGTTAATACGCCGCCTAGTCCAACCATTATTACTGGACCAAACTGTGGATCATTTTGAAGACCGACAATAAGCTCTACTCCTTGTGGAACCATTTTCTCAAGAAGAATTCCTTTTAGGTGAACGCCTTTTTTCTTTGATAGTCTTTTGTACATGTCATTGAAGGCCTGTTTTACTTCTTTTTCGTTTTGTAGTCCTACCTTGACTCCACCAACATCTGTTTTGTGAAGAATCTGTGGAGAAACAACCTTCATTACAAGAGGATAGCCTAGCTTCTTTGCGGCCTTTGTAGCTTCTTTGGCAGAGTTTACTAGTGCATATCCTGGTACCTTGATTCCATATTTTTTCAAAACTGCTTTTGAAAGATCTTCGGTGATTACTTTATGATCTGT
>QYQE01000027.1 GCA_007280335.1 Nitrosopumilales archaeon | reverse complement strand
TTTGTATTTTTTATAAAGATCAAGTTTATACAACTTTTTTTCTAGATCTTTTTTAAGAGACGTTGGTACTGCAATATGAAGCGGGATTTCCTTGCCATTCATTTCTAGACTAGTAAATGCCCTGAATTGAGAAACAAGATTTTCGTCATCTTTAATCATAATTTTTGCCTCACCGAGATGCCTCACGACTCCTTTCATTCCTTCTAAATCTGGTTTGTGGGCACCTCTTTCTTTTGGCATAGGTAATTTTCTATACTTTTCATCAAAATACTCTGGGGTTCCATCAATATCCAAATGTGTAATGGTTATTCCAAAATCTTCCATAGATTTTGCTAATGAATTTAGTAATCTTTGATGAGCTTCTGAAGCCATCTCTTTTATATCAAACTTGGAACAATATAAGTCAAAATTGATTTAATTTGGCAAAACCAAAAATCCTTGCATTTGCAGGAAGCACTAGAACTGATTCATATAATAAAAAATTAGTCAAAATAGCTTCTACTGGAGCAACAGAAACAGGTGCAGATGTCACAGTAATTGATCTCCGGGATTTTCCAATGCCAATTTATGATGGCGATTTGGAGCAAAAAGACGGGCTTCCTTCTAGCGCACGTAAGCTTAAGGACCTTATGTTAGCACACCAAGGATTTCTTATTTCTTCACCAGAGTATAACAGCTCTATCTCAGCTGTTTTTAAAAATACAATTGATTGGGCATCGCGTCAATCCGAAGGTGAAATCTCTCTAGCATGTTTTAAAAATAAGATTGCAGGAATAATGAGTGCTTCTCCAGGAGAACTTGGTGGTCTTAGAGGACTAGTCCATGTAAGGTCAATACTTGGAAACATTGGAGTCATTGTCATGCCAGATCAAATAGCAATAGCAAAAGTTCATGAGGCATTCAATGAAGATGGTACACTAAAAGACAAAAAACAGGAAGATCAAGTCAAAAAGATTGGTGCTAATGTGGCCAAAATATTGTTAAAACTAAACGGCTAAAATCAAAATAAAAAATTAATGAACAAATTGACTGTTTTCAACAACTAAATAATACTCGTTCCTAGGTTATCTCGGATCGGTGGTCTAGCTGGTAGGATACCGCACTCACACTGCGGTGGTCAGGGGTTCAAATCCCCTCCGATCCATTTTTAATATTTTCATAACATTTAAGTCGATAACAAAAAAAGAATCAAAACATGCGCATACTACAACTTCATTGCGACAGTATTGAATTTACACCTGTAAAAAAAGAGATAAAATCTGCTGAAGAAATTGAACCTTCTTCAAAAAAAATAGATGAGGTTGTAGTAGCATTTGTAGCAATTGAAGATGGAGATAATTCTATTGTTGCAAAAAAAGCAATGTTAGAAATCACAGAATCAATGAAAAAAGTGGGATGCAAAAAATTATTGTTATATCCATACGCTCATCTTAGCTCAAAACTTGCCTCTCCTAGTACTGCATTATCAATTTTAAAAGAAATGGAATCGCTTGCCATGGATCTTGAAGTATCAAGAGCGCCATTTGGATGGACAAAATCCTACAAAATTCAAGTCAAAGGTCATCCTTTGGCAGAAAACTCTAAAACAATTACTGCAGATGATAAGGATTCTACTTCAGATGCTGTCAAGGCAGAATCAAAAATTCAATCATATTGGCATATCCTGTCAACTGATGGAAAAATGAATAAAATTGAGGAATTTAATTTTGCAAAACATCCCAGTCTTGAAATGTTAACAAAATATGAGACTGCCAAGAAAAGATCTGTTGACGAACCTCCACCACATGTTAGATTGATGAAAAAGCTGGCAATAGCTGATTATGAACCCGCATCAGATTCTGGAAATATGAGATTTTTCCCAAACGGCAGACTGATAAAATCTCTGTTAGAGCGATATGTCACAGACAAAGTAATGGAGTATGGAGGATTAGAGGTTGAGACACCAATAATGTATGACTCTCATCATCCTAGCATGGAGAGTTATTTTCACAGATTCCCAGCAAGGCAATATAACATCAATTCTGAGGGAAAACAACTCTTTTTACGATTTGCAGCTTGTTTTGGCCAATTTTTAATGGCAAAAGACTTTCAACTATCGTACAAAAACATGCCACTAAAACTATACGAATTGACACGATATAGTTTCAGAAAAGAGCAATCAGGTGAGCTTGTAGGTCTACGAAGACTGCGTGCTTTTACAATGCCTGATTGTCATGCCATGTGCAAAGATATGGAACAAGCCAAAGAAGAATTCAGAAAAAGATTTGATCTATCAAGGGAAGTTATCAAAGGTGTAGGGATGGAAGAGGCTGATCTTGAAATGGCAATCAGATTTACTGAAGAATTTTACAACGAAAACAAGTCTTTGATTGAAGAGCTAGTAAAAAAGAATGGCAAACCAGTACTGGTTGAGATGTGGAAAGAACGATTTTTCTATTTTGTACTAAAATGGGAATTTAATTATGTAGACAGTATGGGAAAAGCATCTGCACTATCTACAGATCAAATTGACGTTGAAAATGGTAAACGATACAACATTGAATTTATCGATGAAAACAACAAACCACTAAATCCAATCATACTGCATAATTCTCCAAGCGGTGCCATTGAAAGAGTAATTTATGCACTACTTGAAAAAGCAGCAAAAGACACCAGTGAAGGAAAGAAACCACAATTTCCCTTATGGCTTGCACCGACACAAGTTAGACTTATTCCTGTAAAGCCAGAATTTCTCAATCATTGCGAAAAACTAGCAGAAAAAATATCAACAAATGATATACGAGTAGATGTTGATGACAGAAACGAAAGCGTTGGAAAAAGCATTCGTGATGCAGAAACAGAATGGATACGATACATCATAGTTATTGGTGAAAAAGAGGTAAATGCTGAGAAAATAGGCATAAGGGATAGGAAATCTGCTGATGCAAAGATTCTTTCAGTAGATGAATTGATAAAATCAATAAAAGAAGAAACTCTAGGAAAGCCGTTTATGAGATTAAATATGAACAAGCATCTTTCAAAACGACCGCAAATTATGATCTAAATGTAAAAAACTATTCAATGTATTTTCTAATAAACTCATGATGCATCCAAGTCTCTTGGTGTGATCTCAAGAGCTTTGTTAAAAGATTCTATTGCTTCATCATATCTTCCTAAACTGCGAAGAGCAACGCCTTTCTTGTTCCAAATATTAGGATCATTTGGATTGGATAGTAGTATTTTTTCAAAACAATCAAGAGCTTCTTCATACTTGCCGTCTTCCAAAAAACTCACTCCTTTTTTCATAATCTTTTGAGCATCTGAATCCATGTCTAGTATTAGCAAGTCTTGCTTATTTTGTTTCTTAATGTGAGATATTCATAGCAATGACTTCGGACATTATCTTTGCAGCAAGTGATGCAGTTGCACCATTATCGTATGGCGGACAAAGTTCCACTATATCCATACATGGTATCTTTTTTTCTTCTAATGAATATATCATATCAAAGAGTTCTCTTGAGGTGATGCCCAATGCTTCTGGGTTTCCAACACCTGGGGCAAACGCGGGGTCTAAAACATCCAAATCAACACTGAGATAAATTTTGTCAAACGTAGAAACTGCATCTTTTACTAGCTTTGGGCCTTTTCCCTCACGAATATCTTTGTCTGTTATGGTTTTCACCTTGTGTTCTTCTTTGAATGCAAGCTCTTCTTTTACAAATGATCTTGCACCAACATGAATAATATTTTCAGCTCCACGTTTTTCAATTATTCTTCTAAGATATGCCGCATGACTAAGTTTGATATCTGCATATTCATCACGTAAATCATAATGTGCATCAAAAACAATGTAGCCAGTTTCTTTTGGAAAACTCATGTATGTTCCATAAGTTATTAAATGCTCTCCACCTAAGACGATTATCTGTTTTTCTCTTTTAGCAAGTTCAGCAGTTATCTTTCCTACCATATCTAATACCTCGGTTGCAACAACTGTATGTCTTGTATTTCCCAGGTCTTCGATGTTTACACTTTCCAAATCAACATTGAATCTAGTGGAAAATATCTCTATATTGTTTAGTGCAAGTCTTATAGCATCTGGTCCAAATCTGGTTCCTGGTCTAAAAGAGTGTGTGGAATCAAATGGAATTCCATATACTATTGTAGAGACATCACCTTCTTCGTTTGGACTAGTTATCAAAGGATTTCTATTCATGTAAAGATCAAGGTAACTCATTTTACTAGATGGGCTGTCGATATTACATCATATAATAGTATACTACAGAAATGTTTTTTAAAATTAACATTAAGACAAACTAAATCTAGTTTGCAATAGCATTACCAGGCATTCTACATTCTGGATGTATCTGAATTTCTCCGATTCTCCTACAGTGTGGACAATTGAATTGAATGCATTCCTTACAGTCAGGGCAAGATTGTAATTCTTGCAATATTTCTCCACATGACCTACATGAATCTTTTCGCATATTGATAAAAATTACATGATCCTCTTATAAATTGTATGAATATTAGAATAACCTATTTGCACTCAATTGTTTAAAACAATACACTTAGTTCCAAAAGAACTGGTCTAATCCTGTCTGCTTTGGTGCACCAATGAGGGTGGCAAAGTCAAGGTCCATCGATGATAGGATTTGATCAAAAGTACTCTCCATAAATTCCATGTATTTGGCAGAGTCAATTTCATCTGGTCTTGCTAGTTCAACGGGTTTAACGCCGGGTTTGTTTATTATTTTTACATATGATATGATGTCGCCCTTTTTTATTTCTCTAATTTGTTCCAAAAGCTTGGCTGCGCGGATGTGTTGCGGAACGGTCTTTACATATTCTGACGGAGCTTTGCTTATCATTACATTGAACGCAAGGTCAGAAAGTGGGATTTGTTTTGCTTTTAATTTTTTTGCATATTGAGCTATCATATCACTAATTTTTTCCTTTGATGCAGTAAACTCTTGTGTTGTTTTTACTTTTGATAAAATCTCTAAAATTTCATAAAATAAAGTTCTGATAAATGGCGGAGTATGAGATTTTTTTCCAGTAAGACCTTTGACATCAACCTTGCCATCTTTTTGTACTCCTAGGTAGTTTTTCTTTCTTGTACTTAATACCACATATCGATACTCTTTGTCAAGATCTAAATCTACCCCAAATTGTTCTTTTGCCCAGCTTACAACCGTTTGAATTTGATCTTTTGTAGGACCTTTTAGGAATAATGAATCTGTATCTCCATACAATACCTCTATGCCAACTGATTTGCATTTTTCAATTGTTTCCAAAATGGTATATCTACCAACGGCAGTAGTTGCTTCTGCTACTGGCAAACAATAAAGAGGAAATATTTCTGCCCCCATCACACCATAGCTTGCATTGAGTATGACTTTGAGTGCTTGGCTTACAACTGTATACAGTTGTCTTTGATTCTCATCAAGGGATGGATTTTTTGCAAGACTTTTGTAATAGTTTACTCTCAAATCTCGCAAAGATCCAATCAAAACTGCGGTAAGGCCGTTTTTACGTATACATACCCAATGATTTGTCCCAGGAATGGTATTTTTCTTACATTCATCATGAATGCATCGTACTGTCTCATAGGACAAATTTCGTACCTTGATTATACTAGGATACAGACTTGCAAAGTCCATTACAGATACATCAAAATGAATCCCAGCAGTAGGCTCTACCACTAATCCTCCGCGATATTTCTTGTCTTTGATGATTGCTTCTGTAGATGCAGATGGGGATTTTTGATCAAGCTCCTGTCTTTGTGGAATCAAAAAATTATGTTTTCTGTGCTCAAAATAAAACAAACTACGAATCCATTGTGATACTCCCATTCTTGAAATATCATCAATTGGCATTCTTGCAATTCTTGTTATGACAATTAGTAAATCCATTAGCAGGTCGTTGTTAAAGCTTGTCAGATTTTGTGTTAGCTTTGCATCATTGTAACAATAATTTGCAAGCTCGTATAATGAAAGATCATCAAGCTCACCGTCATAATCAATTTTTGATTCATTTAGCAATCCTTCTGCAACACTATTTAGTGAAAAATCATTATACTTGTGACTAAATGCGTAAATCTGAAATGATCGGTTTGAAAATGTTCTGTACAAATCAAGATGCACTCCATGCTTTAGAGTGGCAGAATCCCTCATCATTATTAGTGGAATTTCTTTAGAATCTATTCCAAGTCTTTCAGCTCTGTTGTAAATATATGGCATATCAAAATCATCACCGTTGTAGGTAATTACAAACGGATAATCTGTTAAAATCTTAAAAGTGTCTTGTATCATTTCTTTTTCTTTATCTTCATCATAAAATGAAATTTTAATGTCAGACGCTAGTTCGCTTTTTCCAGATTGTTTGTCTTTTTTTTGCAGTACAAAGACCTGCTTTAGACCATCGCTTCCAGAAAATCCAACGGCGGTGATTTTTTTATCAGCTATTTTTGCATCTGGAATTCTTCCTGTCTCGGATTCCACCTCTATGTCAAAACTCACCCTTCTAATTTTGGGAATTGGCTGGTTTAGTAAATTTGCCCAATCTGATATGTGATTTTGAAACTCTTTAGAATCAACAATTCCCATGTTTGTTACTTTATCATACAATAATCCTTTTAGCGCAAGTTGAACTTCATCTGGGATTTTATAGCTATATTCCTCTAATTTGCCATTTGTGATGGTATAGTATTTGCCAACAATTAGGGAATAATCATAAAGATAATTTTCATAATATTTTATGTCGGACTCCCAGGTCTCAATTATGTTTCTAATGCTTTTGTCTGTCTGAGTACCGCCTATGGCAAGTGGATCTGCAACTATGATTTTTGTTACATTGATCGTTCTATCTTTGAGAAGATCTATTTTCTCAGTTTTTTTTAATTCCAGAACATCTTTTCTATCTGATAAAAATTTCAGTTCTTCAGGATTTAGTTTTGAATAACAGTATGGTTTGTGGCCAGTATTATCCGTCCACAAAAGAATTTTTTTTAAATTTGACTCATAGAATTTAAGAACTACAGATTTTTTTTGACTGTCATATGTTGCAGAAACAAGTAATGCCGGCGGCATTGTTGTTGTTACTTCATCTACTGCACCAATGATATTTTGTTGCATATGTTATACCTAGTTTGTTGGAATAAGGTTCATTGCTGAATCCTCAAGAAGAACGTTTATCCAATACTGGATTTTTTTCTTATCTAAAATATCGACTGGGATTCTGGCTTCTTTTAAAAGATTAAAATCAGTTTCCGGATACGAACCAAGACAGACAATGCGTTTAATTCCAATTGTAATTGCCATTTTGCTACATTCAAGACATGTTACAAAAGTAGTGTAAAGCGTGGTATCTTTTGTGCCTGAACCTATTCCAAGTATGGCACAATTCATTATGGCGTTTGCCTCTGCATGATTACAAATACATCTGTCAAGGCCCTCTCCTGACTGTAGTTTTCCCTCACTACGTAGGATGCATCGCTTACAGCCACCTTCATAACAATTTGTTACCCCAGGAGGAGTTCCATTATATCCAGTTGCTATCTGCCTATGATCACGTACTATTACAGCTCCTACCTGTCTTGTTATACAGTTTGAGCGAAGCTTTGCCAATTCTGCCTGCAGCATAAAATATTCATCCCATGTAGGACGCTCAAAGGGCGTGTTCATATTGATTTTATGTTTTAACTAGTACATTATTGTTTAGCTTCTTTGAATTTGATAATCTTTCCTAGTGTTATGGTGTCTAAATTTGATCTGATTTTACCTTCTTTAATTTTGGAAAACCATTCTTTTACTTTGGCAAACTTATTTTTTTCACCGATTATGTTTGATGCCAAAACAGAGTTACTTGCCCACCATGAAATTGCAGATTGCACCACATATTGTAAATCAGCATCTGTTATTATTGGCCAATGTTGGCTTGTCATGGTTTCAAGAGGCAGATCCTGAAGACCTAGACGTTTTTTTATCATGTATAAAATTTCTGTAAACCTAGATGGGTCTTCAAACGCAGATATTGAAATTCGAATTTCAACACCATCCTGAATGCTTTTGTCATTATCTACAAAAGTTAGTTTTACCGAACCTTTCTTTCCTAATATGGTAAAATAGTCATTTTCACTTTCAATCTTACCGCCAATTTCTGTAATTATGTCCAACATTGCTTGAAGACGTTCTTTTTCTAAATTTTCAATTATTATTGGCGTTACCGAAGTTTTATCAAATAAAGATGTAATTGTCTCAGCAGATTTTATCAAGTCAATCTTGATGCATCCTAGTACTGTTTTTACAATTTCATAATCTTCATTTTCAAAAATTAACATTTCTGGAATTTTTTTATTTGTTGTTCCAAGCCTTCGTAAAATATTGAAAATTTCATCAGGAATGTTGGTTAACTGCTTATTTTCAATAAATCCATGTTCATTCGTACTATCTGTTTTCCAGTACGTGGTAGTAGGCTCAGTAATGGTAGCCATGATATTATACGCTCCACGTTTTTCCATTGGTGCAAGTACTGGTAAATCATTATTCGAATAAGCACGAAAATAACTAGTTCCTTCAAAACTGGAATGTTTTAAAATATTGCCAAGATTAACTTTGACGAAAAACTTTTCATCTTTTTGTTTGACTTTTATCATGTCCCAAACCCTTGATTTTGGATTAAACTCCTCCCATGATTCTGGGCTTGGAAGCTCAAACTCTTCAAGCGCTCCAAGTCTTCTTGATTCAGGCTTGTATAGTTTTGCCAAGACTTTTACGTGATCATCCAAAGTATGCATTGTAACGCTGATTCCATATAGTGAATCAAGAAACTCTTTTCTTTTTGACGAATCAACAACACATGTCCAGCGTCTGTCTATTAATCGCGGTCTTATTTCTAATCTATTTAGAATTTTATCTAGTCTTGTTTGCTGTGTGAAATGTAATGGACTGATTTTTGTAAATGTGTTTTTGTAGGTTTCGCAAAGATTGGTCTTTCCTCGCTGAAAGCAAAGATCACAAAATTCAAGAGGCTCCAAATTTACATACCTCGACAAGTTTCATAATAAACGCGCGTTATTTAGCTAATTTCAATATTGTGAGAGTATGATCTTGTTATGTTACAATTCATGTCTAGTCTGTATTTTATGATCGTTATAACCTCGTATTCATATACATAGAATGTTGCAAAGACGAAATTGAAAGAAACTTTTTACTTGTCCAAAAGAAGATGAATTTAATTGGATTCACAGTATTTTGAACACAAGTTAATCAAACCTGAATCAATAGAATACAGAGAATATCAGGTAAATCTTGCAAATCAGGCAATAAAAGAAAACTGTCTAGTAGTTCTTCCTACTGGATTAGGCAAAACAACGGTAGCATTACAGGTTATTGTCGAGTTTTTATCACGGAGAATAGGGGGAGTGTTGTTTCTTGCTCCAACCAGAGTTTTGGCACACCAACATTATGAATTTTTAAAAAAAAATCTTCTCATAGATGACGTTGCACTAATAACAGGTGAAGATCCAGTTGCAAAAAGAAGAAAGCTATGGATAAACAGTGTAATATGTGCCACACCTGAGATTACAAAAAATGATCTTGATAGACAAATTGTATCTCCAAATCAATTTAACTTGTTAATCTTTGATGAAGCACATCGCACTATAGGTGACTATGCATACTCTGGAATTGCAGAAAGATTCCAAAATTCTGATGTGAGAATTTTAGGCATGACAGCCACACTGCCAAGCGAAAAAGATAAAGCAACTGAAATTCTTAATATTTTAAAAATTACAAGCATAGCACAAAGAAATGAAGAAAGTCCTGATGTAATACCATATGTTCAACAAACCAACACTCAATGGATTACAGTTGATCTTCCACCAGAAATGAAAGAAATTCAAGTGTGTATCAAAGCGGCACTTGAATCACGATATCAAGATTTACGAAGAGCTGGTCTGAATCTCTCTGACAGCAAATCATTATCACAACTCTTGCGCGTAAGGGAATTTGTAATACGACAAAATAGAAAGGCCGCAAAGCCACTTTTTACAGCAATACGAATAATTCATGCACTAAATGTTCTGGAATCTCACGGTATTACATCATTTTTGAGATTTTGCGAGCGTACACAGGCGAAAAAAGGAATTGGAATAAAAGACCTTTTTGAAAATGATCTAAATTTTGCTAAAGCTATAAGACTTGCAAAACTTGCTCAATCAAAAGGAATTGAACACTCTAAAATAATAAAATTAAAAGAAATTATAGGATCACTTCAAGGTAAGGCGCTTGTTTTTACTAGCTATAGAGATTCAGTGGATGTGATTTATCAAAAACTAATTGAAATGGGAATTGCTGCAGGGTTTTTAATTGGCAAAGCAGGTGAAACAGGACTAAAACAAAAAAAACAGATTGAAACAGTACAAAAATTTCGCGATGGAGAATACAAAGTACTAGTTGCTACTCGTGTTGGTGAAGAAGGATTAGATATATCAGAGGTAAACCTTGTTGTTTTTTTTGATAATGTGCCAAGTTCAATCAGATACATACAAAGAAAGGGTCGTACAGGCAGAAAAGATACTGGTAGACTAGTTGTTCTTATTGCAAAAGATACTGTTGATGAGACCTATTATTGGATTGGAAAAAGAAAAGTAACTGCATCTAAAAACATGGGAGATAAAATGTCAAAGGTTTTAGAAAAGCAACAATTAGGAGTATCTAAAAAAACAGGGTTAGATGCATATCTATAGTGTCAACACTTGTAAACCTACAATTAAATACAATAAAACTTCACCAAAATCTTCATGCGACTAGCCATTACACTTTTGATCATAACGGTTCTTGCTATTTTTGTTGTAAATAATGTAAATGCCCAAGTAGGATCAACTGGCATAATAGCAACTACAAACAAACCTGTTTACCAACTAGGTGACAAAGTCATCATTTCAGGGTCTGTAGCTAAAGTTGTTAATAATAATCCTGTTACAATCATGGTCATAAATCCTATAGGTAATGTTTACGAAGTAGGCCAGGTTAGTTTATCCAATAATCTGTTTACTCATGATTTTGTGTTAGGTGATGATGCTTCTTCTGGTACTTATGATGTTAAAATAAAGTATGGAGATCAGAGCGGAAAAGCATCGTTTGTAGTTCAGGTAGGCCAAACGCAACTAATTCCAGTTGGTGCTTATGCCATCAAAGTTAGAGGGAACAATACTAATCTGATTAAATACAGTGACGTTTCAATTTCTACTGTAGATAATTCTTTTACTGTTACCGTTAATGCAAGTGCAATATCTAGTGGTTCTGTAATGCAAGAATTTCAGATTCCAAAGACAATCATAGATGCACCTGGTTCTTTGTTGGTTGTAAAAATTGATGGTTTTATTTCACAATGTGTACAAATAGAAACTACTTCTGACAGAATAATAGATTGTATGATACCTGTAGATGCAACTCAACTACAAATATTTGGTACTAGAGTGATTCCAGAATTTGGTCCAATCGCAATGTTGATTTTAACTATTGGTGTTTTAGCTACTATTTTTCTATCAAATAAAATGAAAATCAACTAAGCCTTTTTATTAGTAACTTTTCTCTTGTATCATATGTTAGCATACATTTTAGCAACATGTATTCCTGGACGTGAAAAAGACGTTATAGCAATAATCAAGGTTTTATCTGAAGTAGTAGAAGTAAATGGCGTTATGGGAAAATATGATATTTTTGTTAAAATATCTGCAGATAATGCATTGAAAATAGATTCTGCGATATCCAAAGTACGAAACACGCCGCATGTAACCAGCACATTTACCATGCCTGCAATTTATGGACAGGGTGGAACTGTTGACGAAGAGAAATAAGTAAAATTATTTAGAAAGATCTGTCATTATATGGTAGTGAAAGTTATAGACGTTGTTCATCCTGAAAGAATAAACAAAACCCCTGATAAAACAATCGTCCTTCTATCTTCTGGAAATTTTATCGAACAAGGGTATGTGGTAAAAAATATTCACTTGAATCTTTACATACAAAACAAAGATGAAAAACTTGGTCCATATTCTCTTATCACAGCATACATTGAGACAGATAAAGGAGAAATTGAAATCACTTACGATGAAGGCTATAGAGGAAATAACGCACTAGAAGAAACAGCGAGTTTTCTCACAGCACATCTTGGTATCTCAAGTCTTATTTTGCGTTCAGTTATGCAACTAAAAAATGCACAACAAACATCATGAGATTAGTAATTATATCTTCTAAACTGTAAAACAGATTATGAAATTTGAGCGCAAACCAATACAACCAAATCCAACTTGTGCAATGTGCGGAAAACCAATTAAAGAGCACACGTCTGAGGAAATTAAAATTTGTATGGAAAAAAGACGTAATTCTAAAAAACCATAATTACAGTTTACAAATCTAGTTCGCTTTTTTCTTGTAACTTTTCAGTTAGCTCAAGATATGCATATGGATCTAATTGTTTTGCAAAGCATTTGTCGATATTTATTAAATAAACTGAATGCAATCTGGCATTTAAGATATCGTCAGGCTCAATAGGCGGGCTCTTATAAAATCTATCACAAAGATCTTTTATTTTTTGTATCTCCGCAGGAGTTCTTTTAATTGGTGGCTTTAAGAATAATTTTGGGATTGGTAAAATTCCGACAACTGGTGTTGCTAAAGCAAATTTAGAACAATATTTACTGTATCTTGATATCTTGCTTGCAATTCTGGCCACATAGTAATCTATAGTATCTAACGCATGATCTGGAGGTGTAAACCCAGTCTCAATTTCCATAATGAATGTTCCATCACCCTTGTTTGCAAATACGTCGCATACTAGTATGTCAGAAAGGTGTTGTTCAACATCTACCATATACCCTTCAGCGATAAGATTTGAGGCACATATTATTTCAAGTACGGAATGATTTATCTTTACAAGGTTTTTAGTGTATAATTCAATTAGTCTTTCACGAACAAAATTTATTTTTGATTTTATCTCAGGAGATTTTCCCTCAGATAATCGATGTGCAATTGTATAAACGTCATCTGTGAATTTTTCTACGTCCAAAATCTCACTTACCTTTGTTTTTGGG
>QYQE01000052.1 GCA_007280335.1 Nitrosopumilales archaeon | reverse complement strand
TGCATCAGGAAAATTAGTATGTACGGGCGCAAAAAAGGAATCCGATGTGTACAGAGCAGTACACCACTTGCACACGGAGCTTGAGGAAAAAGAACTGATGATATACGAGTGACAACTATTTTTTAGATACGAGTTTTTCACAATATTTTATTATTTAATCAAATTCTCACAATACCCCGATTTCTATGTCAGGAATTTCTTGACTACGAAACCAACTCAGAACGTGATGAGGAAATCAACAGACAAAGAGTTGTCATATCAGAAGAGTTTGAAAAACTTTACTCACTGTAAAGCGTTAATAGACATCAAGTCAGAGAAAGCTTTCAATCTAAAAATGCAATAAATCTCAAACATAATGTTTGAGGAATAATTTTGACAGTTAGCCTAACAATATAAGCAATGTAGCTCATTAAGAAATAGTGCAAAAAGACAGATTTTCGGAATGGTTTGTCCCAAAATTTGGTTCTAGGAATTTCAGACTTGGAGTAGGGATTCTTTTTTTGCCATACACAGGTATGGTAGTTTCTTTTGTAGCATGGGGTTCGTTTACAGCTAATTTTTCACTAGAAAGACTTGGAGCCATATGTGTTTTGTATTTTCTTGCACTTGGAGTATCTGCTCATTGCCTTGATTCATTTGGCAGTAAAATCAGGCCATGGGGAGCTTTATCAAAAAAGAAGATCTGGGCAGTTTCTTTAATTTCCTTAGGAAGCGCTTTTGCTATAGGCTTATACTATGCATTTTTGGATTCGCTACTCTTGTTCCCAATAGGAATGGCAGAAACATTCTTTCTTTTTGTATATAATCTTGAATTATTCAATGCAAAGTTTCACAATAATATGGTCTTTGTTATATCATGGGGAATACTACCTGTATTTGCAGGATCGGCAATTCAGACAAACGCCATATCTCCGCAACTTCTTGTATTGGCTGGCATTGCAGGTATACTAAGCTACTTTCTCATAAAGACCTCACAAAGATACAAGGAACTTAGGAGCAAGTCTTCGGATCATCCAGACATTAACAGACAAGAAATGATTTTAAAATTAATCAGCGTGGGAGTTATTGTTACAACAACTTCCTATTTTGTTTTAAGATATGTTTAATTGAAATAATTGAATTATAATATTATTACATCACAGATAGATCTTTTAGCAAAAACTCTCTTGGATGCTCCTGTAGGTTATGTAGAGCAGACCGTAGCTGAGATTATTAAAAAAGCAATATATCTAAAGGTGGTGGAACAAAATTCTATTTCTGGAACAAAATATGTAAGAAAGGTAATAATTGGGCATGACCAATTTCCCATCGTTTCTGCAATTACAAAATTTGACTCCCAAAATCTGCCAGAATCTGTAATGTCAGGTTTACTTGAAAAAAAAGACAGCATAGGGAAAATACTTAGAAAGAACAACATAGTAGCACAACGAGGATCTGTTGTAATCAACTATGACCCTGAACAAAAAAAGATAACCAGGGATTACGAGATTTTGTACAAGAATTCGGTTTGGTTTCAAGTCTCTGAAGAGATAAGACTAGACTTTCTTAGTGCCTGTCAGTATAGCTGATGAGCTCAACGTTAAAAATTGCACCTTGACTTCAAAGTTATTTGTTTTCATAATATCTTTATAGTCATCAAGCCATGTTGTTGACCTTATCATCTTTGGAAGATCTTCAAATACCTTTTTCCAGTTTGGTATCAATTTTCCTGCAATCCTCAATATGACAAAATAAAAATTCCAAAATGTCCTCACAATTTTGTTTTGTGGGTAGGTAAAATCATGTAGAATTATTTTACCTCTCTCGTTAAGATGACTAAGGCACACCTTAACTAAAATATCTGGTGTACAGTATTTTGGAATGTAAGAAGACGTTATACAATCAAACTTGGAAGCAAGATTCAGTTTTTCAGCGTCTTGGAGCAAAAATGAGATTTTATGATCTAGTTTTACCTTTTTTCTAGCTATATTTAGATAACTTTCTGAAGTATCGACCCCAATTATTTTTGCATCAGGAAACTTTTTGGCAATTTGAAATGTAAGTATTCCTGTACCGCAGCCAAGATCAAGTATTGAATTGCATTCTGAAATTTTCTTTATGATTTCTTTCTTCCAGTATTTATCTTTCCCAAAGGTTGTCAGATTTATTATTTTGTCATATGTCTGTGCTGTATTGTTAAAAAATTCGCTAGTAAGATCTTTTGGAGATTCCATCTTTGTTAATAAGTCGAAGATTCTGACCAAATTTGGACGAGGCTTTTATGATTTACATATTCGGTCATTTTGGGAAGCAATGTCTTTTTTTTGTTTGATCGATGTTGTTCGCTACTTACATGTTTTTCAATTTCCTTCTCATCTATTTCTGTTGAGCACATGTTACAATAAACTATCAATGATATTATTTCATGAAATGAACTTTTAACAGTTTGTATGGTATTACTGAATCTTATAATAGTTGAAGGGAATAAAATCGACAATCATAATGCTAAAACTGTTTGCTTTTGTAGCTGTGCCCGTGATTCCAGACAAAACATATGAACAAATCAAGAAAATTTGCGACGTAGTAGAATTACAGTAAATCGTCCAAAACTATGCATGTCTCCTTACTTCCTCGATCATTTTCTCCCATTCAATCTTACTTGCGCGATAATCATACAGCCTTGCTAACAGAATCTTTGCAAGTATGACATATTCATCTATGACATTATCTTCTATCTTGAAATTATCTTTGATATGAAATTCATCTAGAATCTTGTTATATTTTATGATGTCTTTTTTTTCATAGTTGACAATCTTGTTTTGATCTTTAATTTTATCAAGTATGGAAACAAAGGCTTCCTGTGAATTAATCTCGGTACCTTTTAGCAAACCATGAGAAGCAGCGTAGAATTTGAGAATGATTTGTACCGTGTTATTTAGGATAGTTAAAGCAAATCTGTTGGTTGGATCACGATTACTACCCCTTAAGGCTAGGCTAAGACATACCTGCTCTATCATTTCTTTTACCGGAAGATTTTCAATCATTTATTATTGAATCTTTTATTAGGTGAGTTTCTGACATACTTAAATTCTATTTTGGAGTCAGAATTGTTAAGACCCAGTTATTATCTTCGAAATAATTCAGACCTAATCTTTTCATAAAAAATTCAGGAAGGCTTGAAGGACAAAATTCAATAACAGAAAATATAATGTCTTCAGATGATTTAATGAAATCAGTTATAGTCTTGATGCAAAATGGCATTGGGGATACAATGCGTCTATATTCAATTCTACTTGCTCTTCAGAAGGAAGAATCATTCTCTCTTTCAGATAAGCAGTACCTGCAAGACCTTATAGAAAAGCATCATCCATAAGGGAAAGTCTGAATCCTTTGATGGTTGATATCCTTATTGGTTCAGTTCTGTTAAGACTAGGGTACCATCTTGGTCTTATTTTGGACCCACTTTATTCGTGAAATTTTTGTCTCTCTTTTATTTTTTTATATGATAGTATACAAGGATGCCTACACAACAGTGACTATAGTAATGTAGGTAAGAGTTGGTATAATTTGTCCCATCTTTTAATAAAAAAATTCAGCTGACCTTGCCATAAATTGATTATATTGTAACCGCTATCTCAGATTTTATACGTCTACACAGCGTGAATCTGTTCATCAGTATATCTGTTACAATCGGTACACCGGAATTGGCTAGGCTGCTCACATATAGAGCATACTCTAAAGACTTGAAGCTCATAACCGCAACCACGACATGAGTCTTTTCTCATAGATGTATCTCCCCTTCATCAAGTTTCAATTTTTTTCGTAACATCGTTACAACATTTCTTACTGTAACATTGGTCATACCGCAAGCTTTTGAGATTTCAACTTGGGTCTTTTTTTCCATATTAATTATTGAAGCCAAATATAGTGCTCCAGCAACTAACGACATTGGATTCTTACCGGAAGTAATCTCTTTTTCTTTGGCTTTTGATATAATATTTATTGCATCTCTTCTAGTTTTCTCACTTACTCCTATGATGCTGCAAACCCTTGTAACAAATTCGATGGGATCGTAGGGTTCCAACCTCAGATCCAAACTATTGACTAATTTTCTGTATGAAAGAGAAAGATCTCCTTTTCTTATATTTGCAACACGCGCAATATCATTCAAAGTTCTCGGTGTATTGGTAGCTCTGCATGCAGCATAAAGCGAGGCAGAAATTATGGAAGCAATGCTTCTGCCTCTTGTCATGTGTTTGGCCACTGCTTTTCTATAGATGTATGCCGTTTCCTCAACTACAGACTCTGGTATGACGAGCTTGGCTTTCATTGTATCAAGCAGCATGAATGCTTGCTTGAAATTTCTGTCTGTTCCCCTTGATTTACTACGCATATCCCACGTTCTGAGTCGACGGAAAGTTTCTTTCATGTAACCAGATAAGAAATTGCCAGATGCATCTCTATTGGCATAGTCAATAGATGTAGCTAAACCTTGATCATGTACTGCAAGTGAGGTAGGAGTTCCAGTTCTACTTCTATCCAAGTACTGTTCTCGTGTGTTTATGCGGTATTCTGCGTTGTCAGAGTCTTCCATCTTTTCAACCAGGACTTGACCACAGCTTCTACACATAACCTCTCCTTTTTGTTCGTCAGTGATCAGCGGTCCTTTATTACATCTGACTTGTTTGCATTTATCAAATATTTCATCAGGTAAGATATTCGTTATTCTTCTATGGTCTAATTGAGTATATTAAAAAATTGCACAAGTTCCCACGGTTTTTTTGCAGTAGGGTGAGCTAATTCTCATTCCATAGAATTAGAATCAGAAGCTGGAATGTTTTTGGTGTTTAAATAGCAAAAATACTATTTAGTGTCATGTCACAAATAACTGAAACAGTTTCTGAAAAAAAATTGTGGGTTTTAGTAAGCTCCCTTGATCAGAATACAAAAGAAGAAGACTTGCAAAGAATTACACCATCAGTAATTGAACTTGTTGATGAATGGCAGTCAGCTGGAAAATT
>QYQE01000006.1 GCA_007280335.1 Nitrosopumilales archaeon | reverse complement strand
TTTCTGTGATCTTCGATAAGAGCCGGAATGTTAACCAAATTAAAAGAACGGCCAGATCTTACTATCATTTGGTCTGAAAGCACATCTACCTGCTTTGAGAAAGTTTCGGCAATCCATTTTTTATAAAATTGTGTCATTTTTGATATATATTCAAATTCCCAAGATCTTTTTTCCAATTCATCTTCTTTTACAAGAAAAATAAAATGTACAAGCATATTTGCAAAAATTACATTATAATTAAAAGGTCTTTGCATTAAGATGCATTATAAAATAATGAATAAAAAAGAAAATGGTTGGCAATAAATTCAAAAACAATTCAGTTTCATAAGATGAATTGTTTATTACTCAATCCACAAAAAGTGGAATAAGTTAACTTTGGCCTTCTATTCCCATCAACGTCAGAGTAGAGCGAATCTTTTCGATTTTACGAATTTTCCAAGTTATTACTTCTCTTAGGGCTTCTACTGTCGGAGATTCTATTTTGGCTAAAATATCGTAGGCACCAAATGTACCATGTACCTCTTTGACACCCTGAATTGCTTTCAACTGGCTGATAATTGATTCTTCAGAACCAAGTTCGCAATTTATTAACACATATGCAGTTGCCATACAATACCTATACAACGCAAATATATCAATAGATCTATCACAGGTTTTGACTAAGTACCAATACAAAAAACGTCATTTTATTTATAATTAGACAAAAAATTGGACAATAAAATATGAAAATTATTGAAAATCATTTTACAATACGTATCAAGTAAAAATTAGTAAATGTTCCCCGGTTCTGACCCACAATAAATCATTGGTAGCGTCTTAGCCAACCCTCATCTTGTTCTTGTACCGGGGTGCCCATGTCGCACGGCTGGGTGGACCAAAAATCATGTTTTATCATACCAGTCCGTCTGCGTGCTTTTGGGGCAAAAATAATTTGTTATTCGTTTAATATAATCCAGTGAGTCTTATCTCAAAACCTGCAATAGGCACTCTCAACTTGAAATTATCAATTATTTCAGGAAGAATCTCTCCAATTTCACCAATTTTGTTGTTAACAAATATGTCAGCACTTCTACCTTCAACAAACATTGAATTTGAAGAAGTAGTGGTTTTACACTTTAGACCAAACGTTGTTTTAAGAAAAGACTGTAAAACTGATTTTATTTCTGTAAAGCTAACATCATTATGAGCACTAACACATGCAAGATGGATTTCTTCTTTAATTTCATCATTGTTTTTCAAGAATATAGTACCAGTCTCAAAGAGCATTTGTGGATAGGGTTCATGGATATTTCTAGATAAAGTATCAATTAGACCAGGCAGTATAGCATTACGTAGTATGGTATGCTCTTGACTTTTAGAATCACTAACTGAGATAATCTTAGATGCGTCTCTTTTTGTATAATCATACAAGACACGTTGACTAACTAGACCAAGATTCATTACTTCAGAATATCCAAGACCGATCATTACTGAACTTATTGAATATAATGTAGTTGTGATTTTATTTTTCTGACCAACAGAAACAGATTCAGGGATTGTTGGTTCAAAGTTTTCTATACCATATCCAAGAGCTACTTCTTCAACAAGATCCATTGGTCCAAAAATATCTGTTCTATATCGAGGAATAGTACAAACAATTTTTTTTCCTTTGCCTTGAGCATCTAATCTGCTCTTTCTAAGTGCAGACACCATTTTAGGTATTGAGATTTTTATGCCAAGTATTTTGTTTACCAGTTCAGCATCAAGAACCATACTTCTGGGTTTCAGTAATGGAGTAGAGTTATTTGCACCACTAATTTTTATAAAGAAGAGTTCAAAACCAGCATCTTGAAGTATGTTTGCTATTACAGCAAGAGTATCTTCGGCAGCATTTTTTTCAATTGCTGTAACTTCGACTAGTAGATTTTTAGTATTTTTTGAAATTTTTGTTCGTTCTGAATTTATTATTGGTGGGAATGATATCGTATGATTCTTTGAATCTAAAATAATAGGAGCTTTTTCATTTTTTATCAGGTGTCCATATTTTATACCTGTTTTATCTTTCTCAAGAATTTCATTTATTGTCATTTCCTGTGATGATTCAAGAGGAATGAATTTGTGGTTCTTACTGGTTGTGGTATATGTTAATGGAAATGAAATTTTATCTAAATCATGTATGCCTATGGATGTCTTTTTTCTCCTTCTTCCAATTCCGTTATGAAGATCCTCTTGCATCACAATAAGCTGCTGTATTGTTTCATCGTCAAGCTTTCCATTTTTTGCTTCTATGGCTGTTACAAATGGTCTTATCTTTCTTACAGACGGATTTACTATTATGACGTCTTTTCCTTTCTTGATTTTTAGTTTTGGCATTCCAGTTTTTATTCCAAGAAGACCTTGTAGGCTAGACACTATTCCATAATCTGTTGAATAATCTGGTCTGTTAGGGCTGTATTCTACATTAACATAATTTTTTGTTTCCTCCTCAATATCTAATCCAATAAAAGGTAGTGTTGAAATGATTTTTTCTTTTGATATTTTTTTACCAAGAATACTTGTAACCCTGTCAAAATACAAAGTAACTACTGGCATTTTGATACATTCCTCAACCAACCAAGGTTGTTGTTGTAAAGTTCACGGACATCATCTAATCCATATTTGAGCATTGCAATCCTTTCAATTCCTCCACCCCAAGCAAGAACTGGATTTTTTATTCCAAGTGGATTTGTTACCTCAGGTCTAAAAATACCCATACCGAAAAGCTCTACCCATTTTCCAAGCTTTTCATTGTACACCATTGATTGTAAAGATGGTTCAGTGTAAGGAAAGAAAGTGGGCCAAAATTTTATTTTTTTCATGCCCATCTTCAAGTAAAATTCCCTTTGTAATCCCATCAAATCTCTCAATGAGACATTTTTACCAACTACTACTCCCTCTACTTGGTTAAACTCAACTAGGTGTTTGTAACTAACTTTTTCGTTTCTAAAGACCCTGCCGATAGAAAATATTCTGGCTTCTTCAGGTCTGCTATCTGCCAATTCTTTTATTGTTACACATGTGGTATGCGTACGTAAAACTAATCTTTTAGATTCTTCTAGTTTCCAATCATATCTCCATCCTTTTTTATGAACTTGAGATACATTTGATATTTGATTTTTAGTACCAATATTTTTTGCATGTAACCCCTTAAGGTAAAACGTGTCTTGCATTTCTCTTGCAGGATGATCTTGTGGAGTAAAAAGTGCATCAAAATTCCAAAAGCTTGATTGTGTTTGATTGCCAACAATTTCTGTAAATCCTAATCCAATGAAAATTTCCCTTACTTCATCAATTACATCTTGAAGTGGATGAGATCTCGCAGCAAAAACTGTAGGTGCTGGAGCTTCTACATCAATTGCTCTTACAAGAACATCAGCAGTATCACTTGATACGTTCTTTGCTGTTCCTGTCCCTTTTTCAGTAAGATGCACTGTGGTATATTTTGTAGAAGTAAAGGTGAGAAATTCGGGCCTTTTTTTCAACAAGTCAAGTGTACTATTATCGCCTATTTCATCTACTGAAGATATCACAGGATTCTTTGACGCAATTAATTTGATGATTCGTTCTTCAGGAGCAGTATCATGATATCCTTTAAGTAAAATTCTATTTTCGTAAATTTCTATCCAGCCATTTTTCTTTGCGTTTGCAATAGCAGGACTAAATTCATTTTTTAGTTGGTTTTTTGCTTGACTCATTTCGCAAGAAAAACCATCTATTGATTTGAGGTAATTAACAAGTTGTCGCTCGGGCAATCCCTTCTCAAACGCTTCATTTCCCATTTTTCCTAATGCAACAAAATTTTTCTCAGATTCATTAACTTTAACCAGTTCTTTGAATTTAAGCCACTCAATACCGCGTCTCACTTGATCTATCGATAGTTGTGTTTTCTCACAAAGATCTTCCGGTGTTAAGTTTTGTTTTTCAAGTAATGATTTTAGAAGCTTTTGCTCTATTGGATGAAGAACTTGTGACATTATCACAAAGAGCCAAAAAGACTTTTTAAACCTTAACCTAACTGAATGATGAATGTCAGTTGACGAATTCACAGTTACTCCTTGGAGTGTCGAAGGAGACGTTGACTATGAAAAACTGATACAAAAGTTTGGGACTGAAAAGATTTCGCCAGAATTACAAAAAAAGATAGAAAAAATTACTGGCGAATTGCATCCAATGTTGAAACTAGAATATTTTTTTAGTCATAGAGATTTAGACAAGGTTTTAACTGAATATGAAAAGGGAAACAAATTCTATCTTTATACAGGACGAGGTCCATCAGGTCTAATTCACATGGGGCATTTACTTCCTTGGATCTTTACAAAGTATCTGCAAGATAAATTCGATGTAAATTTGATTTTTCAAATTACTGATGATGAAAAATTTCTCTATAGTGATGAAAAATCATTTGATGACATATCAAAGTACACAAAAGAGAATATTTTAGACATAATTGCAGTAGGCTTTGATCCTAAAAAAACGAAAATTCTTATCGATACAAAAGACATCAAAAAAATATATCCTATTTCACTTGAAATTGCAAAAAGAATAACCTATTCTACCGTTAAGGCCGCATTTGGTTTTCAAAATTCTACAAATATAGGTATGATTGGTTTTCCCCCAATTCAGGCAGCACCATGTTTTCTTCCATCAGTTTTAGAGGGAAAACCTACACCCGTGCTTATACCTGCAGCTATTGATCAAGATCCATACTGGCGAGTTACTAGAGACATTGCAGAAAAAATGGGATATCCAAAACCAGCTCAGATTCATTCAAAGTTTCTTCCTGGTCTTGGCATGAAAGGAAAAATGTCATCATCCATACCAGAAACTGCTATCTTTACAACAGATAGTGAAGAAATAATTGATAAAAAAATATCAAATTCGTTTACAGGAGGACAACCAACTGTTGAATTGCAACGTAAATTGGGAGCGAATTTTAACATCTGCCCTGTCTTTTGGTATTTGCGATACTTTTTTGAATCTGAAAAAGAATCTGATGAAAGGGCAAGAAAATGTAAAGGTGGGGAGCTTTTATGCGGAGAATGCAAGTGTGATCTCAAAGATGCCACAAAGCCTTTCATCAGAGAATTTAAAAAGAAACGAGAAAAAGCGAAAGATCAAGTAGAAAAATTTTTGTTTGAATGATAATATGAAAAAAAGAATCATTTGTGAAGACAAATATGAAGCTCAGAAACTATCAAGTCTCATTTATGTGAAAGACAACAAAGAGACTTTTGTTTCAGGTATTTTGGAAATTATAGATAATGAGATTATTGTATCACTAAAGGACAAATCAGCACATAGTATTCTTTTAAAAGATAGATTAGAGGCAGAGTCTTTTGCAGATTTTATTCAGTCAATTGTTGAAAAAACAAGCAGGATAACAAATACGGAGGTTATTGAAAACATAGTAGAAGTAACAAAGGAATGAACTAAACCAATGCTTTATTCATTTCATCCGTAAGTATTTCCTGAACTTTTAGAAAATATAACTTGGTCGAATATGGCATCTCATCAATATGGTTTTCTATTGCCATCATCAGATATCTCACAGCGCGTTTTGAAATATCCAAGTTAAACTTCATATGAAGTATAGGATCTTGTTTTACCTTTATCTTATCTACAAGCCATGGAGGAGCCATATCTTTTGCCTCATCTATTGCTTTTTTATACCAAAAGGCGATGTTTTCAGGATTAAGACCTTCTTTTAGATTAGTTACATCGTTTGATATCTTTCTTAACATTTGTTCAGTAATTTCTTTCAATGTATAGTGCTGTAAATTTCCTGTTTTAGCATACTTACTCAAAGTTCGAAAAGTTGTTTGTCAATTCAGCGCAAGTTACCCTCAGCATCAATTTCAGAGTCCTTAATCCTTGATGTTGAGATACGTTTGCCATCAGTTGCAAGGACCATGGGAACATTCACTATTTCTACTGGCGAAAGTTGCCTTTCATTTCTTAGTTTATTTAGTATATGACCTTGCCCAGTGGTTTCTTCACTTACAACCAAAGCCTCCACTTCTTTTTCTAGTACTGCGGGCCCAAAATCATTGTCTAATTTGCTTATTTCAAATTGAGAATTTGGAAAATTTTTCTTTATCATTGATTCTAAAGTTTGATATCTTTGAAAATAATTATGTAAAAGATTCTTTCCTTTTTTTGTAGCAAGTTCATCGCTAGTAAGACCAATTATAACTTTAGATGAAATTGAGAATCCTTTTTGTAATAAAGCAAGATGACCTTTGTGTAAAATATCAAACGTGCCACCAAGCGCAACTAGATGAAATTTTGCCATGAATACATTTCGCCGTGGGTTAAATTAACTCTGTTGAGACTTTACAAGTACGACGTTTATTATAGGTCCAGTTGGAGCAAGAGGAATATTATCAGAATTCCATACATATGTCTCTATAAAATACGGTCCATCAGTGGTTGGATTCCAAGTTACTGTTGCGTTATCACTTTGACCAAGAAATACACCTGAATACTTTCCAATAAATTCAACTTGGCCTGCGAAATTTTTTACTTGTACATAGTAAACGTATGCCTGGGTTGTCGGACTTCCAAGATTTCCTAATTCACTTGTAATTTTTACAGGAGCACCAACTGGGATTGTGGAATATTTGTTACCTTGAGGATCTGTAACTAAGGTACCACTAATTATAACTGGCAATGTTGTGGTAACATCTGTTACATCAGTAATAGTTGATTGATAGCTATCAGACTCTGCAACAAGCTTGTATGATTTTGTATGAGAGTTTGGAGTAGATGTTATGCTGAAGCTAGATGTTGTTCCTGGACCAAGATCAATTGGTTCTGCATTAGCTACAGATACAACTCTTTGAAATGCATCATATGAAATTAGATAAATTTTAGTTCCAGAGGAGATCATTGTTCCAGTATTTTTTATAGTTCCTGAAAATGAGAGTTTTGATGCAATTTGTAAATGTCCAGGTATAATGCTTAGGACTTGTTGTCTAGATGAGGAAGAGGTAAACCCTGCAATTTTAGTTTGAACCTTTTCTATAGCAGGATCTGATTTTGTTGACGAAATTGAAAATGGAGCCTTTCCGTTTCCCGGTATAACTTTAAGCAAAGTAGAGCCAGTCTTGTATTCCAATGTATTATCATTTTGATTTAAAAAGGAAACACCAATTGTGACACCTGTGATTGGAAAATTATTGTGGTTGATAACCTCACCAAGTACTACTGTTGTACCGTCATCTGCTCTATAGCTATACGCAGGCAATATTTCTACGGTTAAACTAGTATTCGATGGTAGAGTATTACCACCTACTGCCCATACTAAATTTGACGAAAGTAATGAAAATGCTAACAAAAGGGCAAGCGTAGAGGCAATCTTCATACAATATTCATCTTACTTTAGTGATTAATCATATACTGTATATCATAATCTAAACAATGAGGATTAGAAGGTTTTACTAAACTTGCGTTGATTCATGATATAAAAAGAAAATGAAGATTTTTACGAATCTACTTTTTGCTT
>QYQE01000010.1 GCA_007280335.1 Nitrosopumilales archaeon | reverse complement strand
GTATATAATGTTTATGGGTCTCTTTGTAAAAAGATAAATATGGAAGTTCTTACTCAAAGGAGAGTTGGAGATATAATTTCAGAATTTGATATGTCCCAACTTTCAAACTCTAATTTGATTTTTATTGGTGAAATGGAATTTGATGGGCTCTTTGGATTTAATACCGTAGCAACAAAATTAGTAAGAAGATTTGGAAAAGATCATATGCTTGCGGTATATGAGAAAAGAAAAGGAAATCTGCCTGCACCAGGAGAAGACCTTCAAACATTCACGGTAGCTCAGAAATTTACAGATGCCTTTGATATATCTGCGATAGAGATTGTAGCAAATTCATTAGGTATAGTAGATTTATCAGTTGGTCATCCATCAACTACATCCTCAATATCCAAATCTCTTTCTTCAATTGCAATAAATGAGGTAGGAAAACATCGTGCAATCATTATTAGTACTGGAAGAGAAAGTAGCGACCAAACATTTGGCAGATCTCTTTCTTCTTTATGGAATTGTTCTGAGGTAATTAAGGAAGAAGGTTTAGCTATTCTTCTTGCAGAGTGTCATAATGGTATAGGTTCTGAGGCAATACAACAATACATAGAAGGAAGAATGAGTTTAGACAGGCTGAAAAGTCCAGCAAAATACGTAGATGGAATGGAAGATCTCTTGTTTTTAACTGAGATTGGAAAAAAATTTCAGATAGGAATAGTTTCTATCTTGCCGGAATTCTATACTAAAAAGCTTGACATGTTATCATTTAGTGGCATAAAACATGCAATGGATCATATTTTAAAAACGCAGGGTGCTAGACAAAAAATATCTATTGTTTCTGATGGTTCCCATGTGTTGTTAAGATAGTATGGAAAATGGAAGTGGAGCACATAGAAATGCAAGAATCATTACAAGAACAAACAGTTTTTTTCGGTTATTTGAAAGTGGAGAAATATCATCAAGTGGTTTTACATCAGGACTTCTCATACTGAACATCAATACAAAAATTGCCATGATAAAGTATCCAATAGCTGCAAGTACTCCTATACTGGCATATGTCATAATTTGGTGTGTTTTTCTACCAAAAGTTGCACGAGCAATGTGACCTCCATCTAATTGCCATGCTGGGAGAAGATTGAGAAATGTTATCAGAAATCCAAACCAGGCTGCATATAATATCGGCGACATTAACAATTCTTTTCCAATTACATGTTTTCCTACTAAGAGAATTGTTGCATCCATAAGTATGCTTGAATGTACATCTATGAGTCCCGAGTTAGAAAGGGCCTCTGCTTGTGCGCTAGGAATTAAGGGAGAAAGATATGCTCCATATGTTGAAACAATAATTGCTATAATTAATCCAGCGATAGGTCCAGAAATTCCAATATCAAATAATGTGTCTCTATTTATTGTAAAACTTCGTGACATGATGAGGGCTCCAAATGTGGGAAATCCAAAAACTGGAATTCCTGGAATAAAATACGGCCAACTTATTTTGATTTTATGAATTTTTGAAGCTATCATGTGACCAAGTTCATGTATGCCGAGTATTCCCATTAGAGAAATTGTAAAAAGTACAGCTATTTGGAAAGGTTCGCCTATGTATGTTATCAAGTTTGTAGAAATCGTGTGGTAATACCCATCAATCATTATCATTACTATGGTAGCTGCGAACAACGCTCTTGGAATCCAAACTCGTCGTGGCTTGGGTGATTGAAATCTTGATATGATTACAAATATTCTGTTGTCATTCTTCTCAAGCCTAGCAACAAGATTTTTAGACTCCATTTGTTTTGCTAGTTGGGCAAATTTTTGTTTGAATTCTTCGCTTCCTATTTCAATCTGGAGTACATTTGCACTTTGGTTTACTCCCTTTACCTGAAATACAGCAGAAACAATCAATATTACTTCTTCTACAGTTGGCTCACTCAATTGAGGTACGTATGATTAACGCTCATTAATTCCTTTATTTGACTAAAGTTAAATAATTACACTATTCCAAATATTTTCGGATTGCAAGTCGCATTAAGAGAAATTGGTAACTGCGTTATTAGAAGATGTGAACCAGAGGATATCATTCCAGTAATGGAAATAAATATGAAAACACTTCCTGAACATTATTCTGATTATTTCTACGAAAGCCTGCTTTCAGAACTACCAGAGTCATTTATTGTTGCAGAGATGGATAAGAAACTTGTTGGATATATTATGTGCAAAATTGAATATGGATTTTCAAATTTTAAAAAACTTGGATTTGTAAAAAAAGGACATGTTGTTTCAGTAGCAGTATTAGAAGAATACAGAAAAAAAGGAATTGGACGAGTTTTAGTAGAAGAAGCAATATCTGGGATTAAAATCAAAAAATCAGATGAACTCTATCTTGAGGTGCGTTGTAGCAATAATGAAGCCGTGAGACTATATGAAAAAATTGAGTTTATTATCAAGCAACGTTTGAAGGCATATTACAGAGATGGTGAAGATGCCTACTTGATGGCAATTGAATTTGTTTACTAGATTCAAATAAATTACTCTAGAAAAGATTTTAGCTTAATGAACAGACAGCGTAACGTAGGAATCATGATCTTTGTTTTATCTATAGGCGGTTTCTTCGTGTATGCATATCTGTTGATGCTTTCTGAATGGAGTCCAATTGTATTGCAACTTTCTGTACTTATGGCAGTTGGAGGAATATTAGGTGTAATTTCTTGGATTGGCTATAACATGGCAACATCAAGACCATCCCCATCATCTTTAGTTTCTGACGATAAAAAGTAACTAAAACAGTTTAGCATCTACTACAGCTTGGTAAAATCTTGGTCCTACAGGTCTTACTATTTTCGAACCAAGAACTTCGACTTTTGTTTTCATTACCTCCAGAAAGTGTTCTTTTGCAAGTCTACTTACTTCATTTTTTTTGTCACCATGTACATGACAATAATAATGAATTATGCCATTTTTTTTCACCGCCTTTATTGCTGAGTCTAAAAACTCGTCTGATCTCTCAGGTAAAAGCATGAGAACTCTATCACCAATTCCTGTCAATTTCTCTTCTATGATTTTTGCAGCATCACCTGTTATTGATTCTACTTTTCCTACAAGCTTGTTTAGATTGATGTTTTGTTCACATAGTCTTGAAGCGTTTGGATTTATGTCAATGTTGTATACCATACATTTCTTTTTCTTTGCAGCAATAATGGAAAACATTCCCACTCCACCAAACATGTTGATGACAGTTTCCCCATCTTGTATTAAATTTGCAATCCTATCTCGTTCTGTAGAAAGTCTAGGTGAAAAAAATGCTTTTTCAACATCTACTATGAATCTACAACCGTGTTCTTTATACTCTGTTTCGGTTTTATCTTCTCCAGCAAGTAACTCTAATTTTCGTGTTCTAAAATCGCCACTTACAGGAGAAGACTGGTAAAAAACTGATTTTGCAGTTTTTACCTTTTCTAAAAGAACCCTTCCAATTATTTCTTTTTTTGATACAAGCGAATCTGGTATTCTGAGTATTATGATATTTCCTATCTGATCAAAGGCTCCGTACAAATCTTCTATCTCTTTTTCAGATAGTATTCCTATTACTGCTTCTTTTAACATTCGAGTCAATTTCTATAATAAAAATGACCAGACTGTTTTTGATCTCTGTCAAGTCTACTATCAGTTTTGTTTACTCGTGGTCGTAGACTTGTCTCATCTCGTCTATACGTCATATCTAGAGATTTTAGAAATCGATTCATTCCCTCCGCCTTTGATTTGGGTGATGTTGCATGTCCTTCTTTTCCAGGGATTCCCTCAAAAATTACTATCGAATCCGAAATTAAATCCATAAGCTGAATGTCGTGATCAATTATGATCGCGGTTTTGCCATAAGAACGTACAAATCGTTGAATCATCTTCGCAATAACAATTCTGTCTTCCACATCTAAAAATGCAGAAGGCTCGTCAAGGGCATAAAGATCAACCTTTTGTAAAAGACAAGCGGCAATAGCAACCTTCTGTAATTCTCCTCCTGACAAATTTTTTATTGATTTGTTGTATAACTTTTTTATCTTAATTGGATCAATAATCTGCTCTTCTTCAGTAGTACCTTCTAATCCGCCACTATTGGCCTTCTCTAAAAGTGAAATCACTTCTACATCAAAATCATTTGTAAGATATTGTGGTTTGTATGCTATTTTCACATTAGTTTCAAGATTGCCAGAGTCAGGTTTTTCAACTCCCGCAATCATTTTCATCAAAGTTGTTTTTCCTAAGGCATTTGCACCAACAATGCCCAAAACTTCATTTTTTCTTACTCTTCCAGCATCTATTGAAAGTGAGAAAGAAGGATATTTTTTCTGTAATACCGGATATTCAATAACAGTATCAGTCATAACAAATTCATCGGTAGAAGTTGAGGCATCGAATCTAAATGCAGTATCACGAAATCTGATATTTTCATTTGGGAGATAACCGTCTAAAAATACATTGATACCAACTTTGGTTGAGAGTACATTTGCTACAATACCATATGCTGCAGGTTCACCATATAGTATTTCTATAAAATCACTAATGTAATCTAACACTGTAAGATCATGCTCTACAACCATGACATTTTTTTCAAGTTTGGCCAGACCATGAATTACTTTTGCTACTCCAATTCTTTGAAATACATCATTATATGACGATGGCTCATCAAAGAAATAAAAATCCGACTCTTTTGAAGCAGCCACTGCAATGGCCAGTCTCTGTAGCTCACCTCCGCTAAGTTCATCAAGTCTGTTTTCCATAGAGTTTTCTAATCCTAAATCTCTTACTAATTCTGGTACCATGTTACGTTCATCAAATTTTTCCAAAAGCTCCTTTGCAGTTCCGTTAAATGCCTTCGCTAAATTATATACTTGTTGTGGTTTTATGGATGCTTTAATTTCACCATTTGAAATTTTTTCAAAATGTGATTTTAATTCAGTTCCATGAAAATTTTTTAAAATATCCGCCCATTCTGGTGGTGATTCATAATTTCCAAGATTTGGTTTTAGATTTCCAGATAAAATACTGATAATTGTGCTCTTACCCATACCATTTCTTCCAAGTAAACCCATTACCTGACCTTTTTTTAAAGTGGGGATCTTGTACAATCGAAACGAATTCATTCCGTACTGGTGAATTTTTTCTGTACTCAATTCTTCTGCTAGATTTACAATTGTTATTGCATCAAAGGGGCATACCTTAACACATATGCCGCAACCATTGCAAATATTTTCATCAATCTGGGCTTTTGCGGTTTCCTCATTAAGGATTATGCAATCGGCGCCTGATTTGTTTACCGGGCAATATTTGATACACTCAAGACCGCATTTTTTTGTTTGGCATGATTCCTTATCAAGAACCGCAACTCTATGAGTCATAGGCTTTAGGAGCTTTTTTCTTAATTTATATCTCTACTCAAGTAAGATTAATACAGAACATTATCAGAACATCTTACAAGCCGGCCATAGCGTTGGGGTCCGACCCGGTCCCATACCGAACCCGGAAGTCAAACCCAATGTCGCTGCTGTGTTACTAAGGTGCGAGAGCTCTTGGGAAGCAGTAGTGCTGGCACTTTTTACTCTAAAGCTACACTGTTAGGTCTAGCTTTCCATACTGCATGAGTTTCAATTTCTCTGCTTATTCCACGTTTTGTCGCATCATGAGGAAAATATTCGATATATTCTGTAACTAGTCTACTTATGCTTCTATCAATTTCTTCAATTTTTTTAGCGTCGGTAAAAAGATACGGAATTTCATTACAGGCAATAATATATCCTTCTTGACTAGGAGTAACTGAAAATGAAATCTTTGGTAATTTTGGATTTTTTTCCATACTGTCTATTCTACAACAAAGCCTAAAAAGATCGTAATACAAAACAAGTTTGTGAATAACTGTGCAATTTGTGGAGAAAAATTCTCTGACGATATTAGGTTTTTAAACCACATGATGGAAAAACATGGTTTTAGAAATCCAAATAATTCTATGCCAGACAGAAACAGTAGAGGTTACTAAATTTATAAAAGATTATCTAATTTGGTAGACGTGTTACTGTTTTATCATAATTTTTTCACTGTTTGAAAAGAGACTTTTTGTTCTCAGAAACACAGATTTCGGTGTTTTACAGTTTGCGTCACAAGAAGATGATATGTCATACTGAATGGAAGATTTGATTTTGGACCTTAAAATACATGAAATGAGAGGAAGTATTGCTGCCCTTCCACCATATGCGGTTTTATCTATCACGAACCAGAACATCTTTGTTGAATCATAATTGTTAGAAAAGATTTCAGCCTTGATTTTCATACCAAAATCTGTATAATGTCCTACTATGAGGAATTTCTTTCTTGCAAAAACGCTGACAATTTTTGCAAACTTTGCACAAAGATAGCATCTGTCATCATAAATCATTAAAGGCAATATTCTCGTAAGATCCATACATTTCTTTATACTTGCTCAAATTAAAATTTTGTGAAATAACTTTTTATTTGCTCCAAATGTGCTAAAATGATGAATATGTATTTAGCTTTGAATATCGTTAGACTTCAGATTTTGGAAAAGACATGGGCCTAAACTACTATCATATATTAAAAAGGATTCGTGAAGCCCGTAAACTTGTCATAAGAGGAATTACTGCTGCAGGTTCTGGCCATCCAGGGGGTTCATTTTCAATGGCAGAGATTATGGGATGTGTATTTTTCAAATTCCTAAGATATGATCCAAAAAATCCATTATGGGAAGATAGAGACAGATTAGTTCTTTCAAAAGGACACGCATCACCAGGACTTTTTTCAAACCTTGCAGTTGCTGGCTACTTTGACAAATCAGAAATTGAAACTCTACGAAAATTTGAAAGCAGACTACAAGGTCATCCTGACTTTAAATGTCCGGGGGTAGAGTTCTGTGGAGGTTCCTTGGGTATTGGTCTCTCATTTTCTATAGGTATGGCACTTGCCGCAAGAGTTGATGGAAAGACTCACAGAATTTATACCATAATAGGTGATGGCGAATCAGACGAGGGACAAGTTTGGGAAGCTGCTATGACTGCATCTAAATACAAACTTGATAATCTTACAGCGTTTTTGGATAGAAATTTTATACAACAAGATGATTATACTGAAAGAGTCATGCCACTTGATGAAGAGCTAATTGGTGATGACATTTCAGAGATGTGGAAAAATGCCGCAAGATGGAAGACGGGAGACAAATGGAGATCTTTTGGATGGAATGTTTTAGAAATAGATGGCCATCGAATTGAACAAATAATCAAAGCAATTAGATCTGTTCAACAAACCAAAGGAACACCATCAATAATTGTATCTCGTACTATCAAAGGAAAAGGTGTTGAACACATGGAAGACAATCCAAAATGGCATGGGGTAGCACCAAATCCAAAAATTGTACCTATAATTGATCTAGAACTTGATTGTCAGTTTCTCATTGCTCCATCAATAATTGCAGGTGATATGACAAATCTAGAAAATGAAGTAAAACGAGCAGCTCAAGGACGTGCTGATTTTATTCATCTTGATGTGATGGATGGATTGTTTGTTCCAAACAAGACTTTTGATCATAACAAGATAAAAGAACTAAGACCAATTACTCCCGTACCATTTGATTCACATTTGATGATAACTGATCCCGTAAAACATGTTCGAGATTATGTTGAAGCTGGAAGTGATATTATCACTGTACATGCTGAAGTATGCGATGAATCAAGTTTTGGTGAGATTCATGATATATTACGAACAAACGAAGTCAGCGTTGGACTTGCAATAAACCCAGATACTGAACTTCCTCAATGGGCTGATAAATTCATCTCTGAACTAGATCAACTCATACTCATGTCTGTAATTCCTGGAAAATCAGGCCAAAAATATATTGAATCATCTCATGAGAAAACTCAGAGGATTACCAAGTTTCTAGCGGAAAAAAATTTTTCAGGATTTATAGAGGCCGATGGTGGTATTGATCTTTCAAACATAGAATCTTGCTTTTTAGATGGAGCACGCGTCTTTGTAGGTGGAAGTGCTATAATTGGTCAAAAAGATGTCAGGGCTACCGTATCTGAATTTAGGAAAAAAATACTTCATGCACGAAGAAAACTCTTGATACAAAAGGCACATAGTCTTGGAGGTACAGAACTTGTAAACAAATGGATAGATTTACACGAAGTAGGTAAGAAAAAATCAGAACTAATACAAATTGCAAAGGAGGCTGGCTTTGTATGACCGAGATGACAGATATGCGTACTGTATACGGTGAAACTCTTATCAAAATTGGGGAAGAAAATCCCAACGTGGTAGTAGTAGGTGCAGATACTACTGATTCATTAAAGACAAAACCTTTTGGAAAAAAATTCCCAAACAGGTTTTTTAATGTAGGTATAGCAGAAGCAAATCTGGTTTCTATTGCAGCTGGTCTAGCAAATGAAGGGAAAGTTCCATTTGCTAGTACTTATGCAATATTTTTGCCTGGTCGTTGTGTAGATCAAATACGAAATGCAATAGCATATCCGTCGCGAAATGGCAAAAAAGGATTAAATGTGAAAATGGTAGTTTCGCATGGTGGTCTAAGTGTTGGAGCTGATGGAGGTTCACATCAACAAATTGAAGATATCGCAATTATGAGAGTAATTCCAAATGTCAACGTTTTGATTCCTGCTGACACTATAGCAGTTTCTAAATTGACTTGGATCATCTCACAAATTCATGGTCCATTTTATATGAGGATGACAAGATCAAAGACTTCACTCATACACTCTGAATCACAGGAATTTGAAATTGGAAAAGGAATTGTATTGCGAGATGGTTCTGATTGTACTATTGCAGCGTGTGGAATTACGGTTCAAATGGCATTGGATGCTGCAGACTCTCTTAAACAAGAGGGTATCTCATGTAGAGTTTTGGATATGTTCTCAATCAAACCCATTGATTCATCACTATTAGAAAAGGCGGCACGTGAGACTGGAGGCATTGTAACATGTGAAGAACATAATGTGCTCGCTGGATTTGGTTCAGCTGTATCAGAGGTAATTACTGAAACATATCCTGTACCAATGAGACGAATTGGAGTTCAGGATAAATTTGGTGAATCAGCACGAGATAGCGAAGTTCCACTATTACTACAAAAACATGGTATTACATCAATTAATATAGCTAATTCGGTGAAAGATATCAGGAGTAAAATCAGATGAAGATATTCCTTGACACTGCAAATCTTGTTGCAATAAAAATGTACAACGAAATGGGTCTTGTTGATGGCATTACTACAAACCCTTCACTTTTAGCAAAAGAAGGCGGCGATCCACAAAAAACAATGGAAGAAATTGTAAGAATTATCAAAGGAGACGTTAGTTTGGAAGTTGTAAGTACAGAAACTTCTGGTATGATTGATGAAGGACATAGACTACGAAAATATGGAAACAATGTAGTTGTTAAATGCCCAATGACTCCAGAGGGTCTAAAGGCTTGTAGGATCTTAACCAACGAAGGAATACCAGTTAATGTAACATTGATATTTTCAGTAAATCAGGCGATATTAGCTGCAAAAGCAGGAGCAAAATATGTTAGCCCATTTATAGGAAGGCTAGATGATAATGGACAAGATGGCATGCATTTGATAAAAGAGATACACGAAGTATTCCAAAATTACAAATTTAATACACAAATTTTGGTTGCAAGTATTAGGCACCCAATGCATGTAGTTGATGCTGCAAAGATTGGGGCTGATGTTGTGACGCTACCACCGGATGTACTTGGAAAGATGCTTAAACATCCGCTAACTGATGTCGGCCTAAAGAACTTTTTAGCTGACTGGGAAAAACTTAAGAAAGAAAATCCCAGTATCAGAATTTAAAATCTACAAATAAACAATTTCTACGGTAGCGTAAGTTGAATTGATTTTTAATATCTGATGTTCTAAATTATATTTATTTAGAATCCTTAGTAGTTTTAGATGAATCTGATCTCATGGAATTCTCTGATTTTTCTTGTTTTTCAACAAGTACATCGATCTTCTTGCTTAATTCCGCAATGGTATTGAGAGTAGTATCATGACGCATATCAAAATCCTCTAATTTCTTCAAAATTCTATCATGATTTTCATCTAATTCCTTTATACTATTTAATGCAGAATCCTGCATGTCGGCAGTTTTCTTTTGTCGATTATAAATCCACCAACTCACGACGGCGCCTACTACAGCTCCTCCTGCAATGCCAAGGTATGTACTTGATGCATTAGTCATGTCCTGACAACCTTTTGTAATTTCTGGAATGCAACCCCAAATATAGAAAAAGTGCGGCCATAACATGATTAGTTATTTTTCTAATGTTTTATAACAATTTTTGGATTTTTGTTAGTGCC
>QYQE01000058.1 GCA_007280335.1 Nitrosopumilales archaeon | reverse complement strand
GGATCGTGGTCTAGCATGGTATGATTCGGGTTTTGGGTACCTGAGGTCGTCGGTTCAAATCCGGCCGATCCCATTATTTTGTTGGGGATATAGTTAGAACTGTAGATTTTGCACTGATATATATCACTAAATTTTTGGTTCTCTTCTCAAACGCTCAGCTATTGTAATACCTAGAAAAGATTAACTCCATAACCAATCACATCGGATATTTTATTATGAATGATCTAAGACATGTACAATTTGAGACATTCTCAACTGTTTTAGGACAACATTTTTAATCCAAATCAAACACATATTATGAATCAACTGGCGATGGCATTCGCCAAGGTTTCCAACCTAAACCGCCTCCAAGGCTGATAATGCCTACCATAATGGTGGGCAATTGAAAATGAATCTAACAACAGAAAATACTGGAGGCATGGATGCCTGATGGTCGAGTTGTACAGTACTGCTCTGATTGCAACAGCGATAGTTATTGCGGGCATCATAGCTATCAGAGCAAAAATTTCCTCATCAATAATCGAAGTTGTAATGGGTGTTATTCTAGCTAACGTACTTTTGGTAAAGATAGAATCATGGCTTGAATTTCTTGCCACGTTTGGTGGCCTGACACTTACATTTCTTGCAGGTGCCGAAGTAGAATCAGCTTTGCTCAAAAGAAAGGCAAAGGCAAGCGGCATAATTGGTACTCTTGCATTTGTAGCACCTCTGATTGCTGAGATTGCGTTTCTGACACTGATCACTGATTGGAGTTGGCAGACCAAATTTGCAATGAGTCTTGCTCTAACTACAACTTCTGTTGCCGTAGTTTATGCTGTCTTGACAGAATATGAAATAATGCGAACTGATCTTGGAAAAACAATAGTTGCAGTCACATTTGTCAATGACATTCTTGTGATAATTGGAATAAGCTTTATCCAGCCTAGCTTTAACATAATCACAGCAATATTTTTGCTTACATTACCAGTCTTAGTATTTGTAATTCCAAAACTTGTCAACAACCTGATTTTAAAATTTGGTAAAAAAGCAGTCGAGGTAGAAATCAGATTCATTTTTGCAGCTTTATTTATTGTGTCATTCTTTGCTGATGAAGCAAAGATGCAGGCTGTCTTTGGAGCTTTTGTTCTAGGTTTGATCTTTGCCAATAGCTTGCAAAAACACCAGGAAATAATGGGCAAGATGAGGACAATTACTTTCACCGTACTATCGCCTGCATTTTTTATCAAGGCAGGCATGTTAATTTCTGCTACTGCAGTGGTACAAAGTGCGGCTTTAATTGGAGGTCTACTTGCAGTAAAGCTAGCATCAAAATTTGGTGGATGTTATCTGTTATGCAGGAAATGGATACCTGAAGCTCCTGAGTTTTCAACTTTGTTATTCAGTACAGGCCTGACTGTTGGAACAATCACTGCAACTGTGGCAAGAGACATGGGGGTTCTTAATCAGACTCAATTCACAGTTACGATAACTGCCGTTATTCTAAGTGCCATAATTCCTACAATAATTGCAAAGAGGTTTGTGCCACAGAAGGTTTGATGGAGTAAAAAATGAGATACAATCGCAGAAAATTTATTTTTAAAATAGATAGAAAGATCAAAGGAAAAAATCATTATGGCCAGTGCCCCAAATGCAAAATCTGGCATGAAAAGGGTGATTTAGTATTTAGTAGGAGAGCTAAAAGATACTGCCAGAATTGTTACAATATTCTTTTTGCCGAAAATCATCTGAAAGATTTTGGTAGACACAATTCAAATAGGAAAATGACTAAACAAAAGGTGGAAAGATGACCAAAGTATCCCCTAGGAAAAAAATTGTTGTAGCAGTAGACACGTCAGATTATGCAGAACAAGTAATGAAGGCCGCTTATGATGTAGCTGAAAACCTCAATGCAGATGTTGAAATTGTTACTGTAATAGAGACTGTAGAGTTTGCATCAGAAGGAGAGCTTGATGTGGGTCAAATTGAAGCTGAAGAAAAAGAGGTTGCTGAATACCAAAAGAAACTGATTGATACCTGTTTTTCAGGTTCTACTCTGCTTGTAGAGTCTGCTATATTACATGGAAACCCAGCCAAAAAGATTTGTGAATTTGCAAATAGGACAAACGCCAGTATCGTTGTAATTGGTACAAGAGGCTTTGGTAAGCTTCAATCAAAATTACTTGGAAGCGTTTCAGAGAAAGTAATCAAAAATTGCCATTGTTCTGTGTTGATGGTGAGAAAGTAATGTTACAGAGATCCATATCTTTTGATATTTCTGTTGTAATTGAAACAGCTGATAAACCATCAAAATTTCAAGTTATCCTTCCAATACTCAAAGACATAGTTAATGATCATGGAATAATCACTTTTCATGAAGTTAGTGTAATTTGACATCAAAAAAGGCATTTCTTACAGCAAATGTAGTAGCACTAAGCATTGTTAGTTTGCTAGCTGATCTTAGCACCGAAATGATCGTTCCTATTTTGCCTTTATTTTTAGTAGGAACACTTGGTGCAAGCTATTCTATTGTGGGTCTCATAGAAGGAAGTTCAGATTCTGCTTCAAGTTTGATGAAAGTTGTAGCAGTTATTGCAACGATATTATTTGTTGTACACAGAATAAAAATGTCAAGGACATTATAAAAAATTCAGTCCAGTTTTATGCTATTATCTTTTGGTCTGGAATTTCAGATAGCGTAAAGACAAATCTAGAACCCTCAAATTCTGTCGTGCCTTCTCTTTCCCAGTTTACTTGGTATGATTTTGTCAAATGTCCTCCTATTATGGATATTACTTTTGGGACACTCTCGTACAATCGTTCGACTTTCTCCTTGTCACGAGTCATAATAAGTGACCTGCGTCTTTTCATGAGATATTTGATGGCTACGTTTTTGTGCATATGTCCTTCTACCTCTATCTTTTCATTGCCAAGGTCAATGGTGAATCTTCGTTTTCCCATTGGATAAAACTAGACAAAATTCTACAAAAGGATAAAGAGTGACAGAAAGATAGTAAAAAGAGCACAAATTATGACAATTATCTGAGTAAAGATAATTTTTACAATGACTGTGAGATGGAAATTACATTTTTCTTCAATTAGTTCTTATCTTACTTTTACCATTCTAAAAAAGCCAGACGATGAAGAGGAGTTAGAGACATGATACAAGATGAATGCAAATTCAGTGACTCTGAGTCTTGGCATAGACTTTTATTAAAAATTCTAGATGTTAACATAATTGGGTTTTGAAAAACGTGAGATAGTTCTGATTGTAGGAGTTTTGTTTTTAATGATAGGTATGTTACCATTTATCGCTCCTGTTTATGCAGTTGTAATAGCGGCCGCAATTTATTTTGGCATGCGTGTATTTGTTGGAAGAAGAAGAAAACAAATACAAAAAGCTATGGGGGAGGGAATGTGTGCAGTTTGTGGGCAAAGAATTGTAAATAACAAATGTCCGCACTGTGATGCTGAAAAACAAACTTAGGATACTATCTTTTTATGATTTACCATTCATGTTAGAATGATGGCGTTTAATTCATTGAGGCAAAAGATTGTCTCATTCTCAATATAGAACAAATTCTACGTACAGCTTATAATGGATAAAGCGGTTACATTATTCATGCCTGCTTGTGCATATTGGGCATTAACAACTAGCTCAACTTTTACTCTATCGATACCTAAAATTGCAATATTTGTGATGAAATGATAGTGCAGATGAGAGACCCTAGATTGTATCTTGTAATTGGATTTTTGGCAGTGGTCATGCTATGTGTTCAAGTAAATCCTGTAATGGGCCAAGTAAGTTCTACTGCTAATCATGTTGTATTAAACGAGGTTGAAATAGACCCGACAGGTGATGACTCTAAATCAATATTACAATGGGTAGAACTGTACAATCCAACATCCCAACCAGTTAACATTGGTGGTTGGACAATTGGAGCTACAACTGGCTTACGAAATACATACACAATTTCTGCGGGTACAATTATTCAAAGCGGTAAATTTTTGACATATACGAATGGGCCTTCATGGTTTCCACATATTGGTGCAGTTGTTCAACTAAAAAATACAAATGGTATGGTCATAGACCAAACTACTCCACTATATGATCAGCAAAATGACTTTAACACTTGGCAGAGAATTGCAGACGGATTTAATACAAACTCTACCAGCGACTGGGCATTCAAAATAGGAACTCCTAATACATCAAATGGAAAACTGGCTTCAACTGGAACTTCTTCCTCACTTGGTATCACAGTTGCGACCGATAAAACAAATTATATTTTTGGTGATGTAATAAAAATAAGCGGTCAAGTTTCAAAGCAAGTTAACACACCAAACCTCAGCTATATTCCAGAACCAATCAGCATAGTTGTTACGGGACTTGGATTTCAAAAAACAATTACAGCGTATCCTGACATTCATCTTCAATATAAAACAGATCTTAAAACTGATCAGCTATTGGGATTTAAAGAAGGTAATTACAAAATCTCTGTGACTTACTCAGATGCGTCAGCAAATGTACAATTTACCTTAAGTGAACAAGCATATGTCCCACCGCCACAACAAGCACCAACTACTCTTACATTCATCACTGATAAGCCGTCTTACATTTTGGGAGATCCGATAACTATTGTAGGAAATGTCTCAAAAATTATTCCACTTACTGCAGTAACCTACACAGTATATGATCCTAACAGTGCCCAAGTATACAATGGAAACTTGTATCCTGATTCACAAGGAAGAATTACTTCTTATAATTACTTTCATCATACATCTGCTTCATCAGGTGTTGTTTTAAATTCGGTAAATCCTGTTTATGGAACATATAATATTATTGCAAAATATGATACAGCAACAATAACTGCTTCATTTAATCTAATGCCACCGCCAACTCTGAATACTGCTCCAATAGTAGTAACTACAGACAAACAAGCATATGGATTAGGTGACACTGTAACAATTTCAGGTCATGTTAATCTTGGAGGACTACAAAATACCGGACTGTCTCCAGCTCTACAAATCACACATTCATTCTTAACATCAGGAAATAGAGGAGCAGTACCAAATTCTGCACAGATGAAAACATTCGTTAATATCGATTCTGATAACAACTTTACATACAAATTCTTTATACCTGCAAGATCAGATAGTTTGGGAAATTATAGAGCTGTTGTTTCATTACCGCATGGTCTAGCAGAGGCTGATTTTGTTGTAACAGAAGATCCTTCAACATACCAAGTGACTCAGTCATCACCATTTAGTATTATGACTGACAAAAACTTGTATGCAATAGGAGATCCTATAATTATTTCTGGTACAATTGCAAATCCAATAAACCAATTATACAGCGTGGGTCCTACTGTAGAAATTGTTCTCCTGAATTCGACCGGTAGCCCATTGGTCTCCCATGGCAGTTTTCTTAATAACATATTCGTACCAACTTCAACTACACTATCGTATTTCACACATCCTGATAACAATGGATTTTTTAATTTAAAACAAATTGTCCAAAGAGGATTATACCAACCCGGGAATTACACATTAAAAGCAACATATTCGCATCTGTCTGCATCTGCATCATTTTCAGTTTATGATCCGTTGGCAACAGGAAATCAAGTCATAGTTGCAAGTACAGATAAACAAGTTTACGGTATTGGAGAAACAGTACATCTGACTGGTAAACTATCTAGTTTTGTGGATACTTCATTATCATATACAATTACATTAACACTGCCTGATGGTAGTATAATCACAAACCCCTTGACAATAACCACTGGATTCTTCTCTTGGGATTGGACCGTACCGGATTCTTCTACTACTCACGGAACTCTCGCAACTATAATCAACTCTGGCAGGCAAAATGTTGTAACCATAAATAATTATCCAAACACATTTGGAATCTATAGAATAACAATTGGTTCAAACCAGGCTAAAACTGATTTGTTCTTCGGTGTTTCTAAAAATTCCCAATCAGAAACCAAATTGTCACCATTTTTCATAGAGACAGACAAGGCAGATTATATCACCACTCAAAGAGTACAAATCTTTGGCCAAGTAATACCACAAGTTAACGTTGCAGCACTTGAACAAAATACCATGATTAACATTGTTGTATATGCCCATACTGGACAGGAGGCCTCCAGAGCAACGGTGCAAGTAAACCCAGGAGGTCAATTCCAAACTTCAATAGGATTGCGTCCAGGAATATTTCAAACTGGAACATACAAGATATTCGGAAACTATCTTGGAGCATCCTCAGAGGCAATCTTTAACGTAACTGATCCATTTACTACTTCATCAAACAAACTTTCATTGTTGTTGACAACTGATAATGATAAATATCTTCCAGGTCAGACTGTCTTAATAACTGGAAGAACAAGTTACATAGTATCAATTAACTCTGTTGATATTTCTGTCGGTCTTGCAAATGATACCATCATAAGTGAAGGGCGAGTCGTATCCAAAGAAGGTAGTGTGTTGCCAAGAGCTACGGTGCCTTTTGATCAAACAAGTTCTTTTAGTTATGATTATGTGATTCCCAAAAATGCAAAACCTGGAAACTATGTTGTAATGGCTAATGTTCCCTTTGGTATGTTTAGTGCTCCATTCCAAGTTGTAGAACAGTTACCAAATGTAGTAACATCTCCTCAAGAAAATGCAACTCAGGAAAACACAACACCAGAAAATATAACACAAGGAACACCGCAAGTAATCACTCCATCTATAACACCAAGTACAATTGGACCTACTCAGAAAACAATTCTTTCCAATACCATTACAATTTACAAAGTAAACAGAATAACAGATTCGTTTATTCCAATAACTACTCATGAAAAAACTATTGGGAATAGTACATTCTATCCACGAATGATTGATGGACTGTTGCGCGTAAATCATGGTGATGAATCAAATGTTAACCTCAAAGTGACTTTTGAAGACGGAACATGTTTGATAGGCCAAGATTCTAATTGCAAAATTACAGGTTCTACGCAACACGCTGGCTCATTATATCAAACAATCCAAATAGGCAATCAAAACTTTTTGGTTGGATATACTGGTTCTGGAGCTAGACTGGAGAAATTTACAATTTTACCAGCAGATGAAAATGCAGTAATTCAAGATGGACAATTGAATGTACAAATACTAAAGAAAGACGAGCCATCAAGATTCTACTACCAGATTACCTCTGTGTCTAAATAGACATAATTACTAATGTGAACACTTCTGGTAGTTTATTATACATCTTATACAAGATAAAAAACAATAATGCAAATTCAGGTTTTAATGTTCAAACAAGACGATCCAAAAAAATGTAGTGCAGCAAAGCTTGTTAAATTCGGAATTGCAAAAAACGTAAGAAGCACTACCTCAAGCACTTTGATTTTGGATCCTTTTGCAGATAGAATGATTTTAAAAAATGATCGACTTACTGCTAATTCTATAACTGGAATTGATTGTTCGTGGAAATTTGCAGCGGAAACATTTGTAAAAAAATTTCCTGGTATACACAGAAAACTTCCACCACTTTTTGCTGGTAATCCAGTTAATTATTCAAAATTAAACAAGCTTACAACTGTAGAAGCAATATCTGGTGCATTGTTTATTATGGAATTCAATGATCTTGCACATGAAATGCTAAACAAATTCAAATGGGGACATACTTTTTACGATCTTAACAAAAATCTTCTTGAAGACTATTCCAAAGCACGTTTAGAAGAAGAGATCAAATATATCCTAAAAGAGTATGATATTTACGATATTGCTGTAGAGCACAGCTAAGGATGTTTGTTAATGTGTAAAGAGACAAGTAGAGATTTATTCAACCATTTTTTCCAAACCATTAGATAATAATGACTACTGAAAAATCGTCTCCCGGCCTTGTACGTAGTCTATCACTACTTGACATAACGATGGTTGGAATTGCCGCCATGATAGGTGGTTCAATATTTAATCTGGTAGGACCTGCCATGCATGAAGCTGGTCCAGCACTAATTGTAGCTTTTGTATTTAGCGGAGTCATCAGCTTCTTTACCGCACTGATCTATGCTGAACTTGGTTCTGCTTTTCCAGAAGCAGGCGGTGGTTATAGGTGGGTAAAAGAGGGACTGCCAAGGCCAAATGCATTTATCAGCGGCTGGACCGCGTGGTTTGCTCATATGATTGCAGGAAGCTTGTACGCGGTTTCCTTTGGATCATTTTTTGGTAGTTTGCTTACAAACATAGGGCTTTCATCTAAGTATGGTGGAATACCACTTGAGAAAATTATTGCCATAATTGCGATAATTATTTTCACATATGTAAATTACAGAGGGGCTTCACTTACAGGCAAAGTTGGAAATGGACTAACATTTATGCAACTTGCAATCATTGTGGTTCTAATCATTGCAGGCATCTATGCATTGAGTTTTACCAACCCTAACTGGACAGCAAACTTTCAGAACTTTTTACCAAAAGGAATAACAGGGTTGGTTTTAGGAATGGGCATTACATACATTGCTTTTGAAGGCTATGAAATAATTGTACAAACCGGCGAAGAAGTTAAAAATCCAAAAAAGAATATTCCAAAAGCCATCTTCATTACACTTGGAGTTGTTACAGTTCTTTACATTGTTTTTACTTTTGCTTTCTTAGGTGGACTGGATCCGTCTAAAACTGGTAAAGATGCATGGAATTTCATAGGTGATTATCAAGAGCTGGGAATAGCACAAGCCGCAAAATTTCTACTACCTTATGGAACGATAGCAGTACTAGTTGGTGGTCTGGTATCAACTATTGCAGCACTAAGTGCAACTACGTTTTCCTCAAGTAGAGTTTCATTTGCTATGGGAAGACAATACAACCTACCTTCCATCTTTAGCTCAGTTCATCCTAAATATCATACTCCTCACGTTGCAATAATTGCATCAGGTTTCATCATGCTTGTGATGGCTGTATGGCTGCCGGTTGAACAGCTAGCACTTGCAGCTGGCGTGATGTTCTTATTTTTGTTTACACAGGTAAATTGGGCTGGAATCCAAATCAGAAGACTTTATGGTCATAAGCTTGATTATGGATTCAAAATCCCATTCTTTCCACTTATGCCAATTATAGGCATATTTTGTATGGTAGGACTCGCCGTCTTTCTTCTAATTTACAATCCACTGAGCTGGGCAATTGCCATTGTCTGGATATTGATTGGATTCTCGATTTACAAATTGTATATTGCAAAAAGGGAGATTGAACACTATGCACCATTAGTAGCAAATGAAGGTCCATCTCATCGAAAAGATTATCGTGTAATGATAGTCTCTAACAAGAAAACTGTTGAGAAACTAGTAAAAATAGCATCAGCAATTGCAAAAAATAAAGATGGTGAAATTTCTCTTCTAAGCATAGTAACGATACCTATTCAGATCCCTCTTTCTATGGGGCAAGGATTTGCAGAGCCTACCATACATTCAGTTGGAGACATGAAAAGATCTTTGCCTGACTCCTCAGATTACAGATATCTGGTAAGATTAACACATGACACAACAGAAGCCATCCTAGCTACTGTTGAAGAACAGGGAATTAACTTGCTTGTAATGGATTTCTATGATCTTCGCAACAACAGAAAATTACTGTCACTTACTACGTGCGATATACTTGGAGTGCATATCAAAAAAGAATTTGAAAAGGAATTCCCGCATATTGTGGTATCATACGATAAAGGAAGACACTCGGACCTAGGACTTGAAGTAGCTAGTGCGTTTTCTAATACTTTGGGAAGCAGTATAAGAATTGTCAGAGGTGTTGTTGAATCACCAGAAGAAGAACGTGACATATTAGGAAAAATTAATGAAAAGATGTTTGATTTAGATCTCAAGAAAATTCCCGTTGAAAGAATCTATCCAACAACCAAAGACATTACTAAAGACTTGTTGCAAAACCTAAACAAAGATCCAGAGATTGTCATAGTAGGAGCAGGGAATCAATCGGATCAAGCTTTTAGCCCAAAGACATTGGCTATTATAGAAAAATCTTCTCACAGTGTATTTGTTGTACGTGATTCTAGATTCTCAAACATTAGAGCTAGATACTTTTGGCATATGATTGCTCCTAGACTTAGGGAAAATAAATTCATCTATAATATGTATATAG
>QYQE01000013.1 GCA_007280335.1 Nitrosopumilales archaeon | reverse complement strand
TGATTATTCTCTCAAGCTCTCCTACATCAATTTTTTCAAGGATTTTAAAAGCATCAGGATGAATCTGGAAACCTCTACTTAACGCATAAGTCAATACAGATGAGACATCTTCTTTCATCAAGGACTCATAATAGAACTTTTAATTAAATCTGTTTCAAACTGTCAACCCTCAAATAGAGTTTATTTGAACTCAAAACATGTTTAGAAAAAAAAGAATTTTACTTGGGTTCATTTTTGTTGGAATTTTCGCTATATCATTTTCTATAGGTGCCCAAATCAAAATATCACAGGAAGATGCAAAAACATTTCTTAAACAATTTGAACAGGCAGTAGAAGGAATTGACGCAATTGGAATATTTACACACAATGCATCAATTGGATTACCAATGTTTATCCCAGGTTTTGGAATTGCTTGGGGATTGTTTGCATCCGCATCAACAGGTCTTGCTTTTAGCGCTATTGCATCTACATCTCCATTACTTGCCAAAATTCCACCAATAACTATCCTAATAATATCTCCTTTTGGAGTAATGGAACTTGCAGCTTATTCTATAGGGATGTCACGAAGCTTCATTCTCATGTGGACCATAATTAAAAAAAATCCAATAAAACAGGAAATCCGACCAACTATGATTGAAATAGGAATTGTAATTGCACTCCTACTTGCGGGAGGATTCATTGAATACGTCATGATAAATCAATTTGGATCTAACGTTCATCTATCATCTTAGATTCGTTTTTATTTTAACATAAAATACAAAACAATAATGCTTGGGCTAAAAATCCATACTCTTCCAAAATTAAAAAACCCAAACATGATAGCGGCCCTTCCAGATATGGGTAATGTTGCAGGCATAGGAATGGACTTTCTTGTAAAAAAACTAAAAGCAAAATTGTTTGCTGAAATCTATGCATTTTGGCCTCCTGCAGTATCATATGAAAAAGGCCTGATTCAATATAATCAATCAAGCTACAAATTTCATTATTGTAAAAAAGAAAACCTTGTAATTTTTTCTGGTGAATTTAATCCCTCAGATCCGAGAAGGCTGTATGAATTGTGCTATGAAGTAGTTGACATGGCTAAAAAACTTAAAGTCAATACACTATACTCAATTGGATCAGCACTAAGATCTCCTAATCCTGCAGAACCAAAATTATTTGGTGTTGCATCATCAACTAACCTTACTAATCTACTAAAAAAACAAAAGATTGAACTTCTAAATGGCAAGGGACAGATAACTGGCTTTAATGGATTGGCACTTGGTATTGCAAAAGAAAAAAATCTTGACAGCATATGTATTCTTAAGGAAATTGATAATCCAAATATTATACAGCCAAAAGCAACTCAAACAATTCTTGTTAAACTTTTAGAATTATTGAAAATAAAACCTTTAGATATGAAAGACTTGGAAGAAGAAGAAAAAAGGAAAAAGTTCATGGAACAGCAAATGAACTACATGGATGGTCTGACTAGGAAAGACAAGCAGCCAGGAATTGCCTAATTATGTTGATAAATTTTACCTATTAATTAAATACAACTTTAAACTTTAATTTAATAATGAAACTTGGATTAATTTTACTAATCTCAATTACAGGAATATTACTGACAATCTCATTACCTCACGCTTATTCTCAATTAGTATCAGATAACAAGTATCTATTACAAGCCACCGGCTTTGTAGTAGGAACTCAGACCATTCAGAGTTCTGAGATTGATTTACAGCTTTCAACAGGGACTTTGAACAATGGTAATACTCCGGTAACGCTAGAAAATGGCTTAGTTTCTATTTCTGGCAATAACTATCTTAATTCTGGAGCATGGACTTCAACACTATTGCGTAATGGACAATTTATAGTGGTTACAGGTGATGCCCAAAATTCAATCGGTAACACAATTCATGTTAACATATTTGGGAGACTGGTTCAAACAAGTCAAGAAGGATCAGTTTATTACTTTACAGGAAAAATAACTGGCACAACCGAACCATTCCAAGTAGCTTACAGTGCAAAAATAGTTTCAACGATTTCTAGCGTTACTCCACCATCAACACAAACTACACCAACACAGACACCAACACAAAATCAAGAAAATACAATCCAAGTAAGTATTGTATCAGGCTCATCTAGTCCTACTAATCAAAATTATTTTTCACCATCATCCATACAAGTTACTCCTGGTACAACCATTATCTGGACAAACAACGACTCTGTACAACACCAAATTGAAAGTGGAGCTATTTCAACATCAACAACAAATGCAAAAGATTCATTTACACCAGATGGACAAATTACCAGTCCTGTCCTTGCACCAGGACAAACATTCCAATATATAGTAAATAATGTTGGAACTATAACATTCTATGATCCAACATATTTGTGGATGTCAGGTGCCATAACATCAAAATCAGAAATTACTACACAAGTAAAGACAACTCAAATTTCAATATTGCAAGGAGCATCAACTATGAGAACAGGACAAGTTCTTTCTCCTCCTTCCATACAAGTTACTCCTGGTACAACCATTATCTGGACAAACAACGACTCTGTACCACACACACTTCTTAGTGGAATTTTATCTACAACAACACAAGGACAAAGAGGATCTGCCAACCCAACAGCAAATGCACCTTCATTTCGACCAGATGGACAAATTACCAGTCCTGTCCTTGCACCAGGACAAACATTCCAATATACAATGACTCGTACAGGTACCATAACATTCTACGATCCTTCATACACATGGATTAATGGTGTGATATCATCAATCTCACAAACATCAACACAAGGCAAACCCATCCAAGTAAGCATACAACCAGGTTCATATCAACCTCAAGGTTCTGCCTCACAACAAAACCAGCTTTATACCAATCACTATTATTTGCCAACTGACTTGCAAATCATTCCTGGCACTACCATTATTTGGACAAACAATGACACAGTATCTCATAGAGTTCTTAGTGGAATAAGTACACAAAAAATAGGGAATCCTTTTACACCAGATGGAAAATTTGACAGTGGCGTTCTTGCACCAGGACAATCATTTCAATTTACAATAAACGATGTAGGAATCATCAGGTTTTATGATCCATCATACACATGGATGAGTGGCCTTATAGTTTCAATTCCTACTTCCTCCTCAAAGACCATAGCAGCTCCATCTCATAATCTCGGGCTTCACTAAACTAAATCAAAAATAAAATTATTTTATTTGAAATTAATATATGATTCAAGTTTTGTTTGATCAAAAACCATTACTGAAAGATCGGAAAACTGTTTCCCTTCTAAATCTTTAACCATACCTACAAACGAAGTTTCTTTTTCTGTAGTTAAAAATTCAAAAACATGAACTTTCATTTTTGAGGTATCAAATCCATGATCTTTTAAATAAAAAGCAATTTCAGACTGCATAAAATGTTTTGAAGGATCTTTAGGCCAAGGCCTTGGTACTAACACCACACTATATCCATCTAATAATGCCTTTTGTAGTTCGATCTTTTTTTCTTCAATGCTTGTAGTTATGTGCATAGTGATTACTTTGCTTTTATCAAGAGGTACTCTTGCTTTTGATGCTGCAACTTGGATGGAACTAATACCAGGAATTATTTGCACATCCCCAAAAATCTCAATTAATCTGTCTACAACTTCGGATTCCGAGAAATTTACATCTCCAGTGAATGGAACAACTAATGTCTTATCACCCAATGTTTTTGCAATTTTTTGGTAGACTTCTTCCTGATCTTGCATAGTTATCTCACATACTTCTTTATTCATCAAAAGTCTCTCAATTGTTTTAAGAGTGTATTTGTAGCCAACCACGATATCAGAATATAGTATTATTTCTTTTACGACATCAGTGATATATCTAGGAGATCCAGGACCTACTCCTACAGCATAAACTTCTCCCATATGCTTGTTTTTCAATGTCGTAATATAATCTACAAAATCTTGATTTTACAATTGGCTTTTATTATAGAGATTGACGAATTTAGTTATTGCGTTTTAATATACTTGCATATAGCATTTGTTTGCTTTTTTTTGTAAGCTTGATACCTCAAATATTTGCAAGCTCCAACTCCACAGAAGAAACAGGAAATTATACTAATCAACCACTAGGATTTTCTTTTCATCCACCGGATAATTGGACAGTACAAGAATTAAAAAAGACACAGCCAAACGCACCCGATGTTGTTGCAGTTGGTCCAAAAATAGAAGGATTTGCACCAGTCATCTCAATATCTATTAAAAATTCGAACGGAACTTCACTTGAAGAATATGTTAAAGATCAGAAAGCACGACTTCAACCCGCAGTTGATGCTGGTAGGTTGATTTTCTTATCTGATGAAACCAAAAAAATCAATGGTTATGATACAGAAATTTCAGAATCAAAAGGCGAATTTTTATCTCAAAATCAAAAATTCATAATAAAATTTAAAGAAGCTATCATATCAACAAATGACAAATTCTATGCAATTACCTATGCAAATCAGGAAAAACATTTCGACGATGAATTACAAAACTTTGATGATGTCTTAAACTCCTTTCAAATAGTTTCAAATAAAACAAATGAATCATCAACTAACTTTACATTTGAAATTGGTATAGGTATAGTAATTGCTATAGGTGTGGGTGCAGTTATGGCAATTTTAATAAAAAGAAAAAATCTCTCAAAAGAGAATCACAAAACTCTTCATGAATGATTCTTTGGTTTTTTACTGAAACTTGAGAGCCGTAACCATGGAGGTATTTGATATCATAATGATTTTGTTGACCAATTTGAGTCATTTTTCATTCATAGTTTTTGGGTATTCTACTTGTTTTGTTATCTGAATATGTTGTTGAATTTCTATTAGAGACATGGTTACTTTTGTTACAAAAGCTAGTTCTTTTTTTATATCATCATTTGTTACCTCGTAGAATTGCTTTCCACCATCAACATAAGCTCTGAGTAGAATTCTATCAAATTGTTTTCTTGCTAAAAATTCATCACTATTATCTATGACTGAATGTGCAAATTTGTTTCTGAGCTTCCGAATTTCATTCAATTTTATTTGCAATTCTGAATATTTTGAATATAACTCTGGATAATCTTTTTCCAGAAGTTCAAAGAGATTTTTTATCTTCATACTAAATTTATCGTTGTTTATAATATTAGAAAAAAGAATAAGTCGATTTGAGACATCTTTAGGAAAGGAATGTATTGTAATAATATCAGAAATAAGAAATTCTATCCAGTTAGATCCAATTAGATATGAACCTCTAAAATGAACATCTAACTCATGAAGTGAATCAAGCTGTTTCTTTCTATCATTACCTTCTTCAATCATTTGAATTGAGATCACTATCTACGTTATGACCTTAAAGATTCTCTACAAATCATAACTTACGTTATTACCTAGTGTAGCACAAAATCATTCGTAAAAAGGGGGCTTACTCTTTTTACCAAACATCATCAACTTCATCAAGCTCCTTGTATTCTGCAGGTAATTCACGTCTGAAGATTTTCAATCTGGATATGTCTCTGTCAAAGAACAGATCTATAGTCCAATCAACAAAAATCCTTACTCGTTTGTCAAGTCTTGGAATTTTAGAAAGATAGACTGTCCTCCAGATCCACCATGCTACAAAACCATGCAAATGTAATCCAAATATGGTGGCAATAGCTGATCTCTTTCCTATTATTGCCATCTGACCTCGTGAAGAAAATTCAAATTTCTTTTTTTGTTTATTTTTTATTATAGCTTGTAAATTATATGCTACAATTTTTGCTCCAGCTTCTGCACTTTGTGCAGTTGGGGGATATGGTCTATTGGTTTGTGGATTTAGTAAATAATTACAATCTCCAATGGCAAAGACTTCTGGAAAATCTGGAGCTTCCAAAAATTCGTTTACAACAATTCCTCCCCTGTTTGTCTTAAAGACAGATTTTTTTATTATATCAACTGGGGTAATACCTGCAGTCCAAACCAAAGTTCTTGTCTGAATTGATTCGATAACAGGTTGGCTTGCTGGAGTTTTATTTGGATCAACCACATCTTCTATTATTACCTCAGAACCGGAAAAACTTGAAAGTTTCTTGCCAAGTTTGACCTCTATTCCATGCCGTGTTAGTTTTTCTAGTGTAAATTTAGCTAACTTCTCATTAAATCCTGGTAAGATAAACGAGGCTGCTTCTAAAACAATTACCCTGATGTCTTCTTTTTTTATATTTGGATAATATTTTCTTGCATCCTGTACAAAATCATTTAATTCACCAGCTGTTTCAATTCCAGCAAATCCAGCTCCAACTATTACAAGGGTGAGTAAACTTTTCTTAAGAATTGGATCGTTTTCATTTTCTGCTTGTTCTAACATGTCTATTATTCTATTTCGTAAAACTACTGCATCGTTTAGCGTCTTCATGGAATATGCCCTCTCTTCCATTTTATCAATTCCAAAAAAGTTTGTTTGACTTCCTAATGCAATAACAAGAAAATCATAATGTAAAGAAATACCACGTCGTTCGTTAGTTCCAGTAAGAGTTACAATCTTTCCATAAGGATCAATGTTTTTGATTTGAGCTTCATAAAATATGGTTTTTTTACACAAAGTCCTAATTGGTATCACAACATGTCGGGTCTCAATCATCCCTGATGCTACTTGGGGAAGCATGGGAGTGAAAAGAAGAAAATTGTCTTCACTTACTAGAACAACTTCGATATCGTTATTATTCATAAAATGTGACTCTAATTTTCGCATACATTCTACTCCGGCAAATCCACCACCTAGAATTAGAATTCTTTTCTTTCCCTCATACATTTACACTTCAACCTAATTTGCCGGTTATATCCTATGGGTCTGATTATCAAATACACCCTACATTAAAATAAAAATACTAAGGCGAACAATAAAATATCATAAAAACTGGTAAGGTTATATGAAGAAAGAGTACGTAGTAGTTCGTATTGATGCTGCGCCTGATGGTGCGCCATACGTGGTAGTTTCTCTCTCATTGCCTAAGGATTTTAGAGAGCAGAACCAACCAATGTCTCCTTTTGGCTCAAATGTTATGGGTTTTACGAATATGGATGACATGGTAAAAGGCCTTAACAAAATGATGTCTGGGGGAATGTCTGGCCAAGTAGGGGGAACTACTTCAATTAAACTGGATATGCGTGAATACAAAGAACTTGGACTTTCGGTAGGAGATAATGTCTTTTTAGAAATTTCAAAGCCAGAATCTCTTGGCGTCTAAAAATATTTCCTGTCTTTTATATTTAAAATTTAGCTAGATGTATCAAGTTAAACTCTATCTTGAAATCTCAGAGCGTAAAATTTCATAGGCTCTGGCAGCGTCTTTCTCCTTTAGTACAACAATGATATCATCTTGGCCAAAAAAGGCATTTACAAGTTCTATTCCATTACTATGTAGTATTTCAGATACATAAGAAACTATATCAGAGTCACTTTGAGAATCTGGAACACGTATACTGATCTTTGCTAATCCTGTTTGAAAATTGTTTTTCTGAAATGGGAATGATTCTAAAAGTTTTCTTACATCCAATACATCTTCAGTTAAAACTCTAAATGAATCTGTGAATCTAAAAAATTCGTAATCTGGATCTATTCGTGTAAATTTATCCATAAGCGTAGCAGTATCATTTGCCCCAAATTCATCAGTTGAAAATTTGATATCTAGAATTCCATCGGTTAATGAAAGTCTGGAATTTTTTAAAACTGATTCTTGCTGAACCTCGTCTTTTTTCTCAAATGAATCGGCGTATCTTTTTATTGCAACAACAATGGTGTTCAGGTTCACAGGACCAATCTGTGCTTCGACGTCCTTTTGGATCTTTACGGCAAGGGCTGTGTAGTTTACCAAATCCATCTTTATACAATCAAAAATTGAGCGGTTCCTGGTGATAATTTCACGTACGGCATCTGGGACCGAAACATTTGTAGTCTTCAAACATAGATAATACCAACTGTCATATATAATAGTCTTATGTAAGAATCATGGTTATATTACCATAAACTATATATAATGTAATATACATTACATTATGTAAGTGATTATGACATGTTCCTAAATGATGAATTCGATAACCTCTTCAGAAAAATGTCTCGACCATTCATGAATATGGACGATATATTTGAAGAGTTTAAGGATTCAGACAACCTCCAGACCCATGATCCATACTATTATGGTTATACCATGACAATTGGGTCAGATGGCAAACCAGTTGTAAAAGAATATGGAAATGTAAAACCAGCACTTCTACCAACATCTGATGTAAGAGAACCTTTTGTTGACGTTCTAGTTGATGACAAAGAAAAGGTTCTGAAACTTGTAGCTGAAATGCCAGGTGTAGAAAAGAAAGACATCAAGATCGTAGTTGAAGGACACACAGTAAATCTTGATGCAGAACATAATGAGAAAAAATACAGTGCTAAAGTACCTATAAGACAAAAGGTAGAAGAGGACTCTGTAAAGGCAACATATGCTAATGGAATTCTTGAAGTAAGATTCAAACTGAAAGAAGACGAAAAACCAAAAGGAAGAACTGTGGAGGTTGAATAAATCCAACCCCATTTTTTTATGGTGATTATATTATGAGCGAAATAATTTTAAAAATAGCAGAAATTTCACAACGCCATGTAGGCAAGGGCATTGCCCTAGTAGATCCAAAAATTGTTGAGGATAATAATTGGGAAACTGGCCAAATTTTAGAAATCGTTGGCAATAGGAAAAGTCATGTAAAGTTATGGTCTGGTTCTTCAGAAGATTATGGTACAGGAATCATAAAGATTGATGGATTAACACGACATAACATTGATGCTGGCATAAATGACAAAGTATCTGTCAAAAAAGTAGATGCAAAAGAAGCAGAACAAGTGGTTCTATCACCAATTGAAAAATTAAGTGAAGAAGGATTACAAGATTACATGCAAGTAAACTATGATGGTCATGTCTTAACAAATGGAGATACACTTATTGTAATGACACATCTTGGCGCAAGAACTCAATTGATTGTAACAGGTACTACCCCATCAAAAGCGGTCATCATAACTGAACGAACTAAATTCAAGCTAGGCAGCATGACTAAGGCAATTGATCACAGTATCCCACGAATTACTTATGACGAGTTAGGAGGATTAAAGAAAGAAGTTCAAAAGATACGTGAAATGGTAGAGCTTCCAATGAGACATCCTGAATTATTTGAAAAATTAGGCGTGGAAGCACCAAAAGGAGTATTATTGTATGGTCCTCCTGGTACAGGAAAGACCCTTTTAGCAAAAGCTGTGGCTGGAGAAACAAACTCTCATTTTATTTCACTTAGTGGACCCGAAATAATTGGAAAATTCTATGGGGAAAGCGAAGAGCGATTACGTGATATCTTCAAACAAGCTGAAGAAGGTGCTCCAAGCATAATATTCATTGATGAAATTGATTCGATAGCCCCAAAAAGAGAAGAAGTTACTGGCGAAGTAGAAAAAAGAGTAGTTTCACAATTATTGACTCTAATGGATGGAATGAAATCAAGAGGTAAGGTCATTGTTATTGCAGCAACAAATAGGCCAGACTCACTTGACCCTGCAATAAGAAGACCAGGAAGATTTGATCGTGAAATTGAGATTGGAATACCAGATGAAGCAGGCAGAAAAGAAATCTTGGATATTCATACACGTGGTATGCCTCTTAATGACAAAGTCAACTTAGATCAAATTGCAAAAGTAACACATGGATTTGTTGGTGCCGATTTAGAAATGCTTGCAAAAGAAGCAGCAATGAGATCATTACGAAGAATCTTACCTGAATTAGATCTTGAAGAAGAAAAAATTCCAGCTAAAATTTTACAAAAAATTGTGATTACTGATGATGACTTTAAGGATGCATTAAAAGAAGTAAGACCATCTGCATTAAGAGAAGTACTAGTTCAAATTCCAAATGTCACATGGGATGATGTTGGAGGATTAGAGTCACTTAAGGAGGAATTGCATGAAGCTGTTGAATGGCCACTAAAATACAAAGAAGCATTTGAGTATACGGGAGTTACTTCTCCAAAAGGAATTTTATTGTATGGCCCACCAGGTACGGGAAAAACATTGATTGCAAAAGCCCTTGCACATACTACAGAATCTAACTTTATCAGCATTAAAGGTCCAGAGCTTTTATCAAAATGGGTAGGAGAATCTGAAAAAGGAGTACGTGAGATTTTTAGAAAAGCAAGACAGGCTGCCCCATGTATAATATTCTTAGATGAAATTGACGCAATAGCACCAGCCAGAGGTTCTGGAAGTTCGGATTCACATGTTACCGAAAGAGTAGTTTCACAAATTCTAACAGAAATTGACGGTCTTGAAGAATTGCATAATGTGCTAGTGATTGGTGCTACCAACAGAGTAGACATTGTTGATCCTGCCTTATTGAGACCAGGAAGATTTGATAGAATAATTGAAGTACCATTACCAGATTTAAAAGGACGTGAAAATGTCTTTAAGATTCATACCAAGAAAAAACCACTAGCAGAAGATGTGAATTTGACAAAACTTGTGGAAATGACAGAAGAATTTAGCGGAGCAGACATTGAGGGTGTTTGTAGTAGAGCGGCAATAACTGCAATAAAGCGATACGTAAACAACAAAGAGAAATCAGTTAAATCAATAAAGATTACACAAGAAGATCTACTACATGCGATTAAAAAGCTAAGACCAGAAAGAACTTCTATGCACGCAGTGACATGATAGCTTATATGATAATTTCAAGTAGGAAATAATGACGTCCAAAGAAGCAATACTTTATGAAAAAATGCCAAATGATAAGGTTCGTTGCACAGCATGTGCTAGATATTGTGAAATTGGTAACGGACAGATTGGCCTTTGCGGTGTTAGAGGAAACAAAGGCGGAAAACTTGAGTTATTTGTTTATGGTAAAGTAATTTCTGGGCATGTCGATCCCATAGAAAAAAAACCAGTTATTCATTACAGACCTGGAACTAGTATCTATTCCATAGCTACTACTGGCTGTAATTGGTTATGCAAATATTGTCAAAACTATGACATCAGTCAACGAAGAAAAATAGAAGGTACTGAAATGACTCCTGAACAAGTAGTAGATCAAGCTCTAAGATATGGCGCTGATGGAATAGCCTATACCTATAACCAACCATCTATCTTCATCGAGTTTGCACGTGATTGTGGTGTTATTGCAAGAAAAAAAGGCCTTTTCAATATTTTTGTCTCAAATGGTTACGATACGCCACAAGCAGTGGAGATGATGGATGAATTTCTTGATTGTATTACTGTTGACTTTAAGGGTAATGCTGAACCCGATTTCACTAGAAAATACATCGGAGTTCCTGATCCAAAACCCATCTTTGATACTCTAAAAGAAATTAGAGATAAAACCAAAATTCATGTAGAAATAACTGATTTAATAGTTCCAAAGGTTGGAGATAATTTAGAATATGCAACCAAGCTTTGTAAGTTCATTTATGATGAATTTGGGCCTGAAATGCCAATTCATTTCTTACGATTCCACCCGGATTATAAAATGATGGAGTTTGAATCAACACCAATCAAGACACTTGAAAAACACTACGAAATTGCAAAAAAAGAAGGACTCACATATGTATATCTTGGAAATGTACCAGGTCATCCACTAGAACATACGTACTGTTCTCAATGTAACAACGTAGTTGTCAAAAGATATGGTTTTGATATTCAAGGTTGGAATATGGACGAAAATAATAACTGTAAATTTTGTGGAAATAAAATCCCTATAACTGGAAAATTAGCAGAAAATTATAAACGAAATAGATTTCAATTTGTTTTCTAATGAGCAATTATACGTACAGATGTTGTGTAGTCAAAGGTTAAATATTGTGAAACGAGAATTATCTTATGCCTACAACCTATATCTTACTAAATTCTGATTTGGGTTCTGACGTAGAAATCATTCAGAAAATTAAAGAAATACTGGATAAGGAGGGCAAAACTGTTAGATATGAAGTCCAAGGGGTATACGGTGTATATGATATAATTGTAAAAATAACAGCAGACAACATGGATCTTTTACGAAATATCATAACAAATAAAATCAGAAAAATAGACAAAGTGTATTCAACTTTAACAATGATGGTTATAGAAGAACAAGAACAATAAACTAACTTTTTTTAATTGCATCTATGACCTTCAGGATTTGGGATTCTGTATTAAAAAAATGCATTGAAGCCCTGATTACTTTTTGAGTAAAGATTTCTCGTACTGCAAGAATCATGTTTTGTTTCTCAAGTCTTTCTACAACAATTTTTGGATCTTGGTTTAGAAATGAAAATGAGATTATACTCGTTCTTTTCTCCGGTTCTTCAGGTCCATACAAAATAACACCTGGAATTCTTGATAGCTCTTCACGCATGATATTGGCAAGTTTAATGTTCTTTTTTCTAACATTCTCAAGACCTAATCGTAACAAATAGACAATAGATGCCTCAAGGCCAGCTATGCCGGCCCAATTACGAAATCCAGCTTGGAATTTTGCTGGCAACTCCTTGTAGGAGATTCTACCTTCATGAAATATGGCTGATTCTCCACCCACCTGAAGTGGTTCTAGCATCTCGCTTGATTCCTTTTTACAAAAAAATATTCCAGTTCCCATCGGACCACAAAGCCACTTTGAACCATTAAAAGACATAAAATTGCATTTGATTTTATTTACATTGACATCTTCAAGACAACCAACTGTTTGTGCTGCATCTATAAAATACGGAATATTTTTTTCAGCTAAGATATTTCCAATTTGCTCTACAGGCAAAATTGCACCTGTATTAAAGAGAGCGTGACTTAGTACAACAAGATCAGTGTTGTTATCAATCATTTTTCTTAATTCTTCAAGATCAAAATAACCAACATTGTTGACTTTCAAATTCCTTACTGCTAACTTTTCAGCCAAACGTATCCATGGATAATGATTTGCTGGATGTTCATGATTTGAATCGCGAATTATAATATTTGATGTTGGTTTTAATTTCAGACCCCTAGCAACCATGTTAACTCCATCTGTAGTACTTTGAGTAAAGATTACTTCATCTGGTTTACATTTTATTAAATGTGAAATTGCTTTTCTTGCAAGAAAGAATCTTTCTGTAACGTAACTGTCTGCTTTTTTTGAATCCGGCCCCATCTCATTATAGCTTACAAGAAAATCAGTCATCGCCTTTATGCTAGAAATCGGCATCAGCGAAGTTGACGCGTTATTTAGATAGATCGTATCTTTAAATGGAAAATCTTGAGAAATGTCATAATCCAAATTCATTATTATATTACGATCTATCTAGGTACAGCGTTGTTTAAAAATCATGATAATGCTCCAAAGGCTGAAATTATTTTGAATTTACAAAACATACTTACACAAAATAAAATTAATTCAGTTTTGTACTCAGATCCATTTCTTAAAGCTGGTTTTGTTGTAAAACTTGTAGAGGATCTAAAACTGGATGTTCTATACTTGGATCTTGATCTATTGTATAGTGGGTATCTAGCATCTGGAATGATTAAAACTCCTCAAAACCTCACTTTATTCCAACCTACTTTTGAAGTACTAAATAAAACACTGGCAAAAATTTTAGTAGATTTGAGCACTAAAAAATCCATAGTGATCATTGATTCTCTTAATGGACTTTTTAATATATTACATAAGAAAAAGGAAATTGGTAAGATTGTCGCTTCATATGTGATGTTATTGGCAAGTATGGCATATAGTAC
>QYQE01000073.1 GCA_007280335.1 Nitrosopumilales archaeon | reverse complement strand
TGCACATAGGGTTTGAAAACACATTTTTGTCTAATGAAATCCATGTAGAGCCAAAAGAACTGGTCCAAGAGGCAGTTGATTCTCTTTTGTCCATAATTGAATATGAAAAACCAGATGTGCTGGTACTATTAGGCGATGTAAAATCAGGCATTGATTTTATATCAAAAACAGAGTGGCAGGCAGTTCCGTTATTTTTTGAGATTGGAAAGAAAATTGAGACAATAGTAATTCCCGGTAATCATGATGGAAACATACAAAAACTGCTTCCGGATGGAATCACACTTACAAGCTCTTCAGGGCTTGTAATTGGAGATACACTTTTGACTCATGGACATACCATGCCTTCAGAAAACCTGTCTCACATAAACAAGATAATCATGGGTCATGTCCATCCTGTGTTTTTTCAGGAAGGTTCTGTCATAGATGGCCAGAGAGTATGGGTTTCAATTAGAGCAGAAAAAAACCAACTTTTTCCATCATCAAAAGGAACTTTAGAAATAATTATTCTTCCTGCCTTTAACAAGTATTTTTATGCTACACACAAAAAATATTATAAAAAATCAATCTCGCCAATACTTCAATCCATTAAAAACTTCCAGTCTGCAAAAATTGTAACACTTGATGGCTCTATAATAGGAAACGAATCCATGCTTGAAAATGTAATTTAAAGACAATAAACAACTTTTACATCGTGCTGAATTATTCCCTTAAAGTCTAAATTTCAATTTATATAATATGAATTAATTTTTTGAAAAGTTAAAAAGATAGTATGTGTTTAGAACCATTATGCAGACTAGTCGAGAAATTGATGATTCAGTGACAAAATTGTTTACAGGAAAGAACTTTGCCTTTGTTGCCACACTAATGAAAGATGGCACCCCGCAGATTACTCCAACATGGGTTGATTTTGATGGGAAAACAATTCTGATAAACACCGCAGAAGGTAGAGTAAAACAAAAAAATGTGTCAAGAGATCCTCATGTAGCTATATCAATAGTTGATCAGAACAATCCATACGACATGGTAACAATACGGGGAAAAGTAATTGAGCAGACATCAAAAGGAGCAGATGAACACATTGACAAGCTTGCAAAAAGGTATCTTGGAGTTGACAAGTATCCATTTCGAACACCCACAGAAAAAAGAATAATTCTCAAAGTTGCACCAGAAATTGTTTTTCATATGCAGCCTTGATTTGAGATTAGTTTAATCCAATTTATCGTATGGTTCTAATGGTTTTTTCGTGGTTTCGTTGTGCTGCAGCCATTCAAGTGTTTTTGCAAAAGAGTCTGCAAGCTCTGTCGTTGTCAGCACAGGAATTCCAAGCTCTACTGCCTTTCGTCTAATCTGAAATTCGTCGTAGAGCATCCCAACATATTTTTCCAAAGTCGATGTACTTGGCACATTTACTATAAAGTTTACCTTGTGTTCATAAAGCAAGTCAGCAATGTTTGGTTTTCTTTCCGGTTCACTAATTTTGTAAACAATTTCGTTTCCTACTCGTTTTTCTGTTAAAAATTCAGCAGTGTGTTCAGTTGCATAAATTTTGTAACCCAAAGTTTTTAGCAACATGGAGGTTCGCAAAAGTTTTTCTTTGTTTTCCGAACCACCTGCAGTAATTAAAACAGCGCCTTCTTTTGGTAATGAATAACCTACAGAAATAAGCCCCTTTGAGAGCGCATCATAAAAGCTGTCTCCAAAACAGGCAGCTTCGCCAGTTGATTGCATCTCAACTCCCAATATGATATCAGCCCCTTCAAGTTGCATAAATGAAAATTGCGGTACCTTGATTCCATACGAATGCGTTTTTCGCCATTTGTCTTTTGGTACTTCTGGCAACGTTTTTCCAAGAACTGCACGTGCTGCAAGACTGATAAGATTCATCTTGACAAATTTTGAAACAAACGGCATGGAACGTGACGCACGTATGTTTAGCTCAATAACATATACTTGATTGGAATGAATAAGAAATTGTAAATTAAACGGTCCTTTTATTTTAAAGGCAAGGGCAATCTTGTTTGTATAGTCTGTTATAGTTTCAATTATTTTGTTACTTAGACTCCATGGTGGAATACACATCATAGAATCTCCAGAGTGCACACCTGCACCTTCAATGTGTTCCACTATTGCACCAATCACTACGTTTTTGCCATCAGATACTCCATCTACTTCAGCTTCAAGTGAGTTTAGCATGAATTTTGTAATAACAACTGGATAGTCTGGTGAAACATTTGCTGCCTCTTCCAGATATTTTTTTAGTTGATCGTGTGACCAGACAACTTTCATTGCAGCCCCACTTAGGACATAAGATGGCCTGACCAATACCGGATACCCTACGTTAATTGCAAATTTTTTGGCATCGGCAAGACTCGAAAATGCTTTCCATAGAGGCTGTGAAATATGAAGTTCATCTAAGACTTTGCTAAAGCTTGAACGGTTTTCTGCCCTGTCAATGTCTTCTGATGACGTACCTATTATTTTGATTCCATTTTTTGCAAGTTTTGGTGTGAGGTTATTTGCAGTCTGGCCTCCTACTGCTGTAACAATACCGGTTAATTTTTCAAAATCTGCAATATCAAGTACCCTCTCAAGTGTTAGCTCCTCAAAATACAGCCTGTCACAAATGTCATAATCAGTAGACACCGTTTCAGGATTGCAATTAATTACAATTACTTCCTTTACTCCATTTTCTTTAAGGCCCCAAACCATGTTTACAGTGCCCCAGTCAAATTCGACACTGCTTCCTATGCGATACGGACCAGCGCCCAGAACTGCAATTTTTTCTTGATTTTTATCAACTTCAAAATCATTTGTAGTTCCACCATATGTCAAATACAGATAGTTTGTTTTTGCAGGCCATTCAGCTGCAAGTGTATCTATCTGTTTTACTACTGGAATAATTCCTAAATCTTTTCGCATTTTACGGATATCAAGATCATCTTTTCCAACTAGTCGTCCAATTTGTTTGTCTGAAAAACCAAATTGCTTCGCTCCACGTAAAAGATTTGGTTCTAGTTTTGATTCTTTTAGTTTCTTTTCTGTTTGAATAATGTTTTGTATTTTTTCAATAAACCACGGGTCTATAGCTGAAAGTTTGTAGATTCGCTCAACTGAAATTCCTTGTCGCAGTGCTTCTGCAACATGATATAATATGTGATCATCTGGATTTTGTAATTTATTTTCTAGTTCTTCAACATCATATGCTTTATCAGGTGAACGGTTTGCGACAAGACCATCGTTTCCAATTTCAAGCATCCTAATGGATTTTTGTAGTGATTCTTCAAAACACCTGCCAACTGCCATTACTTCTCCAACAGACTTCATTGTAGGTCCAAGATTTCGATTTGCAAGCTCAAACTTGCTAAAATCCCAGCGCGGATGCTTGCATACGATATAATCAAGTGATGGCTCAAAACACGCAGTCGTAGTTTTTGTTATGCGGTTAACTAGCTCAGGAAGTGAGTAACCCATTACAATTTTTGCAGCCATGTATGCAATTGGATAACCTGTTGCTTTACTTGCAAGAGCTGAAGAACGTGAGAGCCTAGGGTTCATCTCAATTGCCACATATTGATCGGATTTTGGATCTAGTGCAAACTGTATGTTACATTCGCCAACTATGCCAACGTGTTTTGCAGCACGCAGTGCAGCAGACCTTAACATCTGGTATTCATAGTTGTCAAGTGTTTGTGAAGGCGCAACAACAATGTTGTCACCAGTGTGTACCCTCATTGAAAGCACGTTTTCCATGTTGCATACAATGACATTGTTTCCAGAATGATCTGCCATCACTTCGTATTCGATTTGTTTCCAATGACCAACATATTCTTCAATTAATACCTGACCGACCAGACTTGCATTAAGACCTCGACTTACAATTTCATGTAATTCAATTTCGTTGTGTGCAACTCCGCCGCCTTTTCCGCCTAACGTATATGCAACCCGTATGATTACAGGATATCCAAGTTCCGCTGCTATCTTTTTTGCTTCATCAAAGTTGTAAACAGTTTTACTTTTCAGTACAGGAACTCCACACTCTACCATTGCATCTTTGAAAAGTTGTCTGTCTTCTGTTGCCTGAATTCCTTTGATCTGGGTTCCAAGAACTTTGGCTCCATATTTTTTCAATACACCAAATTCGTCTAGCTTTACTCCGCAGTTAAGCGCTGTCTGTCCACCAAATCCCAGCATCAAACCATCTGGCCTTTCTGTTTCTATGATAGATTCCACATACTCCGGATTTACAGGAATGGAATACACCTTGTCAACAAATCTAGTATCAGTTTGTATTGTCGCAATGTTTGGATTGACAAGTATGCTCTTGATTCCATCTTCCCTTATGGCTTTGAGGCATTGGCTACCGGAGTAGTCGAATTGACGGTCACTTTAATGACTTTCGCCTGCTTCTCCGATTTTAATTGCCCCACTGCCAAGAACTAGAATTTTTTTCAGCGACTCATCTTTTGGCATTTTCCTCCCCCATAAGGCGTTTTAGCTCTTCAAATACAAACATGCAATCAAAAGGTCCAGGTGATGCTTCGGGATGAAATTGTACAGCGATGCATTTTTTTTCTTTGTGTTTTATTCCTTCTACTGTTTTATCATCCACATTAGTAAACCATAATTTGAAATTTGTTTTTTTGAGTGAGTCAGGATCTATTCCGTAGCCATGATTTTGACTTGTCACATAAACTTGGTTGTTATCTAAATCAAGACATGATTTGTTTTGTCCACGATGACCATATTTTAATTTAAAAGTGTCTGCGCCTCCAGCAATTCCCAATATTTGTGCACCAAGACATATTCCTAAAGTTGGAATATTTTTATCAATGAGTGCTTTGGCAGTTTTCATTGTTTCAGCACATTTTTGCGGGTCACCAGGTCCATTTGATATAACAACGCCTTGCGGATTGTAAGAAAGAATTTTTTCAATAGAATAATTCCATGGTACTTTAATGACTTTGTATCCAAGCTTTCTTACACTTCGTAAGATTGCGTTTTTTACTCCAGTATCAACTATTACCACGGTATTTTTTTCATTTCCATAAATTTGTGGCTCTTTTGTCGATACAACATCCATAAACTCTTCTGAATTGTAATTTTTTGCAGATGCAAGTTTTTTCTTTAGTTCATTTTCATCTATTTCAGTTTCAGACACAGCAAGTGCGGCCATCATTACACCGCTTGTACGCAATTTTCGAGTCAATGCCCTTGTATCAATTCCTGAAATTCCTGGAATTTTTTCATCATACAGCCATTCATCAAGTGTCATTGAAAGATTCCAGTGACTTGCAGTAAGAGATAGTTCGTGAACAACTAGACCCCGTACTTGAATTTTGTCAGATTCAAAGTATTTTTTTATTCCATCCTCGTCTTTGGCTGATTGGTCAGGAACTCCATAATTACCAATTAGAGGATAGGTAAGTGTGAGAATTTGACCGCTGTATGAAGGATCTGTGAGTGCTTCAGTGTAACCAGCCATGCCTGTATTGAATACCGCTTCGCCAAAAGTCGTTGAAGGGTAGCCAAAACCCATCCCGTTAAAAACAGTACCATCTTCTAAGATGAGTTTACCAAACTTGTTTACATGTTTGGCTTTTTTTGTTGGAATTTGAAACCCTCGTGATGTGAATTATTTTGGAGATTTAAGTTTTGTGTTAAAGTCTAGCGATCTGTTTTAATTTTTGAAAAAATTCTCTAGAGTGCTCGGAACTGCTCGCTCCACTTGTAGTATGCACGAATCATTTCCATACTTACACTTGGCTTTCTTCTTGTGAGGATTTCTTTGAAATCAACCAACGTAAGCTCACGTGGTTGCATTTTTGGTTCTCCTACGACTGGTTCTGGAGAATAGTTTGCCTGATGGAACAAGTCATTTACTACCATCAACTGAGCAGATTGGCAAATGTCTTTAATGTCACTTGCGCTATATCCGTCTGCAAGTTTTGCAAGTTCAAGGGATTTTACTTTTTCTTCTTTTTTAAGTGGTGATGTGTAAAGATCAAAGAGTTTTACTCTTGCTTCAAGGCTTGGTAGTGTTACATAGACTCTTTTTGTAAATCTTCTAAGAAATGGCCAGTCAAGACTCCATGGTTTGTTTGTTGCTCCAATTACGTATAATTTCAGGTCTTTTCCTTTACCGTTGATTCCATCCATTTCTGTTAAGAATTGGTTTTTGACTCTAACTTCTCCTCCTACTTCGCTATTTCTATTTCCTAATAATGAATCCACTTCGTCAATAAACAATATCACTGGTAGTCCTTCTTTTTCTGCATAACCACGAGCCATGGTAAATAACTTTGAAACATTTTTTTCTGCTTCACCAAGCCATTTGCTCATCATTGATGCGGCATCTACATTTATGAAATAACCTTCAATCTCACTTGCAGTTGCAGCAGCAAGAATTGTCTTTCCACATCCTGGTGGCCCGTAAAGAAGAATGCCTCTTGGCCATCCCAATGGAAAAAGATCTGGTCGTTTAGCTGGATAAACAATAGATTCACGAAGTGCGTCCTTTGCATCATCTAACCCTACAACTTCTGCCCAACTTATGTTAGGCTTTTCTTTCATCACTAAATCTTCAAATTCATTTCTTGCAAGAGATTGTTTTTGTTGTTCGGGAGTAGCTTTGGAATCAACCACAGGTTCAAGATCTACATTAGTCATTTGTAATGCCTTTATCCTGTTCTGGTATGCACCCATGCGTTCAGTGTAAACTCGGTTTAACTTGTTATCTGGATATAGCTGGATGAGCTTCGTAAGGGATTCTATTGCCCTCTGGTAATTGGATATTGCCATGCCACGTGCTCCTTGAGAGTCAAGCTTGATTGCCTCTGCTGCAAATCTACTGGCACTATTTTCTAATTCTTGCGGGGCTAGACTCATATATTATTAATACCTAAATCTCAACTGCGGTATTTGTTAGGTAATCATGTGTGTAAATTGGTCTAGTAGTATTTGTTAAATTAATTGGACTTGGAACCGGCTCCACTTTAGCTTCCTCAACTTTGGCAGGTGCAACCACTTGTGGCATGATATTACGATAATCATCAATATGCGTCTGAACGAATCTATCCAAAGATAGGTTTTGGGTAACTTCCTCGTGAAGTGTTTGTATCTGATTAAATGCCATTTCTGCAGATATGAGAAGGTCTGTAAGATCGTCGCGCATCGTATTTACAGAATTTGTTGCATGTAGTATTATTCCAACAAAGTCCTCCAAAAACGCCTTTAGTTCTTTTTTATCCTGATATTTTAAAAGCAGGTATTCTGTTGCCATCATTACCTGTCTGAGGTCTTTTAGCTCTTCAACTGAGAGAGTTTCAATGAATTTATCATCTTTATCAGGAGATTTTTGGGCAATTTTTTCCTCTATTTTAGACGAGATGTTTCTGATTTTGTCAAGAGGAATAGAAATATCCTCGGAGGAACTGTTTTTTGAAAAATGAAGCATAAGCAGTCCTTGCTTACGACAAATCTACTTGAGGAAACTGCTTGTAAATTTTAGAGTCGGCAATCAACTTCGCTTCATCTAAGAGTCTTGAAGATTCTTTGTTTGCTAGCTCAAAGTCCAGATTAGCACTGGTAAGTTGTCCTGTATCTATTATCAATCCGCCTAGTACCAGAGACAATTCGCCAAATTGAGAATCGGCCGCAGGAAAAACACCGAGCATCTGTGAACGTGTGGTTCTCACTATTGATATGGTGGGTGCTAAAACCAATATGATATTTCCAAGCCCAAAAACAGAATCTATACATCTTCTTACTTGTCTAAGAGATTCTACTGCACAGGAAATTTCAGATTCAAAATGTAGTTGTGTTTCAAATTCTGTCAAAGTATGCTTATTTTCTTTAGTTTTTTCATAAAGTTTCAAGTTATTTTTGTTAAGATCAAACTTTTTTTGATTAAGTGTATCCAATATCCCATCAATTAATTCTGCGGCATAGTCAAGTCTTGGCTTCAAAGTACTTGCCCGTGTTATCTGATTTTTTGTCTCGTCATTTATTATCCATTTAGATTCTGTTACCATTTGTACCAAACAATGACCATACTTTTTCTATATCAGATGCTTGTTACATGGAATGATGTCACTACAGTAACACCCTCTCTGGATACAGCTCAGTATTTTTTCCAATCTTTGTTCAATGAATTTAGCTATTGACTTTACCTTGTAACTAGCAAATTGGTGGCAATGGTAAAAGGACAGGACTTAGCAGTCAGCCTAGAAGAATTTGGCCTAAGCAAATACGAAGCTCAAGCCTATGTAACCCTAATCACAAAGGGCACCATTTCTGCCGCAGAGCTTGCATACTATTCCAATTTACCAAGAACAAAGGTGTATCCAACGTTACTAAAATTAGAAAAGAAAAAGATTGCAATAATATCAAAAACTAAACCAATAATGTGCACTGGAATATCTCCTGAAGATGCTTTTGATGAGCTTGTACAAGAGCACATAAACAAAGTAAATGGCATGAACAATCTTGTAACCAAACTAAAAGAGGTAAGCGAAGACAGTAAAAAAGCAAGAGGCTCAGAAGAAAAGAGATACTTTCATCTTACTCCAAACTATGTCTTCAAGCAACTTGAAACCATGATTGAAGGCTCAAAGACTTCGATTCATGCAATAGTTGATTCATGGGGATTGAATCTTTTTTCACAATGCAAAGAATCTCTAATCCATGCTATTAGAAAAAACATGGATATCAAAATAATAATTCCACCAAATTTGGTAGGATCAGAAACGTTTAGAGCAATTCCTGATAATATCAAGATAAAGTGTGCAGACGTTTCACAAAATTCAATCATGTTTGACGATTCTGAAATTCTTATGATAAATAGCAATAATGGCAAGGGAGCAATATTTTTGTCAACCGAAGTCTTGGGAACAAATCAGGCAAAAACGTTTGAACAGACTTGGAAAAATGCTACAAAAGTAAACAGTCTTTCTGATATGACAAAAATTGACGCCCAGGAAACTTTGAAGATAATTCAAGTAATAAATGAAAACGGGCTTGGCTTTGTACTAAATTCCGTACTACAATCAAAAAATAAAGAAATCGACATGCTTGAATTTCTTGAGAAAAACGGTGTGGATTTGGAAGCAAAAACAATTGATGAAATCATTGCTCTTGTTGACTCTACCTTACAGATTACATGTTCAGGACAAGCACGTTATGAGCCTCAAGGAAACCACATAATTATAGAATCAAAGCTAAACAGCGGACATTCACTTCCTTGGGCTCTGTTGCTTGAAGGATATCTACACAAAAAAGGATTCAAGACAAAAATGATGTATAACAATCACCATAACAGCGGTGAAAAAATACACATCAAAGTAGATTCAAAGCTAGATTCCAATTAGTTTAGCTTTATAATATCAGAATTTACCAGTTCTGTAAATGGAGATATCACACGAATTTAATGCAAAACAAATAGAGGAAGAAATTAGAAATAAATTTTCTTCACTGGATTTGCAAAAATTAATTTTTGAATCTCCTAACAAGACTAAAAAAATTGCATTTATCGAGGGACCCCCTACAATGAACGGCACGCCCCATGCAGGCCACTTGCGAGGCCGTGTAATCAAGGACCTTTGGTACCGATACATGACATTATGTGGAAACAAGGTAATTTTCAATGCAGGATGGGATACGCAAGGACTGCCAGTTGAACTACAAGCAGAAAAAGAGCTTGGCATTTCAGGAAGTAAATCAGAAGTAATAGAATCTGCAGGAATTGAAAAAATTGTATCAGAGTGCAAAAAAATTGTATTCAAGTTTAATGAAAAATGGGTAGAAGCAGACAAGCTAATGGGCATGTCATTTAATCAAGAAAAAGCATACTGGACATACAAAGACGAATACATTGAACGTGAATGGAAGTATCTCAAAAAGGCATATGAAATTGGCATACTTGCAGAAGATTACAAGATTGTTGCATACTGCCCAAGCTGTCAGACATCGCTTAGTCATTCAGAAGTAAATCAAGGGTATGATACAGTTCAAGATCCATCACTTTACTATAAAGTGAAAATGAAAGAGGAGGATTTGTTTTTGATTGTCTGGACTACAATGCCATTTACTTTGGTTACAGATACGATGGTTGGTCTAAGCCCTGATGAAAATTATGTGCATGTAAAAGTTGGAAACGAGACTTGGCTTGTTGGTGAAAAAAGACTAGAAGAATTTATGAAGGAAGCAAAAATTGAAGATTATACCGTTGTAAAAACAATAAAGGGCTCAGAGATGGAGGGCAAAAAATACATCCATCCATTGCTTGATGAAATACCTGGACTAAAAGAAAAATCCACACTAGAGAAATTTCACACATCTGTTGCAGAAAGTTTTGTTGACATTCAAACAGGAAGCGGACTGGTACATCTTTCTCCTGCAAATGGTGAAGAAGACTTTGATATTGCAACAAAAAGATTAATTCCAATCTACAATCCAATTGATGACGAAGCCAAATTCACAAAGGACGCTGGTGCATATTCAGGGTTATTTGTCAGAGATGCAGATGAAAAAATTGTCAATTCGTTGCGTGAAAAAGGAGCGCTAGTAAAAATTGGTAAGATAAAACACCAGTATCCGTTATGCTGGAGATCCCAGCACAAGCTTTTGTGGCTTGCACGAAGAGGTTTCTTTTACTTTTTAGACAGACTAGGAGACAAGGCAGTAAAAGCAGCTGAAAATGTAGAATACTTTTTTGATCCTCCAAAAAACAGATTCCTTGAGATAATAAAAGACAAGCACCCATGGTGCATATCACGTGAGAGAATATGGGGATGCCCGCTTCCACGATGGACATGTAAAAATTGTGGAAACTACAAGTGGTTTTTTTCAAGAAGCGAGATAGTTAGCGAAGCCTCTGATCTTCCAGATGGACCAAACTTTGAGCTTCACAGGCCCTGGATAGACAAAATCACAATAAAGTGCAAAAAATGTGATGCAAAAATGGAAAGAGAGCAATTTGTTTTAGATACTTGGCACAACAGTGGTGCAGCTCCTTATGCTTCACTTACAGATGCAGAGTATACGGAATACATTCCTGTAGCGTTTCTTACGGAAGGAATTGATCAGACAAGAGGATGGGCATACACAATGCTGATGGAAAATGTAATTTATAATGATAAACCAGTTTCTCCATTCAAATCATTTTTGTTTCAAGGTCATGTCTTGGATAAAAATGGAAACAAGATGAGCAAAAGTCAGGGAAATGTGTTGGACGCAATTGAGCTTATGACAAAATATCCGGTGGATTTGATAAGACTGTATTTCATATGGAAGTCAAGTCCAATTGAACCTCTTAATTTTAGCACCGATGAGCTAGTATCAAGGCCTTACCAAATTTTAAGCACATTATATCATTTGCACATTTACTTTAAACAAAATAGTGAATACGACAAGTTTGACAAATCCCACACACTAGAATGGGCAAAAAATAAAAATCTTTTAAAATCACCAGAGATTTGGATTTTATCAAAGCTTCAAAAACTAATCTCCAAAGTAAAAGAGTTGCAAGACAAGTGCAAATTTCATGAGGCGGCAAAAGCATTAGATGATTTTATCATAAATTCGGTCAGCCAAGTCTACATACCAATAACACGAGAAGATCTTTGGACTGAAGATGAGACACAGCGCGAAAGAAGACTTGCAATATATGCAACCTTGTCAGAGATTCTCAAAACATTTGATGTCTTGTTACATCCTATTTGCCCATTTACCACAGAATACCTGTATGCATCATTTGGAGAAAAGAAAAGCATACTCTTAGAAAACTGGCCTACATCACAAAAGTCTCTTGTAGATGATTCTGTGGAAGAAGCATTTGATTTGCTAAAAGAAGTTATTTCAATTTCTGCGGCTGCAAGAATGAAAGGCAAGCTAAAGCGACGATGGCCATTAAATGAGGCAATAATTTGTGTCGAGCCATCACAACAGAAAAAACTTGAATCACTTTCCAATCTGTTACTTTCACAACTAAATGTTGAAAAATATAAAATAATAGAATTGGAAAAAAGCGAAGGTCTTGAGCTTGTTGCAAGTTTATTAAAATATAATCTTCCTATAATGCCAAAAATAGAATTTGACCGAAAGAAAATCGGACCAAAAGTAAAACAGGACATGGGCAAGCTACTATCAAAATTTGAAAGTACGTCTCCACAACAAATTGTAGATGAGTTGTTGAAAAAAGGTACATATTCATTTGATCTTGGTGGGACGAATCTAGTATTGGATAAGGACGATTTTGTAATTGATTTTGTAGAACAAGACAAATACGCCATGGCAAGACATGAATCTCAAGTTGTCTTCATATCCACATCAAGAAATCGCTATATGATGGCACGTGGAATGGTAAGAGATGTTGCAAGAAGATTACAGGTTTTAAGAAAAGAGCGTGGCTACAATCCAACTGATATCTTGGATGCAGCATATATTTTGGATCTAGACGAAGAATCACTTGAGATGATAAAAGAAAAACAAGATGAACTTGCATTTTTGGTTAGGGTAAAACGAGTAGAGTTTTCAGACAAGGCCAAAGTCTACAAAGAAGACGACATTGACGGACAAAAGATACGCATCTCAGTGGAGTAAACAGAATGACCAATTACTATTATTGTCTAGGATGTCATAAAATCATTGTAAGTAAAGACCGTGATTACGGTCCTAGATGTCCAGCTTGTAAAAAACTAGCTAAAAATCAATAGTTTCAGTAAATCATTAGTAAATTTCTGGTAATTCGAGGTGATTAAATAATTAAGCTTGCATATTGAATCATGGTAAAGCAAAGCACCTTGGATGGATGGCTCTTAAACCATTTTTCTGAGCTTCTCAAAAAAGGGTCACTACATGTTGCCAAAACCAAAACTCCCATCGTGCTATACCGAAATACTATGGAAGAGGAAGGAGAATCATACCAAGAAACCATATGCACCCTAACTGAAGGATATGTGGTCATCCAAGTCATAACATCTGGCGGAGGAATAGTGCCAAGTGTTCAACAACAATTGGTTTTTCCAATAGATGAATTTCCAGATTGGTTGATGAGGCAAAGCAAAGATCTCTTACAACGGTGTGTTGATTTTCTTGAAGACCAGTTAAAGTAACCAACAGATTATAAAGACCATAAAAAAGAAAAGTTTGCATGCGGCTCCTAGAATATCAAGCAAAAACATTGTTTGCAGAATACGGAATTCCAATTCCAAAAGGGCTAACATCAACTGAGATCGAACAGGGAAGAAAAGATGCCGCAGTACTTGGTTTTCCATTTGTAATAAAAGCTCAGATGGCAGTTGGTGGTAGAGGAAAAGCCGGAGCAATACAAAAATGTCAAAATGCAGACGAGTTTGAATTAAAGTATCCAGAAATTATGCAAAAAGTAGTCAAAGGTGAAAAAACAAAAGCAATACTACTTGAAAAAATGGCCGATATCAAAAAAGAACTTTATCTTTCATTATTTTTAAACAGAGGAAAAAGATGCTACACCATAATTGCATCAGCCGACGGCGGTGTAGAAATTGAATCAGTAAAAAATCAAATTATTCGAGAAGTAGGTTTGGGCGACGTAGATGCAAAAACTGCTGAAGAAGTAGCGCATACCATGTGTCTAAAGGACAAGAGTGCAGCAGATTTTGTAGACATATTACAAAAATTATCTAAAATAACTACAGAAAAGGAAGCTGAACTTGCAGAGATAAATCCCCTTGCCATACTAGGTGACGGTTCAGTTGTCGCATTAGACGGCAAGGTCATAATTGATGATAACGCCATGTTCAGACATGACGAATTACGCAGATTCCAAGAAGTCTCTGACCTTGAAGAGCGTGCAGAAAAAAGTGGCTTTTCACTAGTGGAATTAGAAGGAAACATTGCAGTAGTAGGAAATGGTGCAGGATTAGTAATGTCATCACTAGACATGTTATCAGATCATGGTGGAAAGCCAGCTTGCTTTTTGGATGTAGGTGGCGGTGCAACAACAGATACAGTTTACGAAGCACTTACCCTGATTAGTAAAATGAAAAAAGTCAAAGGAATTCTGGTAAATCTTTATGGCGGTATTGTAAAAACCACAACAGTTGCAACTGCATTTATCAAGGCATATGAAGACAAAGTGTTAGACGTTCCAGTCTTTGCAAGAATGTCAGGTGCAGAAGCTGACAAGTCAAAAGAAATGCTAAAAGGTTCTAGAACAAAGATGTTTGATACAGTTGAAGAAGCAATAAATGCTGCAGTAATGGAGGTAAATAAAATTGGTTGATCTTTTTGAACTTTTAATAGGAAAAGAGGGAGATGCAGATTACAAGAAAAAGCCAGTAATCATACAGGGTATAACTGGTAAATTTGGATCATTTCATACGCAGCAGATGCTTGCATATGGAACAAATATCGTAGCTGGAGTAACACCAGGCAAAGGCGGACAAAAATTTGAGCAAACACCAATTTACAATACAGTAAAAGAAGCAGTTGACGCAACTGGTGCTAAAATTTCAGTAGTCTTTGTTCCAGCAAAATTCTTTTTAGAAGCAGCAATTGATGCTCTAGAAGCTGGCATCAAGTTGCTTATCGCTATTCCAGAACATGTGCCGATAAGAGATTCCATGAAGACAATCGAGCTTGCCAAGAAAAAAGACGCCATAGTAATTGGTCCAAATACACCAGGAATAATAATTCCCGGTGTTATGAAAATTGGGATCATGCCTGCATCGCCTTTCAAGCCAGGCAGAATCGCAGTTTTATCAAGAAGTGGAACTTTGATGTATGAAGTTTCATACAATCTATCACTTGCAAATTTTGGCCAAAGCGTATGTTTGGGCATCGGAGGAGATCCAATCAACGGAACGCCGGTAATAGAGGCATTTGATCGAATTAGAAATGGAGCTAACATAGATGGTGTTGTAGTAGTAGGAGAAATTGGCGGCGATGCAGAAGAAATGCTTGCACAACACATCATTGATACCAAGTTTGACAAACCCGTCGTTGCATATATTGCAGGAAGAGCTGCACCAAAGGAAAAAAGAATGGGTCATGCAGGTGCAATAATTTACGGAAATTATGGTTCTTCAGAATCCAAAGTTTCAATGTACGCTAAAGCAAACGTTCCCGTAGCAAAAAGGCCAGCCGAGGTAGCAATGCTCTTGGCTGGAAAGCTTGACATAAAAGGTAGAATCAAATAGTGTCACAGAGTAGGAAGAGAAAATGCCAATAACAGATCCGCTAAAAAAACAAATTGCGCAAAAAGCAAGACTTCACTTTAAGGTATGTTTTGCATGTGGCGCAAAAAATCCAATTGGCGCAACAAGATGCCGCAAGTGTCACAACACATACCTGCGTCTTAAAAACAGAACGCTTGGAATTAAAAAGTAAATTTTTAATCCAATTTTTAATTTATAAAATCAAGATTTATCGCAGCTACAGTCGTCTGACATGAATTTTAATTTATTATTTGCATCATACTTTGCTTGCTGATAATGTGCAATATTTAGAATACGTTCAACTGTTGATTTATCATGCCAAGAGCCTTCAAGAGCAAACCAGCTCTCAATCTCATCAATGTTAAAAATACCGCCGCTTTCAAATATGTTTTGAAATATTCCTTTTATCATGGTTTCATCCTTGGGTTTTAGATGTTTTTTACTTGAAACCGACGTTGTAATTTCGTTTAAACTAATAATTATATTATTTGAAAGTGGCATATCAGATGACTCCATAATATTCTATAAGAAAGTTTTTGAACGCTATATTTACAAAACCAACAATTATCAAAGATGAAATTGATATACTAGTTTGTACTATCAAGAATAACTAATATGAAATCAAAATCAATATGGATATCATTTGGTGTTTTATCGCTAGTTGCTACACTTTCATTAGCTCCAACAGTTTTTGGACAATATCAAGAGTATAGTTCAAGTAATAACAGCGGAGCAGTACATCTCGGCAATATGGGAATCACCTCTGTAGGAAATACGCCTGTCATGTCCATGATGAAAGCTACAACAACTGATGGTTCAGAACAAGTCATAGTGACTTACTCACCAAATCCTCCTACAAGCGGACAACCACTCTCAATAACATTGACATTCACAGATGCCCAAGGAAATCCAATCCAACATCAAAACTATGCAATATCTATAACACAAGACGGAAATGAGATCTTTTCTAACACTGCAGGACATACGCATACTGGCAACGACATGCAAGCAACCAACAATTTGCCGTCTTCTAATCCTGTAGATATCAGAATAACACTAAATGGAATTGGATTACCTGGAACAGATCCATCGACTTGGATTGGTACAAAGGGCGAGGTGTTAGTCTTTCATGGTACAGTACAAAATGCGGTTCCAGAATTTGGTCCAGTTGCTGGTATGATTATTGCAATGTCAATTATTGGCGTTGTAGTAATAACAAGAAAATCTAGATTTTCTTTTTAACAGAATTATTCTACATGTGAATTATTCATAATTTCAGAATAGTAATTTTGGTTTCAATCTATATATTCAGGCAAACACAAACACCAATAGTTTGTTTATCATAAATTTCAAAAACTATGAAGAGATATCAGGTGCAAATGCTTCAAAACTAGCTAAAATAGCAGAAAAAATTTCAAAAAAATATAAAATAAAAATAGCTGTAGTGCCGCCACAACATCTTTTATCAGAAATTGCAAAGTATTCTATTCCTGTTTTAGCTCAACATGTGGATGTTGCAAACACAGGTAGTACAACAGGATTCATAGTTCCAGAGATTATCAAAAAATCCAATGTGCGCGGTTCGCTAATCAATCATAGCGAACATCGCATTTCTGAAAAAGAAATCACAGAATTGGTATCAAAGCTCAAAAAACTAGGCATGATTTCAGTAGTTTGTGTCAAGGATGTAAATGAGGCAAAAAAATATGCCAAACTAAATCCAGACTATATTGCCATAGAGCCTCCAGAATTAATAGGAACTGGCAAGGCTGTTTCAAAAGAAAAACCCCAAGTAATTATAAAATCAGTCATGGCAGTAAAACAGGCAAAAAATTCTACAAAACTATTGTGTGGTGCAGGAATAGTGTCAGGCAAAGACGTTACAAAAGCCATGCAGCTTGGAGCAAAGGGAATCCTAGTAGCAAGTGGCATCATCAAGGCAAAAAACTGGAATGACATAGTAGAAGAGTTTGCATTAGCCATTTCAAAAAGCAAGAAAGGTTGATAACCCAAACCAGAGTAGGTGCGTAATATGAAATCAGTTAATCAATTTGTTTTACGTAATTTTAATTCCTCGAAATAAATCGTGCTTTTTCTCACGATGGGACTATTTTGGACCCATTTTGTATCTAACATATGGATTCCTTGATTGTTGATTCAATGTAGTAAAAGCATCGCAAATGAAACTGATCTAGTGTTCTTTTACTACATTTTATACAGATTTTCTGTATTATTCCTTTACATTCTGAACATTGGGCATATCGTATTAGGTTGCCACCGCAATTTCTACAATTTTCATCAGGCATTTCATCAATCACAATTTATGAATACTCAGTTCTTATTCTTTAACAGCGTGCAAATAGATTTGATATCTCTCTGAGCTGATCTAATCCCTATGTAGTAACCAATCCATTATGTGGGAACATGTTTTTTTGAAATAAAATAAAAGGGAGTTGTAGCTAATGTGTATAATCAAATAGCTGTTCGCCTTGGAACTTTATTTTAGCTAGTCCTCGTTTGTCTACTTCTTGCACTGCATCAGGTAGTGGCACATATGTCAATTTTGAAGCATATTTTTGACCGTCAGTTATCATCCAGTAAATCAGATGGATTTCTGCTTTTGCCTTGTTCTTGTCCATATTCTTTACCTTGTCTAGATCTTTATACACTAGCAAATAGCTGAAAGTCGAAATTGGGTACGCATCTTTTCCTTGCGCATTAACTATGGATACATTGCTCCAATCTGCGTCGGCCTCTGGTAATTTACTTGCCAAAGCAGTTGCAGCAACTTTTGTAGAGTCTAGTGTCGGTTCTACAAATGCGGTTCCATCGGCGTTTTTGATGTAAGCATATGACATTTTATTTTGGATTGCATATGCCAGTTCAACATATCCTAATGAATATGGAACATTCTTTACTGTATTTGCAACTCCTGCATTTCCTGAAGCTCCTACGCCAGATCTCCATGGTACTGACTTGCCCTTGCCAACAGCTCCTGCCCATTCTCGGTCAGCACCAGATAAATAATCCGTGAATGTGTAAGTTGTACCAGATCCATCCGAACGATGAACCAAGACAATCTTATTTTTTGAAAATTTTACACCCGGATTTAGCTTTTGGATTTGCGGATCATTCCATGTAGATATTTTACCCATGTAGATGTCAGCTATTACTTTGGCAGTTAGCTTCAGTCCACTATTTGGAAATTCTGGCAACTTGTATACAACTACAACTGCGCCTATTGTTTCAGGAATTGTTAATGCGTCTGGTGCTTTTTTAGCTTCATCTTTTGTCAATGGAGCATCAGTTGCACCAAAATCAACTGTCTTTTTAGTGAAGAGGTTGATTCCTGCTCCACTACCAATTGGCTGATAGTTCAATGAGACACTTGGATAGATCTTATTGTATTCTACTCTCCACTTGTCTACAATTGGGAATGCAAAAGATGATCCTGCTCCAGTAAACTGGAATGTTTTGCCATCTGCTGGTACATCTGGTACAGTAGCTGCATGTGCGCTAAGTGATGTTGTTGGTATTATTAGGATCAGCATTAGTGCTAAACCTAAAAGTAATTTTTTTGTCATTGAGTTTATGAATTGAATTTTATTATTTACAAGTGTCCAGTATAGATCATGTAACTAGCTGTAAGCTACTTTTGCTATATAGTTCAGATAATAATAATCACAAATAAAAAACCATTTGATAATCTAAATAAAAAAAGAAAAAAAGTTGAATGTTTTAGTATTTTGGCATGAATCTTAGCCCAGTCTTTGCAGAAACAGCAATTATGGATATAATTGCAATCGCAAGTACTATCGCTGCTATTTGACCAAACTCTGGAACGGGAGCACCATTGTATTGTATTTGTGAAAGTCCCTGTTCATCCAATTTTACCACAGCATCAGGTAATGGAACATAAAGCAATGATGTAGAATATTGCTGTCCATCATGAATTACCCAATTGAGAAAATCAACTACTGCTTTTGCTTTCTCCTGAGTCATTCCACTTACCTGTCCTAAATCCTTGTACACCAAAAGATAAGTAAATGATGCAATAGGATAGGAATCTTTTCCAGGTTCATTAACTATTGATACCTTGCTCCAGTCACCATCTGCGGAAGGCAGGTTTCCCGCTGCTACTGCTGCATCAGCTGCAATAGTTGCAAGAGTAGGTTCTACAAAGTTATTTCCATCAGCATTTTGGATAAAGGCGGATGTCATGTTATTTTGCATGACGTATGCCAGCTCTACATATCCAATACTATAGGGCGTATTCTTTATCACTCCAGCAACACCCGCGTTTCCTTGAGCTCCAATTCCAACTGGCCAAGGCACAGACTTGCCCTGTCCAATACTTGTTTGCCAATCAAGACTAACTTTTGAAAGATAGCTGGTAAACACAAAAGTGGTACCTGAACCATCAGAACGATGTGCTACAGCAATTTGCTGGTCTGGCAAAGTAAGAGTAGGGTTGATATCTGTTATCATTTTATCATTCCATTTAGCTATTTTACCGCTGAAAATATTTGCGATAATAGGACCTGTCAATTTCAGACCTTTGTCAACTCCTGGAATGTTATATGTAACAGTGACTGCGCCAATTGTTTCCGGAATGTGTAATGTTCCAGGTGCTTGAGAAGCTTCACCAGGTTGCAATGGTGCGTCAGAGCCAGCAAAATCAACTACTTTGGTGGTGTGCAGTTTGATTCCTGCACCACTACCAATTGACTGATAATTTAATTGAACATCTGAATGAATCTTGTTGTATTCAACTCTCCATTTATCAATTAAAGGAAATGGGAATGTTGCACCTGCAGCATTGAGGCTTGTCGTAAATTCGGCTATCGCACTAAGTGATGTTGTTGGTATTATTAGAACAAGCATTAGTGCTAAACCTAAAAGTAATTTTTTTGTCATTGAGTTTATGGGATTTAATTTGTTATTTACATATGGCTAGTATAGATTACGTAAACAACCATAAGCTACGTTGACTATATAGATTGAATTAAATTAAAACATAATTGATTTTTAATTTGTTCTAATATTTTTTAACGGATAGTACGGTTTCCAGCTACAATATAATTTACAGACTCTCCCATAAACGATGCATGATCAGCTATTCTTTCCAGATATCGCAGAACCAGTGCGTCAGCAAGTGCACATTTGATGTTTTTTGAATTTATTAGCATTGGCAAATGTTTGTTATAATATTTATCAACGAGGTCTTCATCAGTTTGAAGCTGTTTTGCTTTTCCTAAATCAAGCGTAGCAAAGCACTGAATTGCCAAATTTATCATGTGTTTTATTTCTCCGGAAATTGTATAGATGACTTCGTTTTTGCATTCTGAAAGATCACCATAGATATCTCGGACAACTGTAATATCGTACGCATATCTTCCAAATCTGGTAAAACCATAGGATATCTCAATTGATGATCTGATCAATCTGAAATCTCTTGCTACTGGTTGATACTTTAGGATCATATCAAAGGTCAGAGTTCCTATCTCCTCATACAAGTTTGCTATCTGGCTAGAAAGTTCGTATGCTTCGTTGCGTGCATTTTTGCCTCCAAGGTAAGAATCAATAGCCAGGTTTATTGACTGAGCAGCCAAATTTCCCATTTTTTCCATAAGAAATGAGAGCTTGTTCAAATGTGGATCTATAAGTCGCGTCATTTAACCAAACTGTCCTTGAACATATTTTGCTGTAATCTCCTTTAGCGGATTTTCAAAGATTTGTTTTGTTTCTCCAAACTCAATTAATTCTCCAAGATACATAAAACCGGTATAATCAGATACACGCATAGCTTGTTGCATGTTATGTGTAACTATGATTATCGTGTATTCTTTTTTCAATTCGTTCATCATTTCTTCAATTTTCTGAGTCGCTATAGGATCAAGTGAGGATGCAGGCTCATCCATCAATAATACTTCGGGTTGTATGGCAAGAGCTCTTGCGATACATAGTCTTTGTTGTTGTCCACCAGAAAGACTCATGCCAGGTTTTTTCAAATTATCTTTTACTTCGTCCCAAAGGTATACCATTTCAAGACAGCCTTTTACTATTTCATCAAGAATTGTTTTATTTCTAAGACCGTTTAGCTTCAATCCAGCTGCGACGTTATCGTAAATTGACATTGTTGGAAAAGGATTTGGTTTTTGGAAAACCATTCCAATTTTTCTTCTGTTTATTATTGGATCTTGGTGATTCGAATACAAGTCTTCTCCATCAAGTAAAACTCGTCCGCTAATTTTGGCATTTTTTGATAGCTCATGCATTCTGTTAAGACATCTAAGAAATGTAGTCTTTCCGCATCCTGAAGGGCCTATCAGAGCAGTAACCGCTTTCTCTTTGAACTTCATGGTGACATTTTTAACTGCTATTACATTATCATAGCTTGCAACAATATCTTCTGCGACGAGTTTGTATTTTTTATTTTCAATTAAATTAACGGCATTAGGAGCTTTCGTTATTGTTTCCATCACAATCTTCTCCTTACAGATCTGAAACGAAATGCCCCACCACTCTTTCTCAAAAAGACGTAGCGCACTCCGATGTTAATTGAAAGTACTATCAATATCAAAACTAGGGCAGCCCCCCAGCCTTGAGCCTGAGCGCTATCATATGGAAGCATGGAAATCCTCCAAATTCGAAGCGGAAGAGCATCCATAGGCCCGTCAAACCCTGAAAAGAACTGGCTGCTTCCAAGAATAGTAAAGATTAGAGGTGCGGTTTCTCCTGCTATTCTTGCCACAGCTAACATTATTCCAGTGATCATGCCACTTTTTGCACTGGCAATTATAATGCGGGTGATTACTGCCCATCTTTTTATTCCAAGTGCAAAACCAGCTTCTCGATAAGTTACTGGAACAAGCTTTAGTGATTCCTCTGTCGTCCTTGTGATAATAGGTAACATGATAATTGAAAGTGCAAAAGTACCCGCCCAGAGTGAAAAGTTTCCAAACACAAGTACAATCACAAGAAATGCAAAAATTCCTATCACAATTGTTGGAAATTCTGCCAAGACATCATTGAAGAATCTTATTGCTTTGCCGTATCTATTGTCTCCAAACTCTGAAAGAAAAATTCCAGACAAGATACCTATTGGTACACCAATTAAGCTTGACATTCCAATTAGCAATAAGGTTCCTTGAATTGCAGGACTGATACCGCCTTCTCCAGTTCCAATGGCTCCTGGAATTTGTGTTAGAAATTCTATGCTTAATGCAGCAGATCCATTTGTGAAAACCTCAAGAAGAATGCTACCTAATGGAATTATTGCCATTACAACGCAAGCAAATACGATTCCTTTTACGATCTTATCTATTACTAATCTTCTACCGACATTATATCTAAAATGAGTCCTAAATTCTGCCCTTTGTTCTACAGTTATCAAGCCAGAACAGCTCCCTCATGTGCCTTTAGTACCCTTGCAACAAGCAAGTGTGCAATTATGTTTATTCCAACTGCAACAACAAATAGAATCAGTCCTATTCCAACCAAGGCTGGTAAGTGAAGACCGGTAGTTGATGCTTCACTAAACTCATTTGCAATTATACTTGACATCGTTTGTCCAGGTTGGAATAATGAGTGTGGAAATGCACTAGGTCCAGTAGCATTTCCTATAAGCATTGTAACTGCCATAGTTTCTCCAACTGCCCTGCCAAGACCAAGTATTGATGCACCAATAAGTCCTGATTTAGAATACGGAATTACTGCCAACTTGAAGACTTCCCATTTTGTTGCGCCAAGCATGTATGCCGCCTCTTTTTGACTGTTTGGCACTGCAAGCATTATTTCTCTAGAAATTGCAGATATTGTGGGAATAATCATGATGGCAAGAACCATACTGGCTGTAAAAATATCCAAACCAAATGGATTCCCTGAAAAAATCCAGACATTATTACCAAATGCATTGTAAAGTGGCATCTCTATCCAGTCTCTCAGATATTCTCGAAATACAAACAAGCCCCACAGGCCATATATCACACTTGGAACAGCTGCAAGCAGTTCAATTACAAATGAAAGTGGAGTTCGCACAAATTTTGGAGCAAGCTCTGACAGAAACATTGCAATGCCTATGCTTATTGGCACTCCGATCAGCATTGCAAGTCCTGCTGTTACAAATGTTCCAAGTATGTAAGGTGCAGCACCATACGACTCTCTTCCCTCTACGGAATTCCATGTTGAACCTGTTATGAACGAAGCACCTTCTTTTTGCCAAATAGGAACTGAGCCTGTTGCCAACTCAAAAACAACTAAAACAATAATAACTAAAACAAATGTTGCAGCAACAGTTGCCCCTATCTTGAATACTTTGTCAGCAACCGCTGAGTTTTTCTTAGGACCAAGTTGTCTTCTCAATATGATTTGTTGATCTTTATCATGGATATCTGAGATTCGACCATAATTTCTTAGTCTTCATAGTTACGTATAGTACTATATAGATAGATATAGAACATAGTCAAAACTGCTTTAATCTATATGTTTTACATAGAATCAATTGATGGATTTACTCGATGAAAAAGAAGTAAGAAAGCTTCAGCTTGTTGGCGGTTCAACATACGTATTATCATTGCCAAAGAAATGGGTGTATGATATGCACCTAAAGACTGGCGACCCAGTATCTATAGTTAAAAATCCAAACAACTCTTTGTCACTTTTACCACCAGCAAATGTACAATCTACAAGTAATAGATCTACTGCAATAATTGGCCAAAAGGATTCCATAGAATCAATTCAAAGAAAAATTATTGCCATGTATCTTGCAGGTTACCACATAATTGAGATACATACCAAGGGGGGAAGAATCCAATTAAATCAAAAACAAGCTATACGAGATTTGATAAGGACAAACATGATTGGAACAGAAATTGTTGAATCAACCCCAGAATCCATAACTATCCAGATTTTAACATCTCCTGAACTTTCCATAAGTGATGCACTAAAGAGAATGTTTTTGCTAACATCTACAATGCATAGACAAGCAATAGACGCACTAAAAGAAATGGATACAGAGCTTGGGGAAGAAACTATTCATTTAGACGATGAAGTAGATCGTTTCAGCTTGTATATCATGAGAAATCTTACACTTGCAGTTGAACATGAAAGAGTATTGCGCGACATTGGACTTCAAAAGCCATCTGACTGCATAAGCTATAGAATAGTAGTAAAATCAGTTGAGAGAATTGCAGATCATGCTGTTTCAATAGCAAGTAGGGTAAAGTTTCTTAAATCCACACTGGAGTCATCCATATTACAAAAGATAACCAAGCTAAGCGAAGAATCACTAAAGGTGTTTGAGGATTCTATTGAGGCGTTAAACAAACGAGATTATATTCTTGCAGATGCGGTTGCCTCAGATGCTAATAGAATAGCAGAAAAAGAAAAAGAGTTTACAGACAGCCTTGAAGAATCTAAAAAATATTCGAGCGTGATAAAGTTTGTTTTAGAAGACATTCGTAGAACTGCAGAATATTCAAGCGACATTGCAGAAGCAGTAATTAACGAAACTGTACAAGATGTAACGTCTGAAAAATAATCTATCTACTTGTTTATACCAGTTATGCATTCATCTGCAACGTTTGAATCCTTATTCAATTTTCATAAAGCGTAATTGAATTAAGTTGGATTCGAGTCCGATGGTTACCGCCAGAACAGTTGTAGTGGGCACCTTTCCTCATTTTTTGTTTGATTCAATTTTGTGCCAATTTTAACAAGAAAAATTAAGAACGCCATGTAAGAGAATTGTACAAAAAGTTTGACACCTGTCTTTCGGTAAGTATTATTGCTTTCCTGCTGTGGGTAGCTTTATGTGAATTGTTGTTCCCTTGCCTTCTCCATCTGATTCTGCCCATATTTTACCTCCATGATTTTCTACAATTCCTTTACAGACAACTAAACCAAGTCCTGTTCCACCATGCTGTCTTGTACTCGTGGTATCTACTTGGTAAAATTTTACAAAGATCTTACCGATACTTTCCTTTATTATTCCGATCCCGTTGTCTTTTACGATGATTTTAGCATGACCATTATCTGAGATAAGGCTAAGATGTATCCTGCCTGTCTGTTTGGGAACAAAATCAAGACTGTTTGCTATAAGGTTGGCTAATACTTGTTCTATCCGACATCTATCACATAC
>QYQE01000029.1 GCA_007280335.1 Nitrosopumilales archaeon | reverse complement strand
GTGTTATTCTAATTCGGATAAAGTAGTTTCATGGTGATTATATTTTATGAAATGTATTTGTTCAAAATCTGCATCTATTTTACAATTGATTGTAAAATATTTTTCTTCAAATACGACTAGACTAGGTAATGGATTTTTTCATGGTTTTTGTAAACTGTCTCATACCTTGTTATGTAACCGCAATGTGTACATGAGAAAAATTGATCTGTGGATAGATTATTTGCAGATTCCAAAACTTTTCCATTTATTGATATGATGAAAATTACATTATTCTTATTTATGACTGCAAAGTTTTCTTCTTCACCAATAGAATTTAAGAAATTTTTTATTGATTTTATTACTATGCCTTCATCAATTTTTTCTTGATCATCTAATGGCGCTAACATAAATTCGTGAGATTTTAGCGCTGGAATAGCTCCTATCTGATCAGACACATAAACTGCAAGTGCTGATTTTATGCCTTCTACTTCCCTACAGTTTACAGTAATCATACCCATAAATTAAAAACGTGTTATTTTAGTTTAACAACTCATGCGTTAACAATTTTTTTATGAAATATGTTAACCATTAGGAAGTATCAAAATGAAATGATGTAAAAAACTAGAGAATAGGAGTAGCGTTTTTATGTTATAATGACGAATCATTGGTAATGAGTACACAAAAAGAAAAAACAGATGAATATTGGCTATTTGCTCAAAAATGTAATAATCTTTTACAAGATGATACCATAAGATTTGCAGGTTTCATAAATTCTATGGGTAGACTTGTTGCAGGTGGTTTTAAAGAAGGGATAACACCACTTGAGGATGAAGCAGAGAGACAAAAAATGTACATGGAATTGGCATTACGAGTATCTATGAGAAAAGATTTTGATTATAGTCTTGGTGCTGTCAAATATTCTGCATCTCGCAGACAAAATGCGGTAATGATAAGTTTTCCCATAAACTCAAACGTCTTGTTAGTTTCTGCAGAGCCAACTGTGGATATTGACAAGTTTGCAAATAAGATTATGAAAATAATTGGCTTACAATAAACTGATTTCTCTATGATTTAGTCGACAATACTTTTTCTGCGTCTTTTTCTCCATCCCTTATTAGTTGTTTAATAGTAGCAAGTGAAAAGTCTGCATTCTCAAAGAGAAATTGCGAATCTCCTTCTTCTTGTCGCCTTATACGAATTATTTCTCTTATTATTGTACCTCGTTGGCACGCTAATTTATCATATTCGGATTCTATTTTTTCAAACTCCTTTTTTGCTTTTTCATCAAGATTAGAAGATTCTATAAAATCACGCATATTTTTTATCAAAGAAAGATATCTTGAAATAATTTTTGACATTCTGATTGCATGTTCTGTCTTATCTGAATCCATAATATCTCTCGCTCTATGCCATGATTCCATCATATTTTTTGGTAAATTTTCTTGAATGTGTGGAAACAGATCAACCACATACACTTTTTTATCATATACTGGTGACGCATTAATCACCTCGGCTAATGGGGTGTTGCTCAACAAGGATCCGTCCCATAGATATCTGCCACTTATTTCTGTCCATGCAATACCGTAGAAAGGATAACCACAACCTGCAACAATATGGGACTCGTTAATTTTGTCATATTTGCTATCAAATATGGAAGGCTTTCCGTTTTGTACATCTGTAGATGTAATGATAAGTCTGGGACTAGATGGATTTTTTAATTTCTCAAAATCAACATAATCTCTTATTGTCTTTTTTAATGGTTCAACATCGTAAAGATAAGGTCTATTATAATTCAGAAAATTGAATAGATTTGGTATGAACCATATGGGCTGGAATGCATTAGGAGTTCCCCACATGGAGACAAACATTGATGATAACTGTGCCCGTTTATCTTGTGATAGAAATGATGGAGTCGCAGTTTCTGCCAAATTCAGCCAAAAATCTTCAAGCGTTTTTACAGGCTCATCACTCTTAGATCCAGCTATTATTGCAGCATTAATTCCACCCATAGAAGTGCCTGCAACTACGTCGAACTTTATTCCATGTTTATCTAATGTTTTGTAAACTCCACATTCATAAGCGCCAAGAGAACCACCGCCTTGTAATACCAGTACTGTTTCAAAATTCAAATTTTTATCATTATGTATTGATAACTTTTGCATTAATAGCAATATTGTTACAAAATATTTAAAGTATTGAATATGTTCTACTCTATTACATTAGATTGAAAATTATTGTAACATTCTAATACAATAATAGATATTGATTTTGTTATGACGATAAAAACAATTAATCCTACTACTGAAGAAGTTATTGCTGAATATGAAATCATAAGTAAAGAAAAGATCAATGAGTCTGTAAAAAAATCAAGAATTGCTTTTAATGAATGGAAGAAGGACATTAAAAAAAGATCTGCATTTGTACATACTTTAGCTGATGAATTAAGAAAAAATAAAACTGATCTTGCTCGTGTTGCAACCAAAGAAATGGGAAAGCCGATCAAGGAAGCGCTTTCTGAAGTAGAAAAATGTGCTTGGGCTATGGAATTTTATGGTGACAATGGAGATATTTTCTTGAATCCTGAGATTGTTAACACTGATGCAAGAAAGAGCTTTTTGTCATTTGAACCAATTGGAATAATAGGAAGTATAATGCCGTGGAACTTTCCTTATTGGCAAGCATTACGATTTGCAGCACCATCTTTGATGGCAGGAAATACCATAGTTCTCAAACCAGCCAGTGCTACAATGCAATGTGGAATTGAAATAGAACATTTGTTTAGAAAAGCAGGATTTCCTGAAGGTGTGTTCCAAACTCTAGTTGGTGACTCTAGTATTGTAGAATCAATGATTGATTCTGATATCAACGCAGTAACATTTACGGGAAGTACATCGATAGGGGCAAAAGTAGCTCAGAGAGCAACATCGCAGCTAAAAAAATGTGTTTTAGAGCTAGGCGGGAGTGATCCCTTCATAGTTTGTGATGATGCTGATATTGAAAAAGCCGCAAATGGAGCTGTCAAAGGCCGTTTTATTAATTGTGGTCAGAGCTGTATTGCATCAAAACGATTCTTGGTAACAAAAAACATTTCAAAAGAATTTATCGAAAAATTTGTTCAAAATACAGAAAAACTTCGTGTGGGTGATCCTACTTTAGAAGATACAGACATTGGTCCACTGGTAAACATTGATGGTCTAAATAAGATAGATGAACTGGTAACTGATGCTGTCAAAAATGGTGCAGAAGTGTTGACTGGTGGAAAACGAATCAAAGACAAAGGCTATTTCTACAGTCCTACTATTATTACCAAGATTTCGCCAAAAATGCGCATGGCACAAGAGGAAACATTTGGTCCTGTAGCACCAATTACTGTTGTTAATAATGAAATGGAGGCAATAAAAATTGCAAATGATTCTCAATTTGGTCTTGGAGCAAGTGTGTGGACGCAGGATTTGGTAAAAGCAGAAAAATTGTCAAGACTGGTAGAATCTGGAATGGTGACAGTTAACAATGTCTTGATTTCAGACCCTCGAATTCCTTTTGGTGGTGTAAAACACAGTGGGTTTGGTAGAGAACTGTCAAGATATGGTATGTTAGAGTTTGTCAACATAAAATCAATAAGATTCTATGATCAATTGGTCCATCATCATCACGTAGAATAGGCTCAATCTATGATCAATAAAATCATACTAAATATCGACAAGGCGATTTACAGCGAAGGAGAATATGTAAAGATAAAATTAGATTATGAAGCACTTAATCCCAAACAGACACTGCACTTTGTTGTCTTTGATCCATCAGAAAAGGAAGTGTTTAGTGCAGATCAATACATTAATTCACAAAAGGGCTCCTACTCTACTGTTTTAAAATTTGACACCAAACAATGGAGAACTTCTGGCAGGTACAAGGTTGCTGCATGGGATCAAGAGGGAACAAGAAAGGAAATTTTCTTTCAATTCAAGGGAAAGACTCCATAAATCATTTACTGCAAGCAAAATAGAAACTGAAGTCCAGAATGTTTCTATTGTTCAGAATAGAATGGTTTCATAATTATCTGACCACACGTGGGATTAGACGGTAAGACACCAGCAGAAGCTTGCGGAATTATAATTCAAGGTGACAATAAATGGAAAACTCTGATTGAAAATGCAAGTAGATAATCACAAAATAATTCAGTTATATTTAGACCATTCTCGGAATCCTTAAAACATTTAGTTGAGTTGAGAAAATATGCTCACTCAATTCCTCGTAAACCCAAATATCTTTGGTTACCTAGAGGAAAATAAAGAGGAACAACGTCATTTTATTAGAAAAGCACACACATATTGGATGACATATGCAGTTGACAAGCCTGTTCTGATAAAAAAAGACAATGTGGATGAATTTATCTAAAACCATTTGCTAATTTACTTTATGGGATATAGAAGAATTTTTGGCCTTGCAATGTTATTTACAATAATTGTGGCATCGTTATTTTCAACTAAATCTCTTGCAGAAGATCTGCAAATTCCACCATGGGTAAAAAACAATGCCAAGTGGTGGTCAGAAGGACAAATTGGGGACAATGATTTTGTTAATGGAATTCAATATCTGATGCAAGTTAAAATAATGAAAATTCCACAAACTCAGTCAAAAACTGGTTCTTCCCAACAAATCCCAAGTTGGATTAAAAACAATGCTGGCTGGTGGGCAAACGGTACCATAACTGATGGTGATTTTGTTAAAGGGATCCAATATCTGATGCAAGAAAATATCATACAAATTAAATCAGAACAGGTCATGGTTTTATCAAGTTCTGCATTTGAAAATAACGGAACAATTCCATCAGTTTACACATGTGATGGGTCTGGCATCTCTCCTCCACTTGAAATAACTAACGTGCCAAAAAATGCACAAAGTCTTGCTTTGATAGTGGAAGATCCAGATGCCCCTAGTGGAACTGTAACCCACTGGATTGTTTGGAATATTCTGCCACAAAAATCTCAATTTGCTGAAGGCGAAAAAATAGATTTTCCACAAGGAACCACAGCAGCTGGCACTACCGGTTACAAGGGACCATGTCCACCATCTGGAACTCATAGATATTTTTTCAAACTATATGCACTAGATACAGTGCTTGATCTTGGGGATGGTTCCACAAAAGATAATCTTGTACAGGCAATGAATAGTCACATTTTGGAACGAGCTACTCTAATGGGAAAATATTCTAGATTAAATTAACAAGATTTTTTACATGTGACTTTCTGATTGACTTTTACTAGTACAATGAAGTCAATTAACTATACATTGCTTGGTGATGAATCAATTGCAAAAGATTTTGGTAAAAAGGGAACATCTACAGATCTTACAATATATGATAGGAAAGAATCCGATGTTGTAAAAACATGGACAATTCCAACAGGATTTCCAGAAAAAATACAGCCGCTTTTTCAGGCCATCAATATGGGTGAATATGTCATTTTCTATGTGACAAAGCTTGACAAATTCACAGGAGAACAAATTGTTGCTTTAGACGTTCTTAAAAAAACACATGGATTGTTGTGTCACTCATACGAAGTTGATAGAAGCAAACTCCTTACAATGATCAAAGGTACTGTAGTAGAACAATACAAACTAGTTGAACTTGAAAATCTAAAGAAAGAAGTAGATGCCTTGCAACCTGTAACAAAAGATGGCAAGACAAAAATTTCAATAGACCATTGTTTTGATGTCAAGGGAGTTGGAACTGTAATCTTGGGAAAAGTAACTCAAGGAAAGACAAAGACATACGATAACCTAAAACTTTTGCCTAAAGGCTCTGACGTTATAATAAAATCTATACAAATGCATGACGATCCAGTTGATGAAGCAATATCGCCAGCACGTGTTGGTCTTTCTGTAAAAGGAATTACTCCCGACGATGTTCAAAGAGGTGATTTGTTATGTGTTCCTGATTCGGTTCAAATATCTCAAGAGATTACTATAGATTATTTACAGAACAAATTTTTTAAAGGTGAGCTAGGTGAAAACCAAATGTTTCTTGTAAATATAGGATTACAAATTAGGCCTGCAAAGATCATTTCACTAAAACCCATGAAACTGTCACTAGGCAAGCCTGCAGTATTTGAAAAGGATGATGTCTGTGTTATTCTAAAACCCGAGTCACAAACCATTCGTATAGTGGGTAGCGGAACAATTATTCAATAAAATTGTATGAAATAATCATTCATAAGTTCATGAGAAAATTATACCATTATGAATATACATGATTTTATGGCATTTGGTTCTTGGTCAGTAATTACATCTGTCTTTATTCTAGTAGTTAGTTTAGCTTATAGAAAATTTTCTAGGCGACAAAAAGATGAATCATCTTCACATTGAAAAAAAAGGTTTACGTGGACTTGCTATAGCAGAAAGTTTTCAAGAAGAAGACAAAATCTCAACATTAGCAGGTGTTGTTATGAGGCGAGATTTTATTATTGATGGTTTTGTTTTTGGTCAAACCACTATTGAAGGAAATGATGCAACTGATTCTATATTACAGATGTACAAAAAATTACACAGAGACGATATAAGCTTCCTTATGATCTCAGGATTGATTATTTCTATGTATAACATAGTGGACATTAAAAAAATCTGGAACGAATTAAAAATTCCAATAATCGGTGTTACGTATGAAAATTCAAAGGGAATAGAAGATGCAATAAAATTTCATTTCCCTGATTCCTATCAATCCAAGATTGAAGAATATCGTAACCTTGGTGAGAGAAATATAATCTCACTTCATACCGGGCATGACTTGTATGTTAGAATTGAAGGTTGTACCATACAAGAAACTAAAAATCTGTTAGATTCCTTTACTCTCCAGGGTTCTATACCAGAACCACTTAGAGTAGCTCAAATACTTGCAAGAACCAAATTATAGATTTTATAAATCACAAAATTATTTTCTTTCTTCTAACTTTACTATCCACTTGCTTTCTGTTAATCTGGAAGAAGCAAATTCTATGCGACCTATTACTTTGTCTCCTTTTCGAACCATACCGTACTCGTTTTTTTCAAGTTTTAGAATGAACTGTTTTGATTTGTAGCCTCCTTCTATAACTTTGATCTTGAATCTCTTGCTTGCTCTTATTATCAAATCTCTTGCTGCTTTAGGATCACCAATCCATGAAAACATCTCAAACGAACCAAAATTTTTAGTGGTAATTTCATAATCATAAAGTCTTGCTTCAAACTTCCAATCCATTTTTTTTGCTTCATCATTCATCCATTTTACTGCTTGATCACCATATCCTTTCTCAATTCCGAATGATTCTGCATCAGCCAATTCTCTATCTTTTTCAATTAAGGTACATGAATCTAACTACAAGCTAGTACCGATTGATTGTACAATATTATTAGATGGGATGCATTTTGATACTCCATGAAACGTACTGCCGCAGATATTCGTAAAGCAATTGAGACAAACTGGAACGAATACCTGTCTAAATATGGTAATCTCTTTTCTTCTGATTTTATAAGCGGTTCAAGCCCGCCCTCTGTCTTTGTAGGCACATATGGTTATCCAAAAGTGTCAGTAGGCCCCATGCTTCCGCCGGTACATGGTGACACCACGATTCTAGATTCTCCTGAACAATGGCTAGGAAAAAGTCTAGAGCAAATTGTAAACTATCGACTTAGTTTGGTAAGAGGAATACAAAATATGCCGGTAACAAATCCAACTGGAAAATACATTGAAAGTCTTCATGAAGTGGCAATGGCATCAAGGCCAATTGATTCAGATATTCAATTTTTAAAAAACACAACTCCTGTTACGTCAATTGACGGTGAGAATCCTCCGTTTGGACCAATAGGGGAAATAAAGACAGCTAAATTTTCCAATTCTAGTTCAGACAAGCACATACAAAAAATCTATTACGACAAAGATTTGCTTGCTCAGGATTCCGTTTTGGAGCTCTACAACAAGGGCATTGAGATATCAAGAATTCAAAAATGCTTTAGCATAGGAATGTTTGGCAAAAATAGAAAACTAGTTCCTACTAGATGGAGTATAACTGCAACTGATGATATCATATCAAAGTCTTTGATTTCAGAAATAATGCAGTTTGATATAATTGACAGCTGTCAAGTGTTTTTCTTTAATCATATTGGAAATTTTTTCTCTGTGATTATTTTCCCAAGCAGGTGGATGTTTGAAATGCAAGAAGCATGGTATGATCAACAAGGAAATATTGGATTTGGTTCTGATTTTGAGGACGGAAGAGGACTAGATCATTATCCTGCCACTGCAGGGGCTCATTTTGCCTCAAGACTAGGTGTCACAGAATATCTTTTTAAAAACAAAGTACAGGCAGCAGCTCTTGTACTGAGAGAAATAAGGCCAGAATATGCTGTTCCTGTAGGGGTTTGGCAAGTACGAGAAGGAATAAGAATGGCATTAAAACAAAAACCAGTTCTAGTTTCAAGTTTTGAAGAAGGTCTTGATCTTGCCTGTAAAAGTTTGAGTATTGATAAGAAAGAATGGATTGCAAAAAGCAACTTGCAAAAGGCAAGAAAACAAAAATCAATCTCAGATTTTTTCTAGTTGCTAGAGTTTTTATTTACCACAAATTTCTACTTATTTAATGCAGAACAAAACTGTGATCTATGCTATATTGATACTTGCAAGTCCAACAATACTTGCTTTAGCTGCCTTTCCTGACTCTTTTAGTCTAAGCTGGAATCAAGGTAGGGGAGGATTTCTTTTTGCAATGGCCTTTATTGCTGCAGAACTTATTGGTCTAAAACTAGTCATTCCAAAAAAAAGACTATTGATAATCGTTCCATTAGCTGCAATTACAATCATATATTTGATAAGTTTAGAATTTGGACTGCGTAATTATTTAATTTCCGTTGCACCGCACTTTAACGTTCTACTAAAAGATTCATGGACTTGGATGTGGGATTTTATTGTCATGGCAATTTTCTTTGTTGCATCCATGACAATATTGTTTGGAAAAAGATGGATAAGAATATCTCCTGC
>QYQE01000082.1 GCA_007280335.1 Nitrosopumilales archaeon | reverse complement strand
TTTTATTATATGGTATCCGAATTGAGTTTTTACTATATCTGAAACTTGACTTTTTTCTAGAGAAAATGCAGCTTTTTCAAATTCTGGCACCATCATACCTCTACCAAAATATCCAAGATCACCACCTCGTTTTTTTGAACCATCAATTGAATATTCTTTAGCAAGGTTTGCAAAGCTTTCACCTTTTGCAATTTTTGTTTTTAATTCTTGGGCAAGACTTAGCTTTTCAACTAGAATATGTGCACAATGAACTTTGTTTGTCATGATTTTAAAATAAAATCAAATTATAAAAAAACGTTGATCATCTCTAATACACATACTCATTCTAAAAATTTAGAATGAGCTAATAATCTTAAATAAAATTTTAACACTGTTATAAAATTCTCAAACGCCGTTATAACCCAATTATTTTGAGCAAGTTATATTAAGATCTGTTAGCAAATTAATACTGAATATGCCAGTTGGAATAATACCCGATATAGGCGAACAAATGTGTATTGGATGTGCACTCTGTGTAGAGATCTGTACAACACTAGGCCCAGACGTATTAAGAGTAAAACCAGTAGAAGGCTGGAAGAGGGGTAAAGCATTTGTCTTTTATCCAGAAAGATGCATCTCAGACGGTGCATGTATAGGAGTTTGCCCAACAAAAGCAATCTTCTGGATGAGACCAATGGACTTTACAGTAGGTCAACCAGTACCATTATACAGAAATTCTGTATTCGTCAAAGGTTGGACTGAACTAGTAGATTAGGTAGTCCGACAATTAACTTTCTTTTTCTTTAAACTATACTAGTCAGTACTATACCACGTTGTCTAAATATATGGAAAAATTCAACCATAATTGTTGAGCAAACCCGGTAACTTATGGCGTCGTGTACATGGTAAGATAACAAAAAAACCAACTAACTTTGGCTGGTTAATTAACAATAAACTTGCAGGAAGTGGAATGCCGACATCTATAGCTGAGCTTGAATGGGTTAGAAAACAAGGCGTGAAATCCATTATCACAATGACAGAAAATCCTCTTCCAGAGTCATGGATTAAAGATGTTAACTATCTTCATGTACCCACCGAAGATCTTTCTGCACCAGACATGGATAAAATAGATCAAACTGTTGATTTTATTCAAGAACGGATCAAAAATGATGAACCTATTATGGTTCACTGTGCAGCTGGAATTGGTAGAACGGGAACTATGTTAGCTTGTTATTTGATAAAATATCATAACTTGTCTGCTAAAAATGCAATTGAAAAAGTACGTAAAGAAAGACCAGGCTCCATACAATCTGAATCGCAAGAAATAGCAGTAGGTCTTTATCATAAATTTGTTCACAAGTAACTATTCTGGTATAGAGGTAGTTACCATTTTTCCATTTTCAAGCTTGATAAACAAAAATCTGTTATCCTTGAAGATCAAAGTTATTTCGCCATTTTTTTCTTCTACTTCAAGCAGTTCTTGTCCTCTAAGTCCATCGAATTTTGTCATGACCTAACTCTAATAATTCCATTTATATCCTATTGGTAATCTCGATCTCTATTTCTTTAGAATGTGTTTTTTCATCAAATGTATCAGTATAGTCATGTTTTAACCAAGAAACAAAAACCTCTGCACCAACCTTGTGTTTTCCACTACCAAGATCAGATGCTTTGAATTCAATTTTTTCATTAAAATTAAGAAGCATTTCTTGAGCTTCTGCCTGATTTTTTGGAATGAATGGTTCAAAATTTTTTGCTATCTGTACCCAGATCTTTTTTTCTGCCATCTGGGTGAGTTTAGGGTTACGTGTCCAAAATAACGCGGCCTTTCTGTAGGTGTCTACTGGTTTTCCTATCTCACGTTTTCGTAGTCCACCTGTATAGAGTCTGACTCCATATTTTAGCTTAAACGTATTGTCGTGTTTATTGTATGCTCTTTCCCAGTTTTTTTCATTAAAAGCTTCTCGAAATGCACCCATTACCGCAAATTTCACATTTATTGTGACATTTTCATCGCTTCTGAATTTATCATTTGATTTCTCTAGTTCCACATCGGTGATGAAGGTCTTTTCATTAGACAATTAATCGTAATGGTTTATATCCTCAATAAGTATTTTTTTTATTTACATGGATGCAAAGATAGCAAAATCTTCTCAAAAGGAAGTTTCATTAACTATAACAAAATCTGATATTGGCACATTATACATAGTGCAACATGAACTTCTCAAGGAATCTAGTATTGAATTTGCAGCTGTAATAATGAAGCATCCGCTTACTAGAGAATATTGGATGCGTGTAAACACGTCAAAAGGAAATCCATTAAAAGAAATAGAAAAAGCAGCAAAAATTGCAATTGAATATACAGACGAACTAAAAAAAGCAATACATTCTAAATTAAAAGGTGTTTAAATGAAATTTTGCCCCAAATGTGAGGTGCGCTTAAAGCAAGATATCTCTGATTCTTTTATTTGTCAAAAATGTGGTTATGCTGAAAAAGGTGGAAAAGAAAGAAAGCAAGTAAAAGGAGAGGGTAGTTCTACCATTAATGTTTTTGATAAAAACGAAAAAACGCCAACATTACCTGTTATAAAAATTGACTGTGAAAAATGTGGAAACACAGAAGCAGTGTGGTGGATGTTACAAACTAGAAGCGCAGATGAACCAACAACTCAGTTTTATCGCTGTGTTAAATGTAGCTATACATGGCGTAACTACGCATAACGTTTAACTTGAAGATGTTAGACAACTGATTAAGTTTGGTATTTTCTGCAAAAACAAGTGGATCAGATGAATGGAAAGCAGTTATCTCTGCAATTTCTACGTTAGTAGAAGAAGCTACCTTTGAAGCAACAGGAGAAGGAATAGCATTTAGAGGCATGGATCCATCTCATGTTGCACTAATAGATATTGCATGGCCCAACTCCGCATTTGAAAAATATGAATGTGATAACGATGTTAAGTTTGGTGTAAGAATTGACGAATTTTCTAAGCTAATAAAAAGAGCCGATAAAAAAGACAGCATTGAGGTCAGTATATCCGAAGAAAACCTATTACTTGTTACAATAGGGAAAAATAAAAAATACAAAATGAGACTGATTGAGAGCTCTGCTACAGACACCCCTCTACCAAAAATCTCCTATAACGCAAGAATTGGAGTTACCTCAACGGAGTTTGACAAAATTCTAGGTGATATCCAAGTTGTCTCAGAATATCTTTCAATAAGTGCAACTGCATCCAAAGCTGAATTTTCTGGAAGGGGTGATTCTGGGGAAGCAGTAATAACACTAGAAAAGGGAATGGTAGAAATGCCAGAAATTGGGGTAAAAGAAGAAAGTACAGCAACGTATAGTTTGGAATATCTTAACAGCATTGTAAAAGCTGTAGGAACTGTTGCAGGAACAGTGATTTGCGAATACTCTACTAAGATGCCATTAAGACTAGAATTCAAAGTAGCAAACATAGGTAGAATTCATTTCTATTTGGCACCTAGGGTAGAAAGTTAAAGCATTTAAGGACAATTAAGACAGGTATACTGAATTGAAACTAGTGCTGAAGTTTGGTGGAACATCAATTTCATCTGCTGGAAACATTAGACATGTTGCTAATTTTATTAACTCACTATCAAAACAACACAAAATAATTTGTGTCTTTTCTGCAATTACTGGTGTCACAGACGATTTGATAAGAATAACAACCCTAATTCAAAATAGAAACAAAGACGCTGCAAATAATCTTGCAAAAAAAATTATTAAAAATCATATGCAAATTTCAAATGCATGTATCAAAAATTCCAAGATAAGAAAAGAATTAATCAACAAGATGACAGCGGATCTTTCTGAACTACAAGAATTATTGCATGGAATGCTTTTACTTGGTGAAGTGACTCCTCGCTCTTCTGATTATCTGATCTCATTTGGAGAAAGATTATCTATCAACCTAGTTGCAGCTGCTCTAAATGATTTAGGTACCAAAGCAGTAGCCCTTACTGGAAAAGATGCAGGAATAGTAACTGATTCGAATTTTGGTGAGGCAAAACCCCTTATGGACACAACAAGATTACATGTTTCTCATACAATTGATGCATTCTTGGAAAAAAAGACCTTACCTATCATTGGAGGATTTGCAGGAGCTGATCAACATGGAAACATAACCACTTTTGGAAGAGGGGGCTCAGATTATACTGCAACAATCATAGCTTCTAGTATCAAGGCTGATGAAGTCTGGCTTATGAGTGATGTAGATGGTTTGATGACAACTGATCCAAAAATTGTGAAAAACGCCAAGGTCCTAAAGGAGGTTTCTTATATTGAGGCTATGGAGATGGCACTCTTTGGTGCAAAATACATTCATCCAAGAGCACTGGAACCGTTAGTTGCAAAAAAAATACCACTTAGAATAAGAAGTACATTTAACGTTAAAAATTCTGGAACATTTGTAACTGCTACCCCAAAAGCTGATGCACAAAAAACAGTAAAATGTGTTAGTGCAATACGACACACTGCACTCATAGATGTTAGAGGAGGAAGTATGGTTGGTGCACCTGGAACTGCTGCTACAATATTTTCTACACTTGCAAAAGCCGGAGTCAACGTTATGATGATTTCACAAAGCCCATCAGAATCAAGCATATCGATTATCGTAAAAAAGAATGATCTAGATAAAGCTGTTAATGCACTTGAAATGAATCTGTTAGGTAAAATAATAAAAAAAGTAGATGTGACAGTTGATGTCGCAATAATTGCACTAATCGGATCCGGTATGAGGGGGATTGTTGGTGTTGCATCAAAAGTCTTTGCTGCTGTTGCAAAAAAAAGAGTAAACGTTGTGATGATTGCACAGGGCTCTTCTGAGCTTAATTTGGCATTTGTAGTAAAAGATGCTGATTGTAATACGGCAGTACAGGCACTACATGATGAATTTGAACTTGCAAAAATAAATTAATTTTATAAATGGAGTTCAAAAATGAGAATTGAGCCTTGGAAAAGGCATTTATGTAAAACAATGATTCGGATCTTATGAACAAATACATTCTTTTGATTGCAATTTGTGCTGTCTCTGCCATTATACTTTCTATACCATCACTTTCAAACCAATACGTCAATGCAGGAATGATAAAAAAAATTCAATTCACACAGACACTGACTTCATCACAAGATCCAGGTCAAGGACATGATAGTGAACAGATGGCAATTATTTTATCTCCTAATAATGGAACTTTGTATAGCGGTTCATTAACATATACTGCAAGTGAACCAGTACAAATCGTAATTCTTCATCAAATAGACAAAGCTGATGCAAAAGGTCAGCCTACATGGACAGTTGATAGCAATACTATTTTTGCTGAAACTGTAGTGGATCTTGGTACAAACGCAGGTTCTTATGCTTTCACAGGAGCAGCAGTTGGTTTACATTCTACAAACTCTGCCGCATTTACAACAACAGTGAGTGTTGATGGGTGGATACGAGGACAAACACCTGAAGCAATGCAACATTATGCTGACTCTGCAATAACACAATCTTCACTAAAATTATCAAGTGCAAGTGTTACTGCAAAAATTCCACTACACTTGGGATTCTTCAACACAAGTCCTGTTTACTATATCATAACTGACACTAATGATAAAAAAAGTGCTACTGTAATCTCTGAAAAGCAAAAATGGAAAGTTGGAAACTCACCAACCCTAAGCAACCTTTCAAAAGAATCGTTAGGCAAAGTCTATCTCTTCGATAATGGAATTATGGGTAATGGAACTAATGGATTTCAAAATGATGTCTTTTCAAGTACTCCTGTACAAGATCAATACACTCCGCTTAGATCTGTAATCCATGTAATTTGGAATACAGGTAATGCCACAAAAATTTTAGATTCTGACAAAAAAATTCTTGATGCAAATATGACAGGCAAAGTAAAACTTAACAATATTGGCATAATCATAAACATGCCACAGATCATGTGGCCAGGTGGTCAAATGTCAGTTCGAGAAGATAAAAATCTAGAACAAAAACTGTTTGAAGGAGGACAAATTCTTGATATCGATACCAACAACATGGTTGTTACCTTTGTAGCTCACAGATCATGGGGACCAGATGGTAAAACCATTTACTATATTGTAACTGATGCCACAACAGAAGGACCAGCTAAAATGATGGGCGTAACAAATACACCCTCACTTACCTCACTAAGTCCTGCATTCATAGACTTCTTTCAATTTACAAACGGACTAACCGGAACAGGACCTTTTGGTTTCCAACCGGGAATTAGTAGTGCATCTCCAGGATACGATACATATGGACCATTATGCAAGATATCTCTGGTTTCTTGGAACCATCCAACTCAGGCAAAACTTCTTGAAAACATGGAAGATATCAACACAAAGAAATCGGCAGGAGAGATAACAGTACAACCTGCAAAAGTTTTAGATAGTAATTACATACTGGATTGTCCATTCATAGATCCATTTCAGTAAAACTAGTTCTTTTTTATGAAAACGGATAAATTTCCTTAAACAGCGGTTTATTGTAACATGACTGGAAAATTATACATTGTAGGAGTTGGTCCTGGTCATCACGATCACATGACTTTTCGTGCAAAACAAGTGATCGAAGAAAGTAATACCATTGTTGGATATGAAACCTATGTTAACTTGGTAGCGGATCTTATTGCTGGAAAGGAAGTTCACCGATATGCTATGACTCAAGAGGTAGAAAGAGCTCATCAATGCATTGATCTTGCTAAATCAGGAAAAATAGTCTCACTTGTTTCAAGTGGCGATCCAGGAATTTATGGAATGGCTGGTCTCATCTATGAAGTACTTGCAGAAGAAGGATGGGACAGAAAAAATGGTTTGTATGTTGAAATAGTACCAGGAGTGTCTTCACTCAACTCTTGTGCTGCTCTTGTCGGTTCTCCACTCATGACAGATTTTGCCGTTGTAAGCATGAGTGATTTGTTGGTTCCATGGGAAATAATAGTAAAAAGAGTAGAAGCAGCCGCACAAGGAGATTATGTAATAGTTATCTACAATCCATCTAGCAAAAAAAGAATTCATCAGCTACAGGACACACGAAAAATTTTATTAAAATATAGATCTCCAACTACCCCAGTTGCAATAGTAAAAGGAGCATTTAGAGAATCACAAACAATAGTTCTAACAGATCTGGAAAACCTTGAAAATCATGCAGATCAGCTTGGTATGATTAGTACTGTAATAATTGGAAACTCTTCTACATATACATACCAAGACTTGATGATCAACCCTCGTGGATATACATCAAAGTACAACATAATAGATCCACAAAAAAACAGAAACTAGCATGAAATCAATCCAAGTGGGTCTTACACTACCACAAGGATGGCTTGACGAATTTCCTGATAATAACGCTTATGATCAATTTCTTTTTTCAAAGTCTGTTGCACTAAAGGCTGAACAACTTGGGTACAATGCGGGTTATGTCTATGATCATTTCATTCCATATTATGGAGATAAGAGAACTATGCCATTTTTTGAAGCCTATACACTTCTTTCTGCAATTGCAGGTGTTACATCAAAACTTAGAATTGGTCAGGTAGTAACTTGCAACTCATATCGTTCTCCTGCCCTTTTAGCAAAAATGTCTTCTACCTTAGACGTAATAAGCAATGGAAGACTAGAATTTGGTATTGGCGCTGGATGGTTTGAGTACGAATACAAATCATATGGGTATCACTTTGACAAGGCCTCAACAAGGATAGAACAACTTGACGAATCCATATCTATAATTAAAAAAATGTGGCAAAAAGAAAAATCAACCTTTAATGGAAAACATTATTCTATAAAAAATGCAATATGTAGTCCAAAACCGTTGCAAAAGCCATATCCTACAATAATGGTAGGTGGTGCTGGTCAAAAACTCATGGCAGTAGTAGCAAGGCATGCTACACGATACAATCACCCATTTGGAACTCCAGAAATTCTACAAAACAAAATTGAAATGCTCAAAATGCAATGTAAAAAAATTAAGCGTGATCATAAAGAAATTGAAAACTCTGTTTTGCTAAGAGTTCTGGTTGGAAAAGACAATGATGATGTTAAACGAATCGTATCTAAACTAAAAAAGAAAAATGAATCCATAGCAGAATTTGTTATACGTTCAAAAGATAGTATAGCACTTGGCACTCCGGAAGATGTAACTGATTATCTTAGACAGTATGTAGATATTGGTATACGTTATTTTATTGTGAACTTTATAGGACTTTCAAATTCCCTTGAAATGCTCTCGTTATTTTCAGAAAAAGTAAGACCACAACTTAGGTAGTTTGTTTTATTGCATTAGCAAGCTCATCACTTAAAACAAGTTTCTGACGAATAGGCTTGATAATCTCTATGATATATCTGGAAACTGTTTCTTTAAGGTCAGAAGGATGTAATTTCTTTTCTGCAAATTCTTTTTCTAGTTGTTGATAACTAGTGAATGTTATATTTCCACCAAACTTTGAGGGTCTCTCAATAGTAATTTCCTTAAATTCATGAAAAATCAAATGTCTTGAAATCTCTAAAAGCGGATTATTTTTAATAATTCCTTCAGGACACCAAGCTTTTTTGAATTTTGATTTTATTTCATCATCAGAGTCATGAATAAAAATTCCTGATCCTGATTTGGATTTGCTCATTTTAGTACTAGTAAAGCTAGAATCTTCAATATCATTAGTTTGTGGTTCTGATAAACCTGGAAGAATGTGATGATGAACAGCTATAGGCACCTTCCATTTCATTTTTGGAAAAATTTCTCTTACAAGCATGTGAATTTTTCTTTGATCCATGCCTGCATGAACAATGTCAAGATCCATGGCATGTATGTCAACAGCTTGCATAGGAGGATAAAGTAGCTGACCCAAGTCTATTTTTTCTTTTTCTGTTCTACCCATGATTGTAAGTGATCTCATAGCACGTTCAAGTGACATGTGCTTTGCAAATTTTACTAAATCTAACCAATACTCTTTTCTTGATTCATAAAGCTCAGAACCTTGAATTATTTTCACACCAGGACAAAAAAGCTTGAAAGCATCTGCATAGTATTTAGAAACACTTCTAATTTTTTCCCAATCTCCTCCAAGCTTATTATTGATAAAAGTGTGCCAATCAGCTAAAAAAACGGTAGACTCTACTCCTGCCTTGATAAAATCATTGATCTTAAAACCGGTTAATATGAGACTTCCAAGATGTAAGAATCCAGAAATTTCTAATCCAATGTAATGTTTTGGATGTGAATTTGTCTTGAAAAGATTTTCAAGTTCTTCATTAGTTACTACTTCTTCAGTAGGATCTTTTGTCACAAGTGCTATTTTGTCTGTAACATCCAACGCGAGTCAAATTTTCCTTTGTAACCCTATAAAGTTACGCATCAAGTTCGTGATGTTGTTTCCTTGGTCTGGTACTAAGATAGAGTGCATGTGTACTTATTATAAAACCTGCAAGGAACATCTTTGTTGCAAAGATTAGATTCCATGGTCTATCTGGGTCAGGATATGCAATAGTTAACGAATCTATGTCCGGTACCTTTCCACCCACAATGCCTGCAGTAATTTGTGCATTAAGAACTACAAAATTATAAATTGCTTCATAGAGACAGATTGTAGAAAATCCTACTAACATCAACTGAAGAAGGGATAATCTCCATGATGGAATGCTGGTAGTTTTCTTCCATCCTATTCTTGTTACGCAATACCATCCTACTATAGTAGAAAAGAATAACCAAGTTGTCAGTTTAGCAAAATGACTAGTGGGAAATTCAGTTTTTACAAGAACCTCTCCCATTACATACGTGCCTTTAGTTGACCATTCTTCAAACATAGCATAGATTCCAAATGCTGTGATAGATGCCATTATTACTGCACAAGCGTAGAAAATGTATAGAAATATCCTGTATCCCGCTTCATTTTCTTGCAAGTGTATTTTCATTCAATTCCAGTTGTTTTCATCTGAAATATAAAAATTGGTTTTGAATAAATTCCAGAGGTTTATTATAGTATTTATAATCATAATTTCTGCAGTTGAAAATCCCGATAAATATACCAATAATCGGCAAAGAAGAAATCAATGAAGTAAGGGCAGTACTAGTAGAAAACTCTCTTACATCTGCCGCAAACTCAGGTGGTAAAAGAGTACAAGAATTTGAGAAGCTTCTTTCTTCATTTGTTAAATCAAAATATGCAGTAGCAGTAAACTCTGGTACTGCTGCACTGCAAGCAGCACTATATTCACTTGACATCAAACATGGAGATGAGGTGCTTCTCCCATCATTTACATTTGTTGCGACAGCCAACTCTGTAGTATCAGTTGGAGCAAAGCCGGTTTTTGTTGATATATTAAAAGAAAATTATACTATGGATCCTGATGATTTGAGAAAAAAAATTACAAAAAAATCTAAGGCAATAATTCCCGTTCATTTGTATGGAAATATGGCTTACATGAATGAGCTATCTGAAGTAGCAAACAAATACAATTTAGAAATAATTGAGGATGCAGCACAATCACTTGGTACAACTTACAAGGGGAAACATTCAGGTACCTTTTCTAAACTTGGGTGCTTTAGCTTGTATGCAGCAAAGGTAATGACATCAGGTGAAGGTGGAGCAATCGTTACTAATGATAAAAATCTCTTTGAAAAATTGCGCAAAATAAGAAACCATGGTATGTTACATGGTTATGATACAAGAATTCTTGGTTTAAACTTGAGACTTCCTGAAATTAATGCAGCAATAGCAAAAATACAGATGAAAAAACTAGGTAGCTTTCTAAAGAAAAGACAAAAGAATGCTAGAATTCTTACTGAACTTTTATCTGACTTGGACATTGTAATTCCCCATGAAAGAAAAGGTGAGAAGGTTAATTGGTATCTTTTTACAATTGCCATTAAAAACAGAAACAAAATAATGAAAAAACTAAACTCTGAGGGAATTGGTGCAACAGCTTACTATTCAATTCCTGTACACAAGACTCCATTTTATAACACAAAACAAAATCTTGATGTTACAGACTGGGCTGCCTCTAGTGTTCTAAGCTTACCAGTTCATCCACTAGTAAGTACGCAAAATCTTGACTACATATCAAAGGTTATGCACAAAGCTGTCAAGACATGAATTTAATAGAAAACCTAGCTGGCGAAATATGCAAAATTATTCTTCCAATAAATGAGGAAGTGTTTTTTGGGAATCCTAGATCTTCACTTGCCATTTGTACTCTTTCAAGTATGAATCTACTAAAAGAAATTACCAATTCTAATCTGTTATCAAAAATTGCCCTCATAGGAAGACTATTTTCTGAAAACAAAGGAATCGATTCATTGGTTAGGTATGTAATATCAAATAAAAATTTAGAAACAATTCTACTTTGCGGAAAAGATACACCTGGACACAAACCAGGACATTCACTTCTTAATCTTTATAAAAATGGAGTAGACAGTCAGGGAAGAATAATTGGTTCATCTAGTCCTGATCCCATACTAACTATAACAAAATCAGAAGTTCTTAAATTTCAAAATCAGGTAAAACTTATTGATGAAATTGGCGAAACTTCTATTTCAAAAATTAAGCTTTCAATTAACACTGCAACAAAAATCTAATAACCATTTTTCTGTCGTTCTTGATTAATTTTATTTTTCTTTTGATACTCATTTAAAATATCATCAGGCGTCAGACTCAATTCAAGAGAAGCCTGGATAACAAAATGCCATATGTCTATGAGTTCCTCACGAGCAGCAGCTTTATCAAAAGTAGTTGGTTTTTTCCACCATTTCCAGTTTGTAGTTCTTTGTAATTCTATTGCTTCATGAACTATGGCTGTACAAAGAACAGAAATTTTTCCTTCCGCATCCTCTGGATATCTATCTAAGCTCATCATTTTTTCCAAATTCTTTTGTAACTTGAATATTGTTTCTAGCCTATCTTCCATGAGTTTGATTTTAATTTGATATCTATAACCTTTGTTAGAATCTAACCATATTCCTATATTTTTTGAATCTCTTCTGAACTTGTGATTTTTTCAGATTTGTTAAACCATGTACTCCATATTTTTCTACAGCAAATGATCCCATGATGTTTCCGTAGACTGCAGCCTCACGAATAGTTAAGATTTTTGTGCTATTCTTGCTTGCCATATATCCGATCATGCCACCTGCAAATGAGTCACCTGCTCCTGTAGGATCTACAATATCTTCCATTGAAAATGCCGGTGATGAAAAAACTACATCATCATAAAAAAGTAGAGAACCATGTTCACCTTTTTTGATAATTACATATTTTGTTCCCCATTCCATAATCTTTTTTGCGCATGTTATGAGGTTATGAGTTTTAGTCAGAAGCTTGGCTTCTTCGTCATTTATTACAACAGAATCTACTACACCCATCATTTTTATGACATCATTTCTTTTACTTGAGATCCAAAAATCAATAGTATCACACATTGAAAACTTGACTCTGTCAAACTCTTTTATAATTTTAGTATTCTGTGCAGGATCGTTATTTGCCAGATAAACAAATTCTGATTTTCTATACTTTTCTGGTACAATGGGCCTAAAGCCCCCAAGAACATTAAGTTCTGTCTTATTTGTAGTTCTAAGGCTTAGCGTCTCATCATAGCTTCCATCATATCTGAATGTTTTTCCATTTGCACGTACCACACCTTTCAAATCAACAAATTTGTTTAAAATATTATGATATTTTTTTGGAAAGTCTTGGCCTATTACTGCAATAAGTCCAGGTTTTACAAAAAAACTGGCTGAGATTGCTGCATAAGTGGCAGCACCCCCCAGTACATTTTTTAGAATTTTTGAAGGTGTCCTTATAGTATCTAGTGCAACAGAACCAAAAACTGTCAGCATAGTTTGCTGATTTATGTACCGTGTATAAATGCGCTAGCTTCGTCTTGTGTAGGATAATATGTAAAGGGAATATTAATTGAAGCAACAAGGAAATCGTATTTTGTTATTCCAGTTAATTTTACAGATGGAACATTATCATTTTTATTATATTTGTCAAGAATTGCATTATCCGCTAGAAATGGTGCCTTTTCAACAGTATTCCCCATAGCAGGTATTGTGGACGGTTCTAGTGTACCGCTACCAAGATCTTGACCTTCAACAGATATGACAAAGTCAGTTTTTCCTACATTTAGAATCATTAGTGATGGATTTTTGAATTCAAGCTGTATATTGTAAAGTGTACCGTCATTAGTTCTCTCTACAATCTTGCTGTCTACTATAGATACATGAAGATGAGTTACAGAAACATACTGAATGTAACCAAAAGCGCTAACTGCGCCTATTATTGCTATTATCATGATTATCTTAGAATTCTTTTGCATACTATCTCGACCAAAAAATTCCTTTTTAGCACACAGAGGAAAAAAAACCAAATAATTTGTGTAAAAATTTTGATCTGTTTTCTAAGCTACTTAGAGCTAACAGGATAAATGAAAATACTCAAATGGATTGATACGAATGGCCAAAATTAGACTAAAATTCGGTGAAAATGAGATAGAAGTAGAATCTAAGGATTTTTACGTAGACAATAAAAGCATAGACGAGGTTATATACAATCTTTCTAGGTTTGTATCAAGAAATCAAACAGAAGAACAAAGAACAAACACACAAGTAGAAATCCTAAGAGAAGTACTGAACAATGAATCAAAAACAAATTATCTGAGTTCGCTTGAAGACGCTGAAATCCATGAGCCTGAATTCGTTCAACCAATTTCTATTGATAGGAATCAAATAAGAAGCAAAATACACATACTAGCAAGGGATTCTTTTTTTGAACAACCAAGAACAGTTTCAGAGGTTGTTGCACAACTTCGTGAATATGGTTGGGCTGCTGTGCCACTAGATGTTTCAAAGGTATTAGCAAATATGGCATTGAAAAAAGAAATACAAAAAGACATGCGAGAAAAGCGTAGCTATTACTCAAACAAGATAATAGTACAGCTCAGCTAGACTCGTAACCACAAACTTTGCAGAAATCAAATACATCTCCTTCCAAGTGGTCAAAATGAACATTACATTTTCTACATGTGTGGTGCATATCAAAATATCCATCACTTTCGATCTCGCCTATCTGTTCTGATTTTAGATCAGTACTTCCGCACTTTATACAATGACAACCACATTGCATAAGATCCATTTAGAGAATACGCCTAATAATCTAGTTGAAATTCAAACGGTTTCTGAACTGTAATGCAATTACAACAGTTATTCCTATGACCAATGGCACAAACAATGGAAATTCAGGAATTGCGGTCGTACCCGTTAACTGAATTGTACCAGCTTTGGATGGGTGGAATCCAATCCAAGCATGAGTTCCATTATTGTGAAATGTGGTGGTTAAAGTACCATTACCGTTAAGCTTTCCTTGATATGGTCCCCATAAAAGCTCCTGCGGCATTATTAGCGTTACAAATGAATGTGGTTTATTGATGTTAAATGCATAGGCTTTTGCTGATTGGTCAAATGTATGAGGACCTAAATCCGAAAGAGTTCGTATACCTATTATGAAATTACTATTTTGCCATTGTACGTTTTGTGAAGTCACTGGTTCATTGATAATGTAATCCAAAGTAAATCCATTACCGTGCTGTCGAAGTCCTTTATCACCAAGATAAACTGGTCTATCATTGGCCCAAATCGTGTCCACTCCTTTTGGGAAGTAAAAATCTGTAAAAGTTGCATCTGATGGAGCTGTATAATTCCATTTCCAAACACCATTACTTTGAGATACAACATTTGTTAAATCATATTTGATTATAGTCATATTTCTTGATGTGGGAGGAAACAATACTGATTTTTGAGCTGTAGCTACACTGAAATATTGTATAGAATTGCCATCTTTGTCCGTTACAGAAAAGTTTGTCATGTTTCCTTTTACTGTAATTACCTGAACTGCTGCTACACTATTACCTTTAACAAAATGTGTCACATGAGCTATTCCGCTTGCATCAATTACAATTTTAATGTCTTCTGCTGGTTTTTGTCCCATTGTTAATTCTTGGCCAAAAACTTGTGACACTGATAAAAGCATCAAAGACATTATTAAAATTGAAAGTAATTTTCTCAAATTCATTATCCCTATTCTGATATTGTCACATGAAGCATTTTTGCTTCTTGATGTGGACAATCATTTTTGTCTCGTGGCAAATTCACTATTTTATCTGTTACATCCATACCTTCTGTCACTCTGCCAAAGACTGTGTACTGTTTATCAAGAAAAGTACTATCGGTTGTAACTATAAAAAATTGTGAGCCAGCACTATTAGGATCCATTGCACGAGCCATAGATACTATTCCACGAAGATGTGATTTGGAACTAAATTCAGCTTTGATAGTATGGCCTGGACCACCAATACCCCACTTACTTTTATCTGGTTTTTTGGTATTGGGATCTCCACCTTGAATCATGAATCCTGGAATAACCCTGTGAAATAATGTTCCGTCATAGAAGGAACTCTTTGCAAGTTTTGTGAAATTTCTTACTGTCTCAGGTGCAAGATCTGGTAAAATCTCAAAAACTATCTTGCCAAAATTCGTCTCTATTGTAGCCTTGGGCATTTTCTTCAAACTAAGTCATTTAATCATAAGAATCTTTCTTCACAATTGTCTATGTTAAGATGTTTTTGCTATTGTAAATATAGATCACTGTTAATCCTGAAGAAATTATATCAAATAATCTAATTATCACAAAAATGAATCAAAAAAATCCAAGACTTTTAATTTCCAAAATCAATCAATCTAACAATAGATAAAGCCCAGTATGTTATCTTTTGATAAATTATATACCTAGATTCAATC
>QYQE01000001.1 GCA_007280335.1 Nitrosopumilales archaeon | reverse complement strand
AATTTATACCGTATATAAAATTAGAAGATGGAAGATCACCGTAGATCAGTAAAAGATATTCTGCATTTCTTACTAAGAGTAAAATAATAAATGTAGTAACAGGTTCAAAATATAATAATTTTGATTCAATAATAATGATGAGATGGTCGTTGCATCTTACCAAGCTTGTCAAAATGATCATGCGGTGTATTTCCCCTTGCATGTGAGTGAGTATTACCATCACCATGAGTATGAGTGTACATGACAGGTTTTCTCATGACAACTTCATCTACACGTACTAACAATGATGCCACTTCAACAGCTGTTTTTATTACTTGTTCTTTGACTACAAGAGGTTCAATTACATCTTGTGAATACATTTCTTTCACTTTTCGTTCTATTGCATCTATTCCATACCATGAATTAACATGCCCATTGTTGTGTGCAGAATTTTTGTTTCTTAACTGTACAATCGTATCAACTATATTCATTCCAGAATTTCTAGCTAGAGTCAATGGAATTTCTTCAAGAGCTTCAGCAAAATTTTGAATCACGATTTGTTCCTTACCCTCAATTAAAAGCGATCTTTTTCTAATCTCATTTGCAATGATTGTTTCAGTAGAACCCCCGCCAGCTACTATTGATGGATTAAAAAAGAAATCTTTTAGAACTGCTATAGCATCAAGCACTGAACGATGATATTCATCAAGCATTCTCTTTGAATTTGCTCGCAATAAGATGGTGACTGATTTTGGATTTCTACATCCTTCTACAAATACCATTTTGTCATCACCTACAAATTTCTCATAAATTTTGCCTGCAAATCCCAGATGTTTTACAGTAATATTATCAAGATCGTTTGTAATGGAACCGCCAACTGCCTTTTCTAGCCAATGTAGATCATTTTCTTTCACTCTACGAAGAGAGATCATGCCAGCCCTAGATAGATAGTGTTGAGCAAAAAGGCTGATTCCTTTTTGGGAGATTACAACGTTTGCGCCTGAATTGATTATCTTTTGAGTTTTTTCCTTTACATGATCATTTTCTTTTGAAAGATACATTTGCATTTCTTGTGGATTTCTAATTATGATTTCTGCGTCTGTCTTGGTTCTCTCATTATCAAGTTCTTCATTAATCAGGAGAATCTTAGCGTTCTCAATTAGTCTAGGCATTGCAGAATTATCTATTGTTTTATCAATAACCACTCCTTTGATTAGTTCAATATCAGAAGTATTGCCAGGTTTTTCTTCTATCTTTATATCATCTGTTTCAACTTTTTTATTTGCAAAGTCTGCTATTGTACAAAATGCATCAGTTACTAGTTCTGCTACCGATTTATTTTCACACAATATGGAAATGGCCTTTGTTCTTAAACATGTTTCAGCCAACTTCAACATGATTTCTTTATTTTTATAGCTAGATAATTTTGCAATTGATCTTACAATATCAAGTGATTGCTCAGCCGCCTTCTTGTATCCTGCTTCAATTATAGAAGGTGAGATTCCTAAATCCAATAATTTTTCTGCCTTTTCAAGCAAAGATCCAGCCAAGATGACTACGGATATTGTTCCATCTCCTACCTCATTGTCAACTGAGTTTGAAGCATCTATCATTGCCTTGGCAGCTGGGTGTTCAACATCGATTTTGCGTAGCAATGTAGAACCGCTTTTGGTCAGAGTAACCTCACCCAAAAGATCAATGTACATTTTTTCAAACCCTCTGGGTCCAAATGAACTTTTGATGAGATCTGCAATTAATTTTCCGGCAAGTAAATTATATCTCCTAGCCTCATCTCCTGCAGAATATCTTGTGTCATCACCAAGTAAACCACCTGTAGAACCCATGCAGGTACACTGAATTTAGTAATTATAAAACTTCTGATCAACAGAATCTAAAAAATTCAAAAGAAAATAAAAGATGTTTTATGTAATATCTATTGATGAACTCTGAATTGTAGGTTCTATTTTGTAATTTTTTTTGGTAGAAACTCTAAGAATATCAGCCATAGATTCTGTTAGAGATACAATTTCAGAAACACAATCAGCAAGTATTCTTACAATAATACCAGAGTTATGCGGTAAAGAAGAACAACTAGCTAAAAGAGAAACATTTTTGGTTGCTAAATTAATTTCGTCTACAATTCTTTCTATTTGTATGGAACTTCCAATTATATAGATGGTGGAAAAGATATTTTTTCCTCCAAATATAGATTCAAGATTTGCTTTATCTTTATGACTTAAACTCATGACATCTGTAAATAGCATCTGACCATTTCTATGAGCTGAAGTTCGAAGGAAACAAAGATCAAAATCAAACTTTTCACCAGATGCAATCCGACCCGCTGATATAATTTCAGAGTAGATCAAAACTGCATTCTCCTCAACCTCAAGATTTACTTCCTGATAAAATCTAGATGATTTGAATGGTATAATCTGATGTGGAATAAATTCAAGATAGCTTCCTTCTTGATTATGTATGTTAATGTATTGAGAAGCATAACCACCCTCCATCTTGTAAATTTTGGTTGCTGATTGAGTAGTAATTCTTGCTGCTGCGTTTCTACCCATTACAACATCAATTTTCTGTTCGTCTCCTTGCAGTATACCTCCAGAAGATGACATCATGTAGATGTGAGCAAAGTGTGGATAAGATGTGTCTGGGTATATCGCTTTTTGAATTAGAAACGGTGCTTTTGATAATAGTGATTTAATGTATGTTTTAGAATCATCATTTACTTGAAGATCTATCTTTATTGTACCATTCTGACCTGGCATCTTTAATTCCTTATTTGTGTAATTCTTGAAAATATCTGGAATTTGTGAACTCATCTGATTCGATCCTTTTTAGCAATTGGTTTTTTGTCAAACAGTACTGATTTGATTATGTTTTCAGCAACGCGTTCTACGCCTTCACCTGTTTGACAGTTGACAAATACATAGGATTTCTCTGCTCGTATTTTTTTTGCATCTCTTTCCATTATAGCAAGATCTGCTCCTACATGTGCTGCAAGATCAATCTTGTTGATTACAAGTAAATCACTGCTTTCTATTCCCAACCCACCTTTTCTTGGATACTTGTCTCCACCAGCCACATCTATTATGTAAATGAAATAATCTGCAAGAGCAGGACTAAAAGTAGTCATGACATTGTCACCACCACTTTCAATGATAATCAAATCAAGACTAGGATCTTTCTTTTCAATCTCCTCAATTACTGCTAAATTTATTGTTGGATCTTCACGTATAGCAGTATGTGGACATCCGCCAGTAGCTATTCCGATGATCATATTTTCAGGCATAACTTTCAACTCTGTAGATAATGTTCGTTGCATTCTTTCTGCATCTTCCTTTGATATTACATCGTTGGATATTATACAACATCTATAACCTCTTTTTATCAGGATGGGCACAATCCTCTCAATCAGACGGGTTTTTCCCGATCCTACCGGTCCGCCAATTCCAACTTTTGCTATTTTTTTATTTTTTAACATCAAAATTTACCTCTAAATTATGTAATGAACATTTTAGAGTTATTATGTTCATGAATCATTTGAAAAATATCTGTTAGAGGTGTCAGTTGCCAAAGATTGTTTAACGATTCTTTCTTAATGTTCGTTGAAATATTATTAATCTTGTCTGAAAGTATTGTAAGAATTTTCTGACCGCTTATGTGTTCTAGTATTCCTAATCTAATTGCCGCTGCTATGACACTTTGACTAAATGAATAAAGCATCATTCTTATCCCACTCTCTGTTGGAATTCCAAGAAGATTTGCAATTATTCCTAGACAAACAGGATATGTTCCAACAGTTTCATTAGATTTTATTTTCTTTTGAAAATCCTTTGCAATTTTACTTTCCTTCTTATCAGATGTCATTTGAATGACGCAATTCAATATTTGAGAACCAGATCTGACTGATGTGTTTCTTACTTCTCTTATCAATCTCATTGAGTAGAATCTGTTATCTGCTTCCACAAGTTCTTCAATATTCTCATTTCTTGCTGCATCCATGGCAATCAAGAAAACTATGCAATCACAAGGTACAAGTTGAAATTCTATCTGTTGTTCAATAAAATTCAAAACATCTTGTTCATTTTTGATTCTATCATGCTTTACAAGTGACTCTAGACCATTGGACAATCCAAACATGCCAGAAGGAAAAAAAGAATCTGCTAGTTGCATTAAAAAAAATTCGTGGTTAGTGTTCATGCATATACATTCCATGCTGAGGTTGAAAAATCTGCTCCCCTACCTCAATCTCTACATTATTCATAACACCAACCAGTAGTTTCTTAAATATTTCAACTTCAGAATATGCCTGAACCGGAAAGTATAGGATATCACCAGTGATCACAATTGGTTTGTGCCTATTCCCTATAATATGGCCTAGAATAACTAGCCCGTTGGGATTTTTCTTTAATTGCCTTATTCTTATAGAGATCACTTTTTCTGGCAACTGTTCAATTATAATGAATTTTTTGAGATTTGACACTATAACATCACCATGATACAGTCTTGTTCCAGAATCAAGAATAAGACCTATATCTGTACCAAGATCTGTTTTCTTTCTAATTCTACTTCTTTCCAACTCAAGACGTGGGATTTTTAGTCTTTGACATCTTTTTCTAGATTCCATTTGTTTGAATTTAGTCATTAATTTTTTGTCATCAAAAATATTTCCTATTATAGATGTAATGGTAAGCATAATGATCTAGATAATACTATGAAATTATATTTTTCGATCTTAGTAATTTATTATAAATATTAAATACAACAAGCCATTATAGATACAGATATGATGCTCACTCCTAGAGAAATTGATAAGCTCTATATTTTTATGATAGCCGAAGTTGCACGAAGAAGGAAAACAAGAGGGTTGAAGCTCAATTATGTAGAAGCTATAGCACTCATCGCAGATCACATAGTTGAGGGAGCTAGAGATGGAAAGTCAGTATCAGAACTAATGAGCTCAGGAAGGAAAGTGTTAACAAGAGATGATGTTTTACCTGGTGTGCCTGAATTAATTAAGACAGTGCAAACTGAAGCAACATTCGATGATGGAACTAAACTTGTCACAGTTCACGATCCTATAGTATAGCAATGATCCCAGGAGAATATTTTTTAAATGACGTACCCATTATTGCAAATAAAGGTAAGAAGACAACAAAGATCAAGGTTAGTAACTCTGGAGACAGACCAATACAGATAGGTTCTCATACACATTTCTTTGAAACTAACAAGGCTCTTGTTTTTTCTCGCGAGAAGGCATATGGTTATCATTTGAATATCCCAGCAGGCACCTCAGTGAGGTTTGAACCTGGCGACACAAAGGAAGTAGAATTAACAGAATATGGTGGTCTAAAAATTGTATATGGATTCAACGGTCTTGTTAATGGTAAACTCATCACTAGAAAGCAAATGGCACTAAAAAAAGCACGAAAAAAAGGATTCAAAGGTATTGATAAGAAATGACATTGATAATTCCTAGAAAACAATATGTCGATCTTTATGGTCCTACTAAAGGCGACAAGATTAGACTTGCTGATACTGATCTTATAATTGAAATCGAAAAAGATTTTCAGAGTTATGGGGATGAGGTAGTTTTTGGTGGCGGTAAAAGCGCTAGAGATGGAATGGGGCAAGCAAGCGGTGTTACTAGTAGAAATGCACTTGATCTAGTAATAACAAATGCGATTATTATGGATCCTGTTCTTGGGATTATCAAAGCAGACATAGGTATCAAAAATGGGTTAATAGCTGGAATAGGAAAAGCAGGTAATCCAAATGTCATGGATGGAGTAGACATGATAATATCTGCAAACACCGAGGTAATATCTGGTGAACATACCATATGTACTTCAGGAATAATTGACACTCACATTCATTTCATTGCTCCACAACAAGTAGTAGAAGCAATTTGTAGTGGAACTACAACAATGATAGGTGGCGGTACAGGACCTGCTGATGGTACTAAAGCAACAACATGTACTCCTGGTCCTTGGAATATTCACCGAATGCTTGAAGCTCTTGATGATCTGCCATTAAATTTTGGTCTACTAGGGAAAGGAAATGATTCCATGGAACCTGCACTAATGGAACAAATTGCTGCAGGAGCTTGTGGTTTGAAATTACATGAAGATTGGGGTTCCACTCCTGCCGCTATTGATGCCGCATTACGTGTTGCAGATAAAACTGATACTCAGGTCGCTATCCATACAGACACATTAAATGAATGCGGTTTCGTTGATGATACGATAGAAGCAATAGGTGGAAGAACAATTCATACATATCACACTGAAGGAGCTGGTGGTGGACACGCACCAGATATTATGAAAATAGCAGGTAAGAAAAACATTCTTCCTTCTTCTACAACTCCAACAAGACCGTTTACGGTTAATACTTTAGACGAGCACATAGATATGATGATGGTTTGTCATCATCTAAATCCCTCTGTAAGAGAAGATGTGGCCTTTGCAGAGTCAAGAATCAGAGGTGAAACAATAGCTGCAGAAGACGTACTGCATGATATCGGTGCTCTAAGTATGTATTCTTCTGACAGTCAAGCAATGGGTAGGGTTGGGGAAGTAAGCATTAGAGCATGGCAAACAGCTGATAAAATGAAAAAAATGTCTGGTCGTTTAATAGAAGAATCAGGAGACAATGATAATCTTCGTGTAAAGAGATATCTTTCAAAAATTACCATCAACCCGGCGATAACACATGGAATCTCTGATTATGTTGGTTCTTTAGAGTCAGGAAAATTAGCTGATATCGTGATTTGGAGTCCTGAATTCTTTGGTGTGAAACCTAAATTGGTAATAAAAGGTGGGTTCATAGCTTATTCTTTGATGGGAGATCCTAATGCATCAATTCCAACACCAGAGCCAGTGTATTATCGTCCAATGTTTGGTGCACTTGGAAAAGCAATACATACTACGTCTGTGACTTTTACTTCAAAATTAGCAATACGAAATGGCCTATCAAAAAAATTAGGTTTGAAAAAGAAATTACTTCCAGTCAAAAATTGTAGAAAGATTGGTAAGAAAAATATGCTTTACAACAATCTAGTTCCAAAAATAGAGATTGATCCTGAAACTTACAGAGTTACAGTTGATGGAAAACTAGCTACAACAGAACCATCTCAAAAACTGTCCATGGCAAGATTGTATCACTTGTTTTAGTTCGACAATCGAAAATCAATATATTTTTATATTTATGAGTACAACTT
>QYQE01000077.1 GCA_007280335.1 Nitrosopumilales archaeon | reverse complement strand
CCATTATATCGTAATAGCATTTTAATGAGACTTTACATCAAATAATATCATGAAAGCTACTTTTGGGGCAGGCTGCTTTTGGCATGTTGAGGCATTATTTCAGCAAGTAAAGGGAGTAAAATCTACAACTGTGGGATATCTTGGGGGGTCTCTTAAGGATCCAACCTATGAAGATGTATGTTCAGGACAAACTGGACACGCTGAAGTAGTTCAAATTGAATATGACCCAGACGTGGTATCGTATGATGATCTTCTTACTGTTTTTTGGAATAATCATGACGCAACTACACTGAATAGACAAGGCCCAGATGTAGGAGACCAATATAGATCTGCGATATTTTTCCATAATGCGGAACAAGAAGCAACAGCAAAAATTTCAAAAGGAAAAGTACAAAGTTCAAACAAATTCCAGGACAGAAAAATTGTTACTGAAATCATACCGGCATCTCAGTTTTACATGGCAGAAGATTATCATCAACAGTATTTCAAAAAGTGTGGACTGCACTAATCAATTAATTTTACAAATGAATTTGCGCTTTTTTTAATTTTGGCAATAATATAACTGAGATGACAATTATTGCTACTTGCAGAACTTTACTTGCTATGTCTAGTGCTCCAAAGTCATCTTGTTTTCCAACCACAGGCAAAGCTACCATTCTAGATGCTGCATAAAGTCAGATTAGTGCAACTGATCCTATTATTGCCATTATGTATGGTGCCCTGCTGTTGAATCCGTTCTTTAACATCCAAATGCCTAATGGCAAGTAAAGTATTCCAGCTGTTGTAAAAAACATTGTTTCAATCTGTGCTGCAAGTTCAGTGTTAAACTCTGCTGATTCAAAATAAGCTGCTACAAAATAAATTACACCAATTGCAATCATGATAAAGGATGCAACGTAACTGCATCTTTTAATTGATATTTCCATGTGATAATGAAACGTTTCAAGATTATTTAATAATAAAACTCGATTTTCATTACTAAGAATGTCTTATTTTTTCAGTTTTTGTGATGCTATCTGTGCAATGACTTCGGCCATCTTTGAGGTTGTAGCATTGCCACCAATGTCATAGGTAACATACTTTCCTTCATTGATTACTTGTTCTGTAGCTGCAAATATGGCATCTCTAATTTGCGGCTCACCTAGGTATTCGATCATCCATGCTCCTGATAATATTGCTGCAGTAGGATTGACTTTGTCTAATCCTGTGTATTTTGGTGAACTGCCATGGGCAGGCTCAAACATTGCATACTTGTCTCCTATGTTGGCAGAGTATACGTTACCTATTGAGCCTATATTGCCAGATGCACACTCTGATATTATATCCATAAACAAGTTTGTACTCAAAAGTACTGAATTATTGAATCTCTCTGGATTTTTGACCAGTTGTTGGGTCATGTTATCAATATAGTATTCTTCAACTTCAATTCCAGGATTATCTAAAACTGCTTTTTCAACTTCAGACCAGAATATGCCATCAGTTTCTTTGAGTATGTTTCGCTTTGTAATGGCAAAGATCTTTTTCAAACCATATTTCTTTGCCCATGCAAACGATGATCTTGCTATTCTTTGACAACCTTTACGTGTAGTTTTTCTTATCGCAATTGCAGCATCATCTGATATCTTAAACTCAATTCCTGCATAGAGTCCTTCTGTGGCTTCTCGAAAACATACAAAATCAAGCTTTTTGTTTGGTGATAGTCTATCATACGTCTTGATCGGCCTTATGTTACTATAAAGCTCAAATTTCTGTCTAATTGTAACAGCAACGCTTCGAGGTGCATTTGGTCGGGGAATTGTAGTTGTTGGTCCTTTGTAGCATGCGTCACTTTCCTCTAGTAGTTTCATTGTAGAGTCAGGAATGTATGTGGCTCCACCATGTTTTTCCCATTGTTCTGAACCAGCTTCGCATAAGATCATTTCTGTTTGGGAATTACAAGATCTTAGTACATGTAACACTGCATTTACAAGTTCTGGTCCAGTACCATCTCCTTTAATTATCGCAGCTTTTTTCCCCAAAACATTCCAACGTGGTCGAACCAGTATATTTAACTCTAACTAAGAAATTTTCATAACATTACACGGAACAATTAATTTTAAAACAAAAGCCAATCCTTAAACAATGATTTAACATTGGTAAATTCAATATGAAAATAGTACAGATTTCAGACATTCACGTTGGTTCCCAATTCCAAGAAGACGTTTTTGATACTGTGGTAGATGAGGTAAATGAACTAGCGCCTTCTGCCATACTTGTAACTGGGGATCTTACCAATGAGGGACTGCTCAAAGAATATGAAAAATGTAAAGCAAAATTCTCAAAGTTTGAAGCAGACAAAATTATCACAATTAGCGGCAACCATGACTATAGGAACACTGGGTATCTATTATTCAAAAAATACTTTCCATTTGATGCGGTAAATGAGCTTGATGATAATACTGTCCTGATAACTTTGGGTACGGCAAGACCAGACAGGGATGAAGGCGAAGTTGGATACAGACAAAATTTGTGGCTCGAACGTACCTTAAAAAAATATGAAAAAAAGAACAAGATAGTTGCAATGCATCACCATCTTGTAGGTGTACCTGATACTGGAACTGATAGGGTAACAGTAATTGATGCTGGTGATGTATTAAGAACTGTACTTTCAGGAAAAGTTGATCTTATTTTATGTGGTCATAAACATAGACCTTGGATTTGGAATTTTGGAAATCTTTTGATTGCAAATGCAGGAACTGCTTCATCAGAAAGAATGAGAGGATTATTTGAGAATGCATACAATATAATAACAATTGAAAAAAATAAAATTAAAATTGATTTAAAAATTGTGGGAGGAAAACGAATACCACTACAAGATCTTGTTGCACACTACAAGCGTTTTGGCGAAGAGTAAGCTAGATTAATTAACAGATCTAATTTCAGCACCTGTATGCGGGGGTCGCCTAGCCTGGTAGGGCGTGGGATTGCTAATCCCATGTCCGTAAGGACCCGTGGGTTCGAATCCCACTCCCCGCGCTTTTTGCGATCAAACACTTAGACTTAATAATGCGATTTTAAGAATTAAAAATGATGGTAAGGCGCAAAACTGTAAAACCAAAGTCAAGCGGCCCAAGAAACGTTACCACCGGTTTATGTCCAAAATGCGGAACAATTGGCAAGATTTTGATTATAGGTCTGACTGGCAGTGAGAAGGGCAAATGTCAAGCTTGCAACGCTGAATTTGTATTATAGCAAAAACTGACAAATACCTCAATAAAATAAACCATAAATTTTTAAGATCAATTTCTAACCCTAAAATGGGTATGACAGAGAACGAGGAGTCAATTTATGAACGAGTGGCAAGACTTGAGGATGAAATTGCTACCTTAAGAAGCGAAATGGATGTTCTAAAAGGCACCATGCGCAATAAAATAATTCGATATGAACATAAATTGATAAAACAAGGCACTGACATCGAATCTATTGTTGATTAAATTTTTCTTTGATGTTTCTTATTAAATCTAAAACATAATCAACATCATCAGCTTCTGGCGCAATCTCAAGATACCTATTCAAAGATCTTAATGCAAGTTCATACTTTAACTGTCTTGATTCTAAAATTCCTCTATCCCTTACTTCCTCTGGTGATTCGGGTTCTATACCCAGTATCATGTTTATGCAGTGCAGTGCCATGGTGTAGTTAAAAGACTGGGTGTACGAGTTCTTCAAGTTTCTGCTTATTCTAATAAGAATTTGTTCTGGTTCAATTTCGTTTAGAAAATCAGGAGAAAACTCTACACTACCACCATAATTTCTATCTAGAATTTCTTGCAAATCATCAATAGAAAGTAACCTGCCTTTATTGAAAGGATCTAAAATTAATTCCTCGGAATATTTCACAAGAAAATGACTAGGAAAACCCACAGGACGTAAATCCAGTCCAATGTATTTTGCAAGCTCCATATAGATGATAGATAATGTTATTGGAATTCCACTTTTTTTATCTAACACTACATTTAGAAAATTATTTTTTGGATTATAGTAATCGTCACTGTTGCCACTAAACTCCAATCCATCAAACATGTATTCATTTAACATGGAAACAAGATATGTTGGATTTTTTATCTCAGAGAGAGAATTTTTCAGATCTTCTCCCATGACATGTAATTTTTGAACATAATCTGATATACTCAGATCTGGATATTCAAGAGTCTGGGATAATTTTAGACATTTTTCAACTACTGTGTATCTGGGATTTTTGGCAAAAGATATCCAATCTGCAACAACTGGATCAAAGTCTTGACTCATAATCTTTTCAGATATGTTTCTGGATTTTTCAACTCTCTTGTTGTGGGCGGATTATCAATTAATGTTCGATAGGTGTTTTTGCCAAGCTTTGCAAATACAGTTGATGTGAAATCCATTCCCATGCTCTTTCTTACCTTGTATGAAGAAATGTCTGTATTTGCAAAGGTGACAAGATAATCCTGAAACTCCTTGTCATCTTTTAGGATGTTTTGAACGGCAAACTCTGCCATTCCCTCCATTGTAGAAAATGCAGCATGGTGAATCTGGATTGGCTTGAGCCATCTCTGATAAATATCTAAAAGCTGCGGTAACATCTCTGAAATTTTAGGATCTATGGTAACCTTGGTAAAAGTCATTACGTCAGGACCTAATACTCCTACGATAAAAGTATCCGGATTTAACATGAAAAATAGATTTGCTCTTCTTGCTATTGGAAATTCTTCTGGTACTGGAGGTAACTGTAAATATTCAGAAAGTTTGTTTACTATGCTATCATCTAATGATAGAATAATTTTTGCAAGCTCTTCATTTATGGCATTTACTTCCATGACTGCTTTTTTGTTGATATCATGCAAATTACCTTGAATTGCATGAATTTGTTCTTCTAGTATGGTCATCTTTAATGCGCCAACATATCCAGAATTTACATATGCGAATTTGGCCTCATATGGCTCGCCTTGTTTTTGTAATATGATCTGGGGATAACTAGAAAGCACAAATTTGTTCAAAAATATGGTGGAATCTAGATAGTCACCATAAGTAGTAGATATCTTTGAGATGTATGATTTTGCATATGTGGAATAGACAAGAAATTTCACTGGATCTTTTTTCATTAGCTGTGCCATCTTGTCGCTATTTTCATGAGCTATTGCAGTAAAAAGTTCGTTAACAAACTCTACAGAATCTTTTGTGGCAAATACTTTTTTTCCCTTTAATTGTTTTAATTCAATTAACTCCAAAAATTCTAATTTTGTTTCTGATGGAACCGAAATTCCGGTAAACTGAACAACTTTTTCTGCCAACTTTGGGAAAATTGCGCTTGATAGTATGCCGATATCTTCAAACTTGATTGTAGTTGGCAGCGCTTGGATAGCCTTTGAAAGTGATTTTGTAATATCTTTCTCTTCATTTATCTCAACTGAGATCTGGTCCAATAATGCTAGTGCAAACTCGTCAAATTCTTCCATCTTACTCGTGATAAATGTGAACCAATTTAACATTAACTTTGAAATTTCAAAATACCTGCTTAGTACAGACGTTATATGGTGATTTTCAGATCTGATAATCTAGATTGTTCTAATATTAAACGAGTACCAGATGATGCCATGGAAGGTAAAAAGCCAAAGAAGATCGGAGAAGAAAAAAAAGAATTGGAACATGAAGAAGCAAAAGAAGAACTTCATCAAGCAGAATTAGCGGAAGGTTACGAACAAGACGAAAAATTCGAAGAATCTAAGGATTAAACGCGTCAGACAAGTCTTGTAATCTAATTTATCTGTCTCTGTCCAATGACAATCACAGTTACATCCCTTTTGGCATTTCATTCGTTTACAATCAGAGCAAATGTTTTGTCGCCAAAAATGATCAGAACTCATAAAATTGTTAGCTGCAGTAGATAGATTTTGTGGATAAAAGTATAGTATGGGACCTAGTTGGTTCAAGTGCAATTTTAGTAATCAAAGATTATTGCCAAAATTTCTTGTATGCTTATCGACCTCGTCTTGTGGAGATGGTGATTTTGCCTCATGTTTATGCTCAGTTTTATGAATACGCCGAACCATTTTTTTCTCATGTTCCTCTCTTGAATGGTGCAGTCTATCACTTTCATGGATGAATTCTTTTCCACATTCCGTGCATTTGACTATAATATGATGATGCTCATGACGTGCATGTTTTATCAGATCCTCGTATACAGAAAATTTCATTTTGCACTGATCGCAGCTAAATTTCTTTTTAAAAAGGTTCATGCTTATCAAATCCATCATAACTCACAGATAAGAATGTTTTACAGATTGTAAAAATTTCATATAGATGTGACCAACCTATGCAATTCACAGTCAACTAATATACTGGATTTTATATTACTAACAATGAGTGATAAGAAAATTTGAAATTCTATATTGAATTTGAACCATGCAAAGAATGCAAAGATATGATTAGGGAATTTGAAAACTCTAACGAAACGCAAATACATGAAGACTCTAAAAAATTTTTACGACACATTACATACAATCATGACGAGATAGTACAAGCTATAGTCAAAGATTTTCCAAAGGAAGCAAAAAGAGAAGACTTTTCCTGGTTCAAATAAAACCTACGCAAACTTTTTTCTATTGTTTTAATTATTTCATATTATCAAATATGTTAAACTAGATTTAGGGAGTACCGGGGGTGGGTTTCGAACCCACGACCTCCAGATTATGAGTATTACCCTTTGTGTGGACTGGCACTCTAGGCCAGGCTGAGCTACCCCGGCACAGATTACGCCTAATTTTTTATGCAATTAAATGTAATTGTTAGGGTAAAGTGGATTCAAAATATGGGTAGTTCTAATTTTTGTAGGAAAAAGGATTGGACCTTCTCAGGTCAAATTTTTTATTTCTTTTTTGATTTGCTTTTTGATTTAGATTTTGCTTTGGCTTTTGCCATGAAAAGTCTCTCTTTACATGGCTATTAAGTACTATGAAATGCGTCAATTATCAAATTAGATCGTTTTTTTTTGATAATTTGATAAATTGCATCACTTTTTATTGGACGAAATAATACCAATAAACAAGAAAGGAGGTGCAACGATGAGTTATAACGACGGCGGTTTTGGAAGATCTAACAGAGGATACGGAGGCGGCCGAGATAGAGATAGAGGATATGGAGGCAACAGACGATTCAACGACGGACCAAAACCAGTCGAAACAGGAAAAGAATACGACGTTACCATTACGGAAATTAGTAGAAAAGGAGACGGTATCGCAAGAGTAGAAGGCTTTGTGATATTTGTTAAAGATGGTAAGGCAGGTCAGAATGCAAAAATAAAGATCACCCAAGTAGGTGGACGATTTGCTTCAGCCGAAATAGTAGGTTCTCAATCCGCAGCAGCAGAACCCGCAGCCGAATAAGATTTTATCTTATCCAAAAAACTAATTTTTTCCCAATTTTTATTTATCTTTAATTATTTTAAAAACAAAACTTGATCTGGAATCATTGATCTGCAATTTTTTTCCAGTCTGTTTCTACCTTTGTAACCCACTGGAATTTCTTTTGTAGTGCAGATGTGTACAGCTTTTCCCATTCTAATCCTGCTTGGTCAGTCCACGCCTTGAACACCCGTGGGTCAATATAATTTCGAAGTGATGTTCCAAGATTGTAGTCCTTTGTTTTCTCTGTAAGCTCTATTGCAAGCTTCATCTTTTCTTCTCGAAGCTTTTGTTTTTCACGCTGTTTCTCAGTCTTTGGCGGTGTCTTCTTTAGCTTTTCTAATGCCTCTTTCTTTTTGTTTAAAGATTCTCCGAAAGTCTTTGGAATTGTTCTTTTGTGATTACATGTAATTGCAGCTTCAAGATTTGCTAATTTGGCATGATATATCTTGATATTTTCTGATTTTGAATCTAGTTTATCTATATTTTTGAGATAGTTTTTCACTACAGTAGTAGCAAGATATGTTCTGAAAACTTTGGCAGTAAGCCCTTTTACTATCTGCCCAAGAAACTCGTTTACATGCCTTGATGTGATTCCGTCAAAAATTTGCTCTTCTGGTTTCTTTTTTTCGGTAAATTTCTTAAAATTATCGTATAGAGTTTTATCTTGGCCGCTAATTGGAAGTGATTTTTGCCATCTCACACTATCCTTTCCTAAAAAGTCAAACTCGATAGCATCAGATTTTAGCTTGATGTGTTCAACTCTTAATGTAGTTGCACCTACAGTATCTGCCTCATCAGGATCTTTTTCATCTCCTACTCTCATGGCTGTTTTGAATATTAAATAACAAACAGTTGCAACCCTTCTTACTTTTTCATCACGATCTGTCATTTTTTTAACTACATTTTCTAGTACCTTGTCAACATGCTCGGATAGTTTTATTGCCTTATCATATTTCATCTGGTCACGTTCTTGTTTTAAATCAGACGTATCAGAAAGCCAAACATATTTGCGCTTTTCTGTAAGATAATCTTCCCAACTTGCAAGCCACATAAAGTCTGACTCATGAATAATTTTTCCCCAGTTGCCTGGTGGCACCTTGGCTTCCTTTCCAAGATTTAGCGTGACATCTTTTTCTGAAACTCTTGGCTTCCATTTTCCACGCAATGGGTGGTCTCCTCTTCCAATGAAAAGTCCTGGGGGCTCTGCCATCCAGTTGGCAACATCGACTTGCTTTCCATCAATTATCGCAACGCCATATTTTGCCTTCATCTTTTCCTTGATCTCTTTTCTTGAAGTTGCTATCTTCTTTTTTTGATTCTTGTCTAGTGTTAATTTGGCATCTTTTTCCAAATCTATAACCTTGAATGCTGCAGAAAAATCAATGTCTCCAAGTGCAGTGTTTTTGAATTTTGGCGGCAGTACCTTTACGAAATCGTCTAGGAAATTTTTGCAAAAGGTTTTGTCTTGAACATACGGTGTGTCTTTTTTCTTTGCCCACTGGTATACCATCTCCTCTTGTTCCAAGTTTAGGGGTACCTTCTCGCCTTTGATCTTGATCGTTATCCCTTTTGATTCAAAAGGAGGCGGAAATGCTATGCCATTATGTTGTAAAGTTTTCCATTTCATTTTAGATTATCACCAAATCTGTGCCTAAATCTGTTGACTTTGATAAAAACTGACTTGGCGACGTATATCAACCTAACCAATCTCTATCTGTAGACGGCTCTCTAAAAATTAACTAAATTTTTGAATATTTCAGGATTGAAATTTTGTTACCTTAAGAAAAGAGCTCTTTTTTGATGTAATTTTCAAACTCTAGATCTGTCTTGTTCTTTTTTGCCTCAAGGAACATTACCGCATCATTTCCTACAGTGTATCGCGGTAATGGGTTTTCAGATTTTATTGCCTTGATAATTGTAGTTGCCACTTCTTTGGCTGGCGTGCCCATCTCTGACATCATGGTTATTCCCATGATCACTTTGTTTGTAATGTCTTTATATGCAGAATCTGGTTTTAGAGATCTTTTTGTTGATGACATGAAATTTGTTTTTATGACTCCGGGTTCAATAATTATAGTGTTAATTCCAAACGGAGAGAGTTCATACCTCATCGATTCGCTTAATCCTTCTATTGCAAACTTTGAGCTGATATATCCTGGAGAAACCGGAAAGCCTATTCTTCCTGCAACAGAGCTTATATTTAATATGATTCCGGATTTTTGCTTTCGCATTACTGGAATAACTGCTTGCGATACTCTGACTACACCAAAAAAGTTTGTCTCAAATTGCGCCTTTAGTTCTTCCATAGAAATATCTTCAAGGCATCCAAAGAGTCCATAGCCTGCATTATTTACCAAAATATCAATTCTGCCTTTTTCTTTAACAATTTTGTTTATGGCATTTTTTACACTATCTTCCTTGTCAACATCAAGCTCAAGTGTTTCAAGTTTCAAATTTTCTTTTTTTGCAATTTCTTTGATGGCATCTCCTTTCTTTGTGTTTCGCATAGTGGCATATGTGAAGTAGCCTTCTCGTGCTAAATCTAACGCTGTCTCAAAACCAATGCCACTTGAACTACCTGTTACTATGGCAACTTTTTCCATGATTGGCAATTAATATTGGTATTAATAATTTGTCTGATTTTTCTTGAGGTTGGTTATCTTTTCAAGTTTAGGAGGATATTTTGATGAAAATAGTTTATTGGTCTAGTTTCGCACATTTTTTCCTAGACAAGTGGCTTGTCACCCTCTACTGGCTCGGAAACCTCAGTCACCTCGCCATCTTTGATTCGCTGTAAAATTTCTGTACACGCAAGCTTGTGAAGAT
>QYQE01000011.1 GCA_007280335.1 Nitrosopumilales archaeon | reverse complement strand
TCCCTAATACTTCCAAATAACATCTTCGTATGATCTCAGGATACGAAATCTTGTCTAAATACTCCTTTGAATTCTTCAAAATATCCACAAGTTTTCTCTCATCCAATTTATTCCTGCTAAAAAGATCTAAAAAATGATCCAATTCTTGATAGTTTGGGACTCTCTCGAGTACTTCCAAATAACATCCCCGTATAATCTCAGAATATGTGTTTTTTACTAGGGATTTGTGATGCATCTTTTCTCATTCCTTCATAATTAATCTTAACCTCAAATTTGAAATTCATTAAATAAAATTAATCGGTCTAAAATTTTAACTTTTAGTGAATCAATTTTTGTTTTTTGTCAGTTTATTCATAAATATGTGAAATTGAAGAAAGAACTGATATTTTAATTAAAGACTCTCGATGATTAAATATATTGCTACTTTATCTAATTTCGTGAATAATGCTAAAAATAGTTTGTATTCCTGCCTTTAACAAAGTCAATTAAGGCTGATGATTGCTTTTATTTGTGGACTTGTTTATTGGAGGCAGGGTTTGCCAATTTTCAATCATATCTGTACTTTTTGGTTTTCCAACTCCATACCAAAAAAGAACGGGGACTTTACCTGATATGGTATGTTCTTCATCTTTTCTTAACAAGAAATTCAGTACCTGAATACTTTCTTGCTCATTCTTCATAAATTCATCAATATTATTCCAAAGTATTTGATACGCTATTCCACCATTAATGTCTCTTTGATATGTTATGTCAAAAAAGCGTTCTATAGTGGGCCTAACTAAATCAGAGTGAATTGCTTCAGATGGATCACCGAAATCAAAATTTCTTTTTGATGGTCTCAATGGGTGTGGGCTCTGGAATCTTTTTGGTAACTCTGAATTAGTGTTTTTCAGTATTTCTAAATGTTCTTTGGAGTATTGGTTACGAGCAGGACCAACGTAATCGAAATTAAACATCAAGCCATTGGGTTTGAGTGCTCTTGAGAGTTTCCATACTGCAAGTGAAAGCCTAAAGGTGTGATGTAAAACACCAACATTGAATATGGCATCATAGGTGGATTCACCTAGATTTGTTAAATTATTGATATCTGCCTTAAAGTAGTTTATGTCTCTATTTCCAGAAAGACTCTTTGCAGATTCTAGATATTTTTCTAAAATGTCAAATGCGTCAAAATGTAATCCAACTCCTATATCATATAACTGTCTTTCAACCCACCCATTTCCACAGCCAATTATCAAAACTTTCTTGAATGGTACATATTCTTTAAATCTCGTAAGAATGTCAACTTGCCAAAGCGTATCTTTGTTTCCAGTAGCATTCTCATTGATATATTGTTGTACTAGATCAAGATTATTCCAATATTGATCTTTGTAGTGATCATAACTTTCAGGATTGTATACTTTACCAGCTTTTGTGATTTTTTTAAAAATTTTATTGGATATAACATTGATTACGTTGTAACCCAACACAAATCTTTAGACTTTAAAAGATGTTATATAGATGTCTAGTCAATCCCTTCCTCTATTTTTATAACGCGTTATGAACCTCGTCCTGCTGTTACTACGTCAGAGGGAAAATATTCTCCTTTAAGCCATCTTTGCCATCGGCTCAAATCTTCTTCAACCATGATCTTGACTATTTTCTTGAATTTTGTTTTAGGCTCCCAATGCAGCTTGTGTTTTGCTTTTGTATAATCCCCCATCAAGTATGGCACATCAAATGGTCTCAGATGTTCTTTGGATGATATTACCTTTGAAGTAGATATTCCAGCTACTTTACATGCTTCTTCAACAAGTTCTTTTATAGAATGTACTTCATTTGTAGCCAAGACATAATCATCAGGATTTTTTTGTTGCATCATCTTCCACATGCCTTGAACATATTCAGGAGCGTATCCCCAGTCTCTTTTAGCAGAAAGATTTCCTAGTTTCAAATTTTTTGCCAGCCCAAGAGAAATTCTGGCAACTCCGTTTGATACCTTACGGGTTACAAATTCTATGCCTCTGATCGGAGATTCATGATTAAATAAAATGCCATTTACTCCGTGAATTCCATATGCCTTTCTGTACATGTTGACAATCCAATAACTTGCAAGCTTTGCAATTGCATATGGACTTACAGGATTGAATGGAGTAGATTCATTCTTAACTGGTGTTTTTTCTATTCCGTACATTTCACTTGATCCTGCTTGGTAGAATTTGATTTTATCATTGAATTTTCGTATCTCGTCAAGTAATCTTATCACTCCAAGAGTACCGGTGTTAATTGTTTCAAGAGGTTGTTCAAATGAAGCGGCCACAAAGCTCTGTGCTGCCAGATTATAGATCTCTTGCGGATCTGATTTATTCAATGACTCTATTAATGTAGAATCTAGAAAATCTATCGGGATTAGCTCTATCTTATCATATATTCCCAGATAATAAAGACGCCAAAAATTTGGTGTAGAAAGTCTTCTGTATGCACCAAAAACCTTGTATCCTTTTTCCAGAAGGAATTTTGCAAGATATGCACCATCTTGGCCTGTAATTCCTGTGATGAGTGCTTTTTTGATAGTAATCTCCCTCTTAGAAGTAAAATTTAGAACATTAAAAGTATATTGTAATTAATTATAAGATAAAAAATCTACCTTGATCTATTCTTTCTTTGGAAACATTGATTTTTTATATTGTTCTACTACATCATCAGGATTTCCAATAGCTTCAATCATTCCACCATTCAAAAACATGGCTCTCTCACATTGGTCTTGAATAGGTACCATGTTATGGCTAACAAGTATGATTGCCTTACCCCTTTTCTTAAAAGAAACGATTGTATCAAAACATTTTTTTTGAAAAGCCATATCTCCAGCATATAATGCCTCATCTATTATCAATATGTCTGGATCGACCTGTACAGCTGTAGAAAATGCTAATCGTGCATACATTCCAGATGAAAAATTTTTCAACTTGACATCTGCAAATTTTTCAAGTTCTGCAAATTTCATTATTTCATTAACACGTTCAGCTATCTCTTTTTTTTTGAATCCTAATAAAATTCCATATTGAATGACATTTGTCTTTGCAGTCAAATCTATTTGAAAACCTGTTCCAAGACCCAAAAAAGGAATCAAAGAACCATTGACTGTGACATCTCCAGCATCTGGCTTATAGATTCCAGCTATGATGCGGAGGAGCGTAGTTTTACCTGCTCCATTTCTACCTATTATGCCAAACATCTCTCCTTTTTTTACCGAGAAGCTTATGTTCTTTAAAACCTCTAGATTCTCATAATACTTTTTTTTACTAAACCATGCTGCCATGGCCTCATAGATCGAATCACGTCTCTCATGATATATGCGAAATGTTTTTGAGACATTCCTTACTTCTACTGCAACTTCTGACAACTAAAGTTCCTCCATCACTCTTCTTTTTGCTCTAAGAAATATGCCATATCCTATAGCAAATACTGATAATGTAGTTCCTATTGCAATCGTTATGGATTCACTTGTTGGAATTTTTCCATAAATTATTACATCATGTACCATATTCATAATTTGTACCATGGGAGAAAAATAGAGTATTTTCTGGGCATATGAAGGAAGAATGCTTAATTTATAAAAAATAGGTGTAATAAAAAAGCCAACTTGTAATACTACTGTCCAAATGAACTGTATGTCCCTGTACCGCACATTTAACACAGATAAGGGAAGGGAAAGCCCTAAAACAAGAATGAATTCAAGTAGCAAGATAAATGGTAATAAGATAATCGTCGAGGGTGGCATGAACTGAAAAATTCCCATGAAAATTCCAAATACTATCAATTCAAAGCAAAGCATCAAGAAGGATGTAATCGTAGAGCTTATGGCAGGAATCTCTTGAGGGAAATAGATCTGCGTTAAAATATTAGACCTTGTGAGTATGCTACTTAGACTCATCGAAGTTCCTCTGGAAAACATGTTCCAAAAAATTATCCCAAGCAAAATGTACAGAGGAAAATGTTCAATTTGTGATTTGAATAGATTGGTAAATACGACATACAAAACCGTCAGCATTAAAAGCGGTTCTAAAAAAGTCCAAAAAAATCCTAATACAGAGTTCCTGTATCTTATTTTAAGATCGGAAATAGCAAAATTGTAAATTAATCCACGTTTTTTCCATATTTCTCGATAACTATTACTCATTACTCGATTATCACTGGTATCTTTATTAAACAACATATTAGGATTATCAAGACATTTAGCTATATTAGCAAGACAAAATAAGACATTTATAAAAATAACAAATCTGAATGTTGTTGAAGCCAAAAGTCTCCTTTCTCATTGTCTGTTTTAATAGTGAAAAGTATATCTCAAAATGTATTGATTCTATTTTGAATCAATCCTTCCAGGATCATGAAATCATAATAATTGACAATAACTCTTCTGATGGTACAGTAACAATAGCGAATAACTATTGTTCAAAAAATAAAAACATCAGATTGATATCAAACCAAACCAATATGGGATACGGTAACGCTGTCACAGTATCTGAAAAGGAATCTTGTGGAGAATTTGTAGCAATTTTAAACGCAGATGTTTTCTTGGATTCTAAATGGACCAGCAATATGTTAAGCACCTTCAAATCCGACGAAAATATTATGTCAGCTTCGGGTAGAATTTTTTTTCCAAATGGAGTATTGCAGAGCTCGGGGGGATTAATGGATAAATATGGTGCCGTAATACAGCGAGAGAGTAAAGTATTTTATTCTAGTAATACCAAAAAAGATTCGACTTTTTTTTATAATGATGGATCATCATTTATGGTTCGAAAACAAATTTTCCAACAGATACAGTTTGATTCAAAGTTATTTTTGTATTATGAAGACGTTGATCTATCTTGGAAAATACGAATGTTAGGTTACAAGATAGAATTTGTTCCTGATGCCATCTCATATCATGCGTTTGGGCATTCCTATCCTGGCATGACTCTCTCTAAATTCTATTACATAAATCGAAATCGTCTCTATGTGTGTCAAAAAAATTATTCCTTAAAAAATATAATTTGTCGTGTACCCGTCATGTTATTTCTAATATTTGGGAATGCACTATTCTATGATTTTTCAAAAAAGCCAAAAGGTTACACAAAAATCTTTTTCAAAGCAGTATTCTGGAATCTTGCTAATCTGGGGTTAATACTATATGAAAATAAAAAACTTCGCTCAAGCAATAAGCTCTCAGACAAAGAACTCGATAGTTATCTGCTTGAAAAATCTATAGAGATATCGTTAGTCAAAAATAAGAAAGATAATAATAATGAGACATAATTATTTTAACCGAAGTCTAATCATTGGTCTCCAATTTGGGTCTTCCAACGCCATACCAAAATAGGACTGGAACTCTTTTTGACTGGGTTAGATCATTATCAGTTTCCAACAACATCTTCAAGGCAGAGTAAGCTTCTGTATCGAATTTGTCCATGAAACCCTTTACGTTATTCCACAAAATTTGATAGGCAATTCCACCGTTTAGATCTCTTTGATACACTATGTCAAAATATTTTTCAAATGTAGATCTTACTAGATCAGAATGAATGGCCTCCGTTGGCTCAACACGAAAGTTTTCTATGGGTGGGCGTAACGGATATTTGGATTGAAGTCTTTCTGGAATCCTTGACATGACTTCTTTCATTATACTTACATGTTCATCCGTGTATTGATTTCTGGCCGGACCTACATATTCCAAGTTAAACATGAGTCCATTTGGTTTCAAAACGTTTGCGATTTTCTTTATTGCATATTCAATTTCTACTGCATGGTGAAGTATTGCATAATTTATCACTGCATCATATTTTTTATTTTCAATATTTTCCATATTGTTTATATCAGCAACAAAATAATTTATGGGTCTGTCTCCCTTTTCCTTTTTTGCAATTTGAATATATTCTTCAGAAATGTCAAATGCATCAAAGTGTAATCCTATTTCTAAATCTGACAGTTCTCTCTCTACCCATCCATTACCACAGCCTACCACCAGAACTTCCCCAAAAGGTAAATATTGTTTAAAACGCTTCTTGGTATCCATCATCCAGTTTACTTTTGGATCTCCTGTACACAATTTGTTCATGTAATGCTCTACCTCATCAAGATCATTCCAATATTGGACGGAATAATGTGAAAAAGACTGGATGTTTTTTACTTCCTCTGAGTCTAAAACCAACTTTCTCACATCCTCTATAGTTGTAGTTTTGTTCATAAGTAAGGCTGTAAAATAATCCAATCCAATTTTGTCTGCAGGCCTAAGTAATAACTCACGATATAGATTATCCACAATTTCTCTATATTTTTTTTCTAATCCATCAATATTTTCGTCATCAATCATTTCCATTTTACTCCATCATGTAGTCAGATTTTTCATCAATTCTATAATCCCATGTTAAATTAGGATTGTAAAATGGATCGCCATTTTTCAAGTACGGCCATTTTTTTATAAACATATAATGATTCTCAACTGCAAAAAAAGATCTAGTCTGTTCCTTAATGGAACTTGAACCTTGATGTAATAATTTGGCATATGGTGTATAGACAACTCTATATCCATATTTTAAAACTTTTAAACAAAGATCAGCATCTCCATAATACAAATCAAATTCTTCGCTAAAACCTCCTACTTGATCAAATATTTTTTTATTAATCAGTAAACATGCTCCAGTTACTGCTGAGAAATTTCGAACAACATTTAGTGTATAGAAATAACCTGCACTGTCTGAATCCACTCCCTGTAAAGGATGAAAACCCGCACCAGTCTTTAGAAAGGTCAAACCTGCATGTTGTATTGTGTTATTTCCTAGTACTAGTTTTGGCCCCACAATTCCTATATTTTTTTGTAGACCAAGACTTAGCATTTCTGACAGCCAGTTAGATTCTAGTGGAGCTGTATCATCGTTGAGAAACAACAGGTAATCACCAGAGGCGTTACTGGCCCCAATGTTGTTAATTTTAGAAAAATTAAATGGTGAATTATATTTTATTACAGTATATGGA
>QYQE01000055.1 GCA_007280335.1 Nitrosopumilales archaeon | reverse complement strand
ATGTAAATGAGATTCTTCCGGTTGTTATTAAAAAGTTTAAAAATATTCTCAATATGAAAAACGAGGTTTTCAAAATTCAAAGCGAGATGGAAAACAATCCAAAATACATGTCAAGCTTTCAAGATTATGTAATAAAAAAACAAGAACTTAATTCAGCATTATCCAACTTTTACAAATCCATTGAAGATTTAGAGAAAATGGGCGTGATGATTAAAAGTGTAGATGAAGGACTGTTAGACTTTCCATCACAAAGGTTTGAAGAAGAAGTTTGGCTTTGTTGGAAAGAAGGAGAAACTGAAATCAAATTCTGGCATGGAAAAGATGAAGGATTTATGGGAAGAAAACCACTCAGTGTAAGTGATGAGTCTTTAGTGTAAATGCTATCTAGTTGGTTTAGAGTAATCAGAGTAAAATTTCTTCTTGCTTCAGTGATTGCAGTTTGTCTTGGTCTTGCCATAAATTGGTGGCAAAACCAAACCATCGATATCGTATATGGTATCTTGACATTTGTTGGAGTTATGGCGTTGCATGCAAGCGTAGATTTGCTTAATGATTATTGGGATTTTAAGCGTCACATAGATACAAAAACACAAAGAACCAAATTTAGCGGTGGTACTGGCGTATTACCAGAAGGTTTACTGAAACCAAATGATGTTTACAAAGCTGGCATGGTTTTTCTAATTATAGGTTCTGCGATAGGAGGCTATTTTATTTTTGAAAAAGGAATAACCATTGCAATTATTCTTGCATTTGCCATAATTTCCATTTATTTTTATTCCACAAGAATTGTTGATTCTGGATTAGGCGAAATTTTTGTAGCCATAAAGGGTACCATGATTGTACTTGGTACATTTTTTGTCCAAACTTCTCATATTACCATAGAACCAATACTTGGCGGAATTGTTGTGGGGGTTTTATCCTCTCTAGTATTATTTATCAATTCATTTCCTGATTTTGATGCTGACAAAGCCGGTGGTAGAAAAACTCTAGTTATAATTTTAGGTAAAAAAAAGGCATCTAGTGCAGTATGGATTTTTCCAATTATTGCATATGGTGTCATAATATCAGGAACAGCCACACATATACTTCCGATTATTTCTCTGTCAACCTTGCTTACAATTCCGTTATTAATGAAATCAGGATTAAAATTGAAACAAAATTTTGATGATGTTGATAAAATCGTTCCGACAATGGGCTCGTTCGTATCATATAGTAGAATAACTGGATTGTTATTAGTCCTAAGTTTTCTTTTTTTACCAAAATAAAACACATTACAATTAAATCAGCCATGAGAAATGCTATGTCATGATTACAGGTTATGCTACATCAGAAGGCACTTTGCATTTTGCAAAAAGAAATCAACTTGCTTCAAAGAACCATTTTAGGTTATTTAGTGGACTGACTCTTTCATCAATAGGTATTGGAACATATCTAGGAAATGTTGACAACGTCACCGACGATCTCGTAAAAGAAGCTATCAAAAAATCAGTTCTTTCTGCAATAAATGTAATTGATACTGCAATAAACTACCGTTCTCAAAAAGCAGAAAGATCGGTAGGCAAGGCAGTATCAGAATTAGTAGAAGAAGACAAAGCCAAGAGAGAAGAGTTGTTTATCAGTACAAAAAATGGCTACGTAACAAATGATGGTGATATCAATGAAGAATTTTGGGAATACATTCACAATACGCTAGTTAAACCCGGCATAATCAAATCCAATGATATTTCTTCTGGATATCATTGTATGACAATACCATATCTAGAGCAGCAGCTCAATCAAAGTTTGAAGAACCTAGGACTTGATTGCGTTGATTTGATTTATATTCATAATGCAGCAGAAGGTCAGCTCCAAGACATTTCAAAAGAAGAATTCATGAAGAAATTAAAAGATGTTTTCGAATTTTATGAAAAGCAAAGAAAAAGTGGCAGTATTAGATACTACGGCATGGCAACATGGGATTGTTTTAGAGTTCCAAGGGAACATCCGCAACACATCTTATTATCAGATGTAGTTAGGCTTGCAAAAGAAATTGGAGGAAACGAACATGGATTTAGATTCATTCAACTTCCTTACAACATGTATCTTGATCAAGCTATAATTTTGAAAAATCAATTTGTAAATGGTTCTGAAGCTTCAATATTAGAAACAGCAATCAATTTAGGAATTGGAGTTTTTGCAAGTGTTCCTCTTATGCAAGCAAAACTTCTCAAACCAAACACAATACCAGAATTTGGAAATCTACAGAGATCCTCACATAGAGCATTGCAGTTTGTAAGATCTACACCTGGAATAATAGCTCCACTTGTAGGGCAGAAAACGCTAGATCATGTTAATGAGAATCTCGAATTAGTTAAAATTGAACCATTATCAAATATAGAATTTACAGAGCTAATCAAGAAACTATCTTCATAATCATTATAACTAATTTCACATTATGATTATCAACTGTAAGTTTTAAATAGAAAAGATAATCGAGGTGACATATGCCAGTAGACCCTGTTTGTGGAATTGAGCTTGACGAAAGCTTGGCGTTAGTACATGAACACAAAGGAAAAAAATACTATTTTTGTTGCCATGGATGCAAACGTATTTTTGTTAAAAAGCCAAACAAGTGGAAAAAAGACTAGATGGGAAAACTTCCACACATGCGACAAAAGTGAGAACCTGTTAGAATAGCACCATTACATTCCGGACACCTGGGTTTTGATACTCCTAAAAAGGCAGGCGGATCGTAATACTTGCGATATATCTCATAATAATAAAGAGATTCTTTTGTTCCCAGTCTTACTTTTTCAGTTTCAAGATAAAGCAAAAGTTTTTCCTTAAACACAGAATCAGAAATATTGCAACCAAAAAAGGATGTCAGACCTGCTGTTCCTGAACCATCTTGCATAGCTGATTTTTCTCTCCAAAGTATTGCTTCTGGAATTACTCTTTCAAAAGACTTTCGTAGAATCCACTTTCCAAATTTTTTACCTTTTTCTTCATGTACTTTAAGATCTGCAGGTATTGATTTTGCATATTCAACAACTTTGTCATTAAGAAATGGCATTTCAACATCAACCCCAATCGAGTCACCAATTATTTTAGTGGTAAAATGCATTACCTGCCATATTCTTTCCAAATCTTTTTGTAGTTCTATAGGTGTCATTTTTTGAAAAAAACTATAACCCGCAAAAAGTTCATCAGCGCCATCACCTGTAATTATACTAGAATATCCTTTCTCTTTTACCATACTGATTGTCATAAACATGACAATCGCATTACGAATTTCTATAGGATTAAAGACTTTGAGAAGTTTTATTGTTTTATCAATAGCAGACAATAATTGTTCTATTGATACAATTTGTACCTCTAATGGCAATCCAATTTGTTTTGCTACTAGTTGCGAATATACCAAATCTGTAGAAACAAAGTCCTTGGCAATAGTAGTAAATGCATTAATTTTTTTATCATTTAGACAGAAAGCCAAAATTGAGCTATCCAATCCTCCTGATAATGCGATACTTTCTGACTTGCAATCACTTACTGCAGCAGAGAGTAATTCATGAAGATTTGAACAAATTTCTTGCAACACCAAAGATTTGAATTTCTCACTAAAATAAGGTATCTTGGCAAATAAGATTAGCTTTAAATATTTTACAGAAGCAAAATTGTCATGCTACTTCCGGCAGAAATTGAAACAAAGACCCTGATACCGGCCATACGTGCCATACTTGCAAAAAAACTCATTGAAGAGCATCACATACGCGAGGAAGAGGTGTCTAAGCTCCTAGGTGTAACACAGGCTGCAATAAGCAATTATGTGAGAGGGACACGGGGAGATCCAGTTCTCATAAACAAGCTTCTTGAGATAAAAGAAGTATCAGAAATGATTAATGATATTTGCAGTAATCTTTCATCAAACATGGCATATACGCCAGCAAGTCTTTCCAAATTCATTGGTCTTTGCAATTACATAAAATCTAGTTTGTTAATATGTGACATTCACCATAATTTAGAGACAAACATTGATGAAGCAATATGCAAAGAATGTGAAAATATGTTGCTAAAGGGACCTGGAACTTCGTTTTAGTTTGTTTTAGCAATTATTATTTTTATAGTAGAAATCAAAGTCATTCCGTATTTACCTGACCCATTTTCACTATCTACCGAAATTTCAACAATTTTTGAATTTCCCTTCATCATGTTTTCTGTTACAATATTAGCTACTGCAACTGCAGTAGGAATTGCGTTACCTTTAGCTACCAGTATGACTTGACCAGAATTTCCAAGATCCATCAACACGTCAAGCGCACATTCCATTACAGGTTCTTCTCTTATTACCCATACCTTTCCTTCGTTTGAAAATGAACTATTACCAACAAGTTGAGTCTCTTCTTTTTCGGTTTCACTCAATAAGCTCAATCACATCACCAAAAATTATACATTCTATTAAAGTCTTATCGATGATTCATTCATTAGTTAAAAAGATCGATAGATATGTTCTGGAAATCCCCATTTGGCAATACTCGCCTTATAGTGATTGGGATAACACGCTTTTCAAGTTCGGTATAAGCTAGATCAAGTGAAGTTGCAACTTCTTTTGGAATTGGTATGAAGGGTGGTGCGCCAAGTGATAGTTGTAAAGCTCTTGCACCCAAAATTCTGGCTTTTTCAAAACGAGTGAGTGTAGGTGGACCTATCATTATCTTGCCTTTGGTAGTAGTTTCATATTCTATAGGTACATGAATTGGGTCTATCTCGATTATCTCCCTTGCATCAATAATTTTTTGTAGTCTTTCCTGCTCTGCGAGTTCTTCTGGAGAAAGATCACTACCTTTTTTTGCTCTTTTTTCTTTCTTTACTACTGCCTTTTCTCCATCTTCCTCAGTAACCTCAGCTTCAACAGTCTCTACAACCTCTACTACAGGTCCTATTTCTTCTGGTTCTGCTGGAACTTCCTCAGTATCTGGAATAATCTCCTCAGGTTCATCGGACATGATTCAACTGTCTAAACAAACGTTATATAATTCATAATCCTCCTCTTGAAAAATGAGCACGGGATCAGTTTCAAAAATAGAGGCAGTTTTGAAGATAAAGGGCAAGTCAGAATTACAATTTGAGTTAAAACGTCATCTGGCACCAAAAACAGTTGGTAATCTTACCAGATCGGTGCCATTAGAGGGAAATGCACACATGATGGGAAACAGCTTTGCATACATGGAAACTCGGGTAAACACTGGAGGAGAAAAACTGCGAACCCAATTCAAAAAGGGCGATGTTGCTTTTATGGCAGCAAATGGATCTATCTGTTTTTTTGTAAATGATTTTGAATCTAGAAAATCAATGACACTCATAGGGAAGATAACATCAAACATTGACGCACTTAATGAAATAAAACCTGGAGACGTATTTTTGATAACTCAGACAGATTGATAGATATGATGTCCGCTATAACCGCTTATTCTTTTAACTGATCCTTTGTTTAATAAATTCAGTAAAAAGGCGTTTGCCGTAGAAACCTTTACTCCTGTTTGTCGTGATACTTCTTGTACTGTGAAAACTTTGGAGTTTTTAATGAAATTCATTGCTTGAGTCTCATCAATTATTACAGAGATGTTAGTTTTTGATTTCTGATCTTTCTTTTCTCCTTTCTTTGGCCCTTCTTTCTTTGCAGCTTCAGCTGTCTGTAATTTTTCAGCTTGTGCCGGAGATTTTTTCTTTGCTCCACCCATGTGGATTTTTTTGTAAGGACCTATTTATAAACGAACAAAGCATGCAGAAATCCTAAATATTTGCTAGTATCGGTCTTGGTATGGGATTAGATGTAATTGAGGAAAAAAATCTTAACGATGCCATAGTATATGCGCTTGATTATCCCAAGGTGGTTTTAGCTGAATCCAATGGGTTTGCTGCAGAAGTAACAACGTTAGGAGACTATGCATTTGGTCTGTATATTGGATACATCTCAGGAGTATTCTTTGATGGATTTTTGGCAAGAAACAAAAGATATCTAGATTCTGAAGAATTATCAGATTTTCACGTCATCCTTGTTAAGAGGTCACCTGAAATTAGACTCAAGATAAAAGTGCATCTTCATTTAAAATAACTCAACCTTTTATTCCACAATTGGTAAAAATCCGCAGATGAAATTTTCACTCGTGGCAGAGACACTAAAATTCATGGAGGGTACAACAAAACGACTAGAATTAACAAAATATCTAGTAGATTTGTTTAAGATCACCCCTCCAGAAATTATTTCACATGTAGTTTATCTTTTGCAGGGCAAGTTAAGACCTGATCATGAAGGAATAGAAATGGGCATTGCTGAAAAAATTGCGATAAAAGCAATATCAAAATCTGCGGGGGTACCAATAAAAAAAATTCAGCAAGAGTATAATAAGTTAGGGGATTTTGGTCAAGCTGCTTCAAAAATTTTAGAACAAAAAACACAAACAACATTTCTTACTCAGGACATTACGGTTGAAAGAGTTTATGATACATTGTACAAGATTGCTGAGCTAAAAGGAGCTCGCTCTCAAGATATGAAAATGAAATACATCTCTAGTCTGTTAAATGATGCAACTCCAATTGAGGCTGGATTTATCCTTAAAATAATTACAAACTCTTTACGGTTAGGTATTGCTGATTTTACCATCTTAGACTCTCTTGCAATTGCATTTACAGGAACAAAAGAAAACCGTGGGATGCTAGAACACGCATATAATGTATCAAGTGATTTGGGCAAGGTAGCGTCCGCTGTTGCAAAGAACGGAATAGAAGCGATAAAAAATTTTCAAGTTGCAGTGTTTAGTCCTGTGAGACCAATGCTTGCAGAGAGGGTCAAGAGTCCACAAGAGGCACATGAGAAAATGGGTGCGGAATTTGCAGCAGAATACAAACTGGATGGAGAACGTGTACAAGTACACCTCCAAGGTGAGAAAATAATTCTTTATTCGAGAAGCCTGGAAAACATTACAAACTATTATCCTGATATTGTTGAAAAAATCAGCAGAGCTATTAATGCAAAAGAAGTAATCTTGGAAGCTGAAGCTGTTGCAATCAATGAGGATTCTGGAGAGTTTCTTGCATTTCAGGAACTTATGCATCGCAGAAGAAAATATGGTGTAACTAAAGCAGTTTCACAATATCCTATTACCGTTAATTTTTTTGACGTCATGTTCGTAGATAGTAAAAGCTGTCTTAACTTATCCTATAAAGAACGACGAAAAATGCTTGAGAAATTAGTAAAAGAAGATACCTTTGCAAAACTTGTGCCCATGATAATTGTAAAAAATGATAATGACGTGGAAGATTTCCTAGAAAATGCAATTAATGCAGGTTGTGAAGGACTGATGTTAAAACAACTCGACGGTATTTACAAAGCTGGTGCTAGAGGAAGTAATTGGCTCAAGATCAAACGCGAATATAGAAACGAGTTAGGAGATAGCTTGGATCTTGTTGTAATCGGTGCATTTTATGGAAGAGGTAGGAGGACAGGCAAATACGGTGCATTACTCCTTGGAACATATAACAATGAAACAGATACGTTTCCTAGCATATGTAAAGTTGGAACTGGTTTTACTGACGAAAGTTTGGATCAGTTTTATCAGATTCTTTCTGACAAGATAACTATAAAGAAAAATCCAAGAATTGAAAGCGGTCTTGAAGCAGATGTTTGGTTTGAGCCCGAAGTCGTAATTGAAATAGTAGCTTCAGAAATCACACTTAGTCCAATACACAAAACAGCAATGGATACAATTAGAAAGGGAAGTGGTCTGGCACTTCGTTTTCCGAAATTTACTGGAAGGATACGATTAGAAAAAACTCCAGAAAACGCAACAACTGATCAAGAGATAATTTCTTTGTATAACGGACAAAAAAGAGCGGTTCAGGAAGAGAAGAAGCAGAACTACCTCTAACATTAGGAATTTACGTAACGATTATTAGCCGCTACCATCACAAACTACGTCTGGATGTATAGTGGGGAATTAGAGGTTCAAGCGAAGCGAAAAGCGCTTGCCGTTTTGCAAGATGAAATAAATCGAATTCTTAACGCAGTAAGAGATCTTGCCACATTACCAGGCCTCATAATAAAACCAGACAAGGCAGAAATCAAGCAAGTCCTTGAGAGAATAAAAAATACAGAAGACGAGGTGGAATCGTTACGTCGAAAGATAACAAGAGAAATTGCAGATGTTGGTGGTCTTATGATGAACAGAGAGAACCTTTTACACACAGCTTATGTTACAGATGAAATTGCAGGATTTATCACTGGAATTGCTTTCAAACTATCAAACATCAAAGCTGTTACTCTAAAAAAAGAGAAACTTGACAAAGACATTTCAGATTTAATTGCACTTGCTGTTGACCAAATATACAAGCTAAATGAAATTGTACGTGCACTAAGTGGAAATTCCACAGTTGCAATTGATCTTGCTCACGAATCACAAAAAATAGAACGCAGTGTTGATGAAAAATACCGTGAACTTACCATCAAAGTTCTAGATGAAATTTCAAATACAAGAGAACTTTTACTCCTCAAGGATATCGTGGAGGCAATTGAAGAGATGTCTGACAAATGTCTTGAAGTTTCTGATTCTTGCATTGTATTAGCAT
>QYQE01000043.1 GCA_007280335.1 Nitrosopumilales archaeon | reverse complement strand
GCCAAAGTGGATTTACCTGAACCAGAAAGACCAGTAATTGTTACAAGTTTATTTTTTGGAATGTCTAAATTGATGTTTTTTAAATTGTGCTCCCTTGCACCGCGAATTATTAATCGGTCATTCATGTTCCTAACTCTTTTTGAATTTTTGCTAATTTTTCACGATATTCTATTGCATTCTCAAAGTCTAGATCTTCAGCAAATCTTTTCATTGTATCTTCTACTTCAATTGCATATTTTTTCAAGTCGTGCTTTGACATGTGTTTTAACTCTTCAAATTTTGTTGTTTGCTCTGGAATTGCTTTTACTATTGTGGTTGGTCTTATGCCCATCTTTTTGTTATATTCAATCTGTCTATTTCTTCTGCGTTCAGTTTCTAGTATGGCATTTTTCATTGATAGAGTGGTGGTATCTGCATACATTATCACACTGCCATCAACGTTTCTTGCCGCTCTTCCAAAGGTCTGAATCAAACTGGTTATGTTTCTAAGAAAGCCTTCCTTGTCTGCATCTAGGATGGCAACAAGTGAAACTTCGGGTATGTCAATTCCCTCTCTTAGTAGATTAATGCCAACTAGCACGTCAAACTCCCCAAGACGTAACTGCCTGATTATCTCGGTTCTCTGCAGGTTCTCAATCTCAGAATGCAGGTATCTTACCTTGACCTGTTTTTTTGATAGGTATTCTGCAAGATCTTCTGCCATACGTTTTGTCAAAGTGGTAACAAGAACCCGCTGATCTTTTTCAACTCTTTTTTTGATTTCTAAGACTAGATCGTCCATTTGGTTTTCAGTCTTTCTTATCTCTACTTGGGGGTCTACTAGACCAGTTGGGCGTATGAGCTGCTCTGCTATTTGAAAACTTTTTGTCCGTTCATACTCGCGTGGTGTAGCAGAAACAAAAATGGTGTTTTTGATATATTTTTCAAATTCTTCAAACTTTAGTGGTCTGTTATCAAAAGCACTTGGAAGCCTAAAACCATAATCTATGAGAGATTTTTTGCGAGTATGGTCTCCCAGATACATCCCGTGAAGCTGTGGAATTGTAACATGCGATTCATCTATGACAAGTAAAAAATCATCTCCAAAAAAGTCAAGCAAACAAAAGGCCTGTTCTCCAGGATTTCTTCCATCAAAATGTCTTGAATAGTTTTCAATTCCAGAACAGTATCCAAGCTCTTCTATCATTTCTAAATCATATTTTGTTCGCATTTCAAGTCGCTGTCTTTCAAGTTCTCTTAGCTCAGGCATTCTTTGTTTGAGTTCTGTTTTTATTGATTCGACTGCAACTTTTCTAACATCATTTGCAACAAGATAGTGTTTTGCAGGAAATATTTTGATTTGTGAAATACTTTTTCTCTCTCCAAGTGAAATAGGATCACAGACCGATATTTTTTCCACCATGTCTCCAAACATTGAGATTCGTATGACGCCATCAGAGTATGCTGGAATGATGTCTATGGTATCACCTTTTATTCTAAATCTTCCTGAGGCAAGCTCCGTATCGTTTCTCTCATATCTTGCATTGACTAGTTGTTTTATGAGAGAAGAGCGACCTGTTTCTTTTCCCTTTTCAACAATGATTGACATTGACTCCCACTCTTTAGGTGAGCCCAAAGAGTAGATGCACGATACCGTAGCGATAATGATTGTAGGTTCCCCTGATAGAAGCATCGCAGTTGCTTCAAGTCGCATTTTTTCGATTTTTTCATTAATTTGAGTGTCTTTTTCTATGTATGTGTCTGTTTGTGGCAAGTAGCTTTCTGGCTGATAATAATCGTAATAGCTAACAAAATATCCTACATTATTTTTTGGGAAAAATTGCTTTAGTTCTGAATAAAGCTGAGCTGCAAGAGTTTTGTTGTGCGATATTACTAGTGTATTTTTGCCTGTTCTTTGAATGACATTTGCAACAGTAAATGTCTTGCCGCTTCCTGTTACACCAATTAGTGTTTGAATTTTTTTCTTTCGTACGCCTTCTACTAGTTGGTCTATTGCTTGAGGCTGGTCTCCTGTTGGCTGGAATTCTGATACTAACTCAAAACTTGGATTTTGTAACAACATAACAAATCAACAAAAACGAAATTTAAAGCAATGGTACTTTCAGTATGACTACCAGGAGGGTTCTTCTGAAATAACGAGGCCGTCTTTTGTCTGTGAAATGCCCATTAGTTTGAGTGTGTTTTGTGCAGTAGGAGTGTTTCTTTCCAGTAACTTTTTAGCCACTTCTAGACGAGATTTTTTTTCAAGGTGTTGCCCTACCTTGTATTTTCCACGCATTGTTGTTGGAACTACTTTGATTATTGCAACTTCATCTACGACTTTCATCTCTGGATTGATGCTCTCATAGCCTCCCTCGGGTTGGTATTTTTTCATCAATGAATTAAGAGCCAGCGTTTTTTCTTTTCTGTCATTGACTATTATTCCAGTTCCCTTGATTACTACACTAATGTAAAGTGTGTCTGCTTGTGAGGCATCTGTGGGGTGTGTGAAATATGATGGAAGGAAATCTATGCTTTGGTCTACCTCAAAACCAATCTTGCTGTTTTGCTTGATGTTTTCAAGCTTTTCGCCTTTAGTGTGAGAATGCATGTATACCACATCATTGATAAAAACAAAATTCATTGGGATTATCTGTGGATAGCCATCTTTGTCAATACTACAAATCCTTCCAGTTTCCTGCTGGTTTAGAAATTCAATCAATCTTTCCTTTGATTTGATCTCAAGCCTGCCTAGTAGTTGCATAAATTTGATTATCAGGATTGATATTTTTGTATATGGTTTTTAAAGATAATATGGGAGTATATTCTATTAGTTGGCATGCTGATAAAGGACCTTTTTTCAGATTTTAGAGCATTTTTAATTGCAGGCAGCGCCGTGATCGCATTTTCGCATTTTATCTATACTTTGTTTGGCTTTACAATTCCTGCAATAATTTGGGGTTTTTTCAAAGAGTTTGGTGCTGCAATAATTATGGCATCAGTTTTTATTTTTGTTATTGCATGGTTGCTAAAAGCAAAGCCACACAAACGACCACAGAATTATTCTGTTGTACCATATGATGTGTTTGGAAATCAATCAAAAATAGACGGATTAAGAACGGAATTTAAAACTCATGATGTGGCATGGAGCTTTATGAAACACTACAAAACATCTTATCCACTTTACAACTTTGCTCTTGTCTCAGATCTTCCAAACTCTGAAAGAAAAACAATCTTCAGATACCTCTGAATTTTCTAATTACTTTCTAGTTCGTTTTTGTGCCTTCTTATGTTTGGCGCGATGCCATAGAAAAATCAAAAAACCAATCACAGATGAGACAATTGTGCCAACCCCAACTACTGGTGCTATGAAAAAGTTACCAAGCCATAACCCCTGTGCACCGCCTATCTCCATCATACCCCTTTGTCTCACAAACACATTTAACGAATCGTCCAACGAGTATGTTTTTCCTGATTTGTCCGTGTATGTACCATTTAGGTGAATGTTTGCATGGATTGGAACGCTAATGTCTTTTTGTGTTTGTACTATAAATTCAAAATCAGATGACTTGCCAGTCTCAAGATTTGTTAGTGAATAAATTTTCCCCTCACTTAATGTCATTTGGGAAGAATCAACACTCATCTGTATATTCTGTGCCTCGCTTCCTTGGTTTTTTATTGTCCCTGTAATTGAAAATGGCTCTCCTGCAAAAACTTCATCAGGTGCCTGAGCATTTAGTAGTATCAAAGGTTTTGATTGAGTGTTAAACTCTATTGCTTTAGTAAAGGAATTTTTTACTGGGCTTTGATCAAAAAAACCTTTGATAAAATATTGCACTTCAACATTTGTAAGAAAGCTTCCATCAGGTGTTCCGTTTTTTACTTGTGCATTAAAGTTATTTCCAAACGTAGAGTCTTTTGGGAGACTATTGATATGAAACTGGTTTTCTGTCATGACTATCTCTGGAGAAGATATGGTAACTGTGATGTTTGATACCTGGTCTGCAGTAGTTTTTACAACAGACGAGAGAACAAAGTTGTCCTGAGTTGTTAAAATGTCAGGATAGTTCAAGATGACTTGAATATTGGAATCTGATATTGTGTTTTGCATTCCATAAGCTGGTATGAAAAAAAACGGCAGAAAAATGAATAGATAATAATATTTCACAGATTAAAATTGAAAATCGTAACTTATATTGTTTGAATTATTTTCTAGGATTGTCCATTTCCTTAAAGTATGGTATTACTGTGGATGCAAATTTATCTAATGAACCAAAGTATCCCGAGCCCCAGAATCTGACAATAAAGTGATTTACTCCTGCCTTCATGAATTTCTCAAATATTGGAATGATATCATCTGCAGTGCCCATGCCTATTGATGAGCGCGCCACCTTGTCAGGAATTGTTTGTGCAGCTTCACGCATCTTTACTATCCATTCTTGATTTGACATTGAATATTCTGTAAAGTATTTTTTGAAATCAAAACCTTGTACGTCTTGTATGTTGTGAACTTTTAGTATCTCTGGTTTGAAGAGGCTTACCTTGACAGCATTTTTCATTTTTACCCATGCTTCTTCTGCATCATCTGAAAAATACACATCTATATCAACACCATACTGAAAGTCTTTTCCATCTCTTCCATTTTCTTTCATTGAATCTTTTATTGCCTTGGCATGCACTTCAAATAATTCTGGAGTATATCCTATTGGTATCCAGCCATCACCATATTTGCCACATAGTGCAAGTGTCTTTGGCGCGCCAGCTGCCATGTAAATTGGAGGATGGGGTTTTCTGATACTTTTTGCTTGAAGACAAGCTTCTTCAAGCTGATAAAATTCTCCATTAAAAGTAACTCTGTGTTCTGGTGATGATTCAAAAAGCAGTTTTATTACTTGAAGCTGTTCTGCAAATCTTCCAACTGGTTTATCCCATTGAATTTTAAATTCCTTGATGTTTTGAGCTTCGCCTGCGCCAATACCCAACGTTCCTCTTCCATGCGAAACTCTATCCAATGTTATTGTTGCAAGTGCAATGTTTGATGGATGTCTTCTTACGGCATCTGTAACACATGTGCCAAGCTCTACTTTGTTTGTAACAGAAGCAATTGCAGCAAGCATAATCCATGGGTCATTTACGATAGCATGATTCCACTGTGGTACGTTTGAATGATCCATGTACCAAATTGAATCGTATCCTGTTCTATCTGCTAAAACACAAGAAGTAAGAATCTGATCCTCGGTTAATCCTAGTCTTGCAACATTTAAGCCAAATTGAATTCCAAACTTAACCATTTTTCTAGTCCTATAACAAGAATGTGAACTAAATGTGGTATTTAAGTTTAGTAAATTACATAAAAATTAGAATTTTTTATTAAAGAAAAACAATTAAACTGTGATATTTTTACAAATTGCCATTTGTAATATCCTTTAGTAATTGCATCACATCTTCTTTTGTGACAGGAATTGGATTTGGATCAAGATGACCGCGGTCTGTCATGACAACATCAGCAGCTTGGTCTAGTGGAGCTTTCAAAGTAAGGCGGTCAAATTTTAGCTTCTCTATGACTTCTTTGAATTGCTCATAGAAAATAGATTTGTTGAATCTATGTGCAACTGTTGTACAAGATGAAAGTGAATATCCGTGGGGTACTCCTTCGTTTGAATACACATAGGAAAGGGCATGCCCCAAAGTAGTTGAAGCATTTCCAAAACCAATTCCTGATAACATTGAACCATAAGGATAGTTTTCTGGCTTGTTGTTCATTATGGCATCATATAGCACATCAAATGCTGCCTTGCACATTGTTTTAGTGAACTCGTTACCTTTCTTACTGTCATAGCCTTCTGTTGCTTGAGCACATGCATCACAAACAGAGTTCTTGACAATTGCTTCAGGTGTTCCTTCTAAAAAGTATGAATCAACTACTGCCATGTCTGCAAGGAATTTTTCATCCTGTAAAAGTTTCTTTTTTCCGTCAAATTTTAAAACACAATATGTAGTCATCTCACTTCCGGTTCCAAATGTTGTTGGTATGAGAATTTTTGGAATTTTTAATTCAGATGCAGCATATTTTGCAACATCCTGTGAACTTCCACCGCCTAGTCCGATTATTGCAGAAAGGTTCTTTGTTTTATACTCTGAAATTACTTTTTGAACCGTCTCAATTGATGGTTCAGGTTCGACTTTATCAAATAGGAAATGATCTGTTATCTTCATTCTTGCAAGCCATTTTGACGAAACTTCTGGTGGTGCCGTGGTTACAACAAGTGCATTTTTTGGATAATCTGCTTCAGAAAGTGCGTTTTTTCCGAACTTTATTACTTTTGGTATTCTGATAACATTCATAGTAAAAGTTAGATTTTCAATTATTATTATACTTACTTTTTATCATCAAGAATTATGACTTTTACTACATAAGATACAATAATCATAAGTTTGTTAATCACTCCGACACATGATAATAAAAAATTTCAAAGAACTCGCAACAAACCGTGAAAAAAAAGATGTGCTAGGCATTATAGAAGCAGGACTTGATGCAGCATTGCCTGGTGATACAT
>QYQE01000061.1 GCA_007280335.1 Nitrosopumilales archaeon | reverse complement strand
CCTTTTGGATTGGTTACAAGCTCAGTCAAATTCCAGTGTCCCTGCTTAAATGAACCCATTTTATTTCGAAAGGTTTGTTGGCATTAAAATACCATGTGACAATTTTTTAACCATATATAAAAAAGAAACCGTCAAGTTGACAGATTGAAGATATGCTATTAACTTTACAGAACCTATGATAAAATGAAAAGTACGAAAGCTACGCGGATTTTATATAGAAAAAAGTGATTTAGTGAAAGTATGAGTATGAAAGCATGGAAATGTTACAGGTGCAATTTGACCTTCAAACAGGAAACTCATGCAATTATACACAAAGATATTTCAAGACATTCGACGCGACAAATTGAGTTAGTTACAGCCTAGTGGTTTCATTGGCTATTAGGTTCAAACATCAATTTTTCTTTCATCATTGTATACTGACTTAATGCCCATCCTCTTTTAACAAGTTCATTTGCAGTAGACGAGCTTACGCAAGCTGGCAAGTTATTGATTGTTTTCAAAACTAATTGAAAATCTGTCTTACAGCTTACGTCAAGAGCTCCAATTCCAACATTCATTTGTTTTATTGGAGACGCATGTAGCATTTTTACCATAACACATGTGTCGAGGCCAGCTAGACACATTTTACTGTCTGACACCATCCTTGTTCCATTCGGGTCATAAATAGATGATATTCCTGATGTCATATTTTGAAGTGTGTTGTTTTCACTAGTATTCTGAGACATTGGCATTTCTGTTATTGCAGAAACTATAGCAGTAGCATTTTGGATTTTTGTGCTATTTGATAGTGGTGGATAGACCTCACCTGCGGCACAAACATGATCCCCACATATCTTTTGACAGGGGTTTGATGTAGTGCAATGTTGATTATTTGTGGAAGCTATTTCTGCAGATGCTGTCATTATGCCACTAACTAGAAAACCAGTAGTCAAAGTCAGGATCAGTAATAATTGAATTAGTTTCATAATGTGATACTATGTAAATACTTTAGATAAACCTTAGCCTAAGACTAAAAATTGGATAAAGATTACAAAGATTTTTCAGAAGCATATTTCAATAAGAAATACTAAAACCTGTCATATCTGGCTCTTTCTACATCTCTATCTTCCTTCGTTGCTTTTTTCCATTCCTTGTAATGCTCTTTACACAAGACTGTTTTTTTTGAGCTAGCAGAAATACTTAGACCAGTTCCTTCTACTTTTGCTGTAGTCAATGAACGAATTCCGTCCTTATCGCAACCAATAACATTGCACTTGGCACCCTTTGCAATAATGCCCATGCCTCACGTTGTATTCAATATTATATATACTTGCAAAAATTACACTTTTGATTTTATATTCAGAAAGATTAGATTCTATCAGATATTTCTACACTTTTCTTATATGCGTCAATAAACTCTTGAGCAAACTTGTTTGCATTTCTTTCTGAGCCGCGATGGACTCCAAGCTTTGATCGTATATGGTGATAATATTCATGCAAAACCACAAAAGGATTGAAGAAGATGTCAGAATTTAGCGCATAAATTTTTCTTTCTTTTGGAATATAAAGAGCATAAACAGTTCTTCTTTTTCCTTTTATGGTTCCAACAACTATTTGTGGAGGGGTAACATGATAAAACTCACTCAGTTTTTCTAATGCTTTCTCAGTTTGTTTTTCAAGAATCATTCTAACGATTTGCGCTTTTGTTATATCGTCTAACTCAACCATTGTTTGATCTACCTGGTAATTCTAACAACCTCACCTTTAACTCTCCCGTGGTAATATGGTGCGAAAATAATTCATCTACGCAGATCGTGATTGATTTGTTTATAATGGTATAAATTATTGACAAATTGTTGATATCCGATGCTTAACAATTTCAGAGAAAGTCTAAAGCCCACTCTGCAAAAAATTGGGACTATATTTGCATCAACAGGCCTACCTGCAAATTTTTGGACTGCAATAGGTCTTGTATTTGCATTTGCGTCAGCTGTAATCTATGCTTTACACTTTGAATATTCTTTTGTAATTGGAGGAATCTTGCTCTTGGTTTCAGGATTTTTTGATATTGTTGATGGACAGGTTGCACGAGTTACACAAAAGACATCGAAAAAAGGCGCCTTTTTGGATTCTGTATTTGACAAGATTGCGGAAGTAGCGATATTTCTTGGAATATTGATTGGTGGATATTCTGAAGGATATGTAGTTTTATTAGCAATTACACTATCGCTTCTTGTAAGTTATACAAGAGCAAGAGCTGAATCACTTGGAGTACAGCTTCAGGGAATTGGAATTGGGGAAAGAGCAGAACGACTGTTAGTAATTGCTATTGTTGGAATAATAGGATTCCTAAATTATGCTGTAATAATTGTTATAGTTATAGCTGGAATCACTTTTATTCAAAGAATAATTGCAACGGCTAGAAACATTAAAGATTGATTATCGCAATCTGCCTGTGTTTCTTCTAGAGTCTGCAGATCTGATCTTTAGTATGCCAAAATGAATTGCACATGAAATACAATACCATTTTAGTACTGTTGGAGATGCAATGTATGCTCCCTGAGCTCTTAGCTCTTTTGCGAGTGTATGTTCAACCAGATTTAATCTAGATGTGACCTTTTTTGCCTTGTCTCGTGGAACTGTAGCACCACAGTTTGTACACTGGATACGCCCAGAGGATCCCTTTCCTCCCTTTTGTCGTCCACGACTAGCTCGCTTTAACGGCATGATTATCCTCCGACTTGCCTCTTTATATCTTGTATCTTGCATCTAAAATTTCTTAATTGATTCTTAATTGTGATTCGGTTTTTATGTCAATTGATCTAGTGGAAAAATGGTTTCAAAAGAAGAAATTGAATTTTATGATGATGAAAGGTATATGCGCATGAAATTTAACAAATTTAAATTAGTATATTTCTTAATAGATCATGCGTGGCCTGTGACATGTTTGCTTATATCATCAAATGTTGAGCTAGCCATAGAGAAAGGCCAGATATTGTGTATGGCCTGTTTAGAGAAGAAAAGATCGAAAAAAGACTAAATGTGTACTACTTATCCAAGAAATAGATGAAGATTGGAATATTTTCACATTGTACTATTGATGAAATTTCTAGAGTGGGTACATTAGTTGAGACTGCCGGTGGGCCAGCTTGTTATTGCGGATTGACTGCTAGGGCCGTAAAATTTGATGTAGAATTTCATACAAAGATAGGACCTGATTTTGGGTTTCGTGAATACTTGGAAAAAAATAAGATACTCATTCCACAAAATGCACTTTCACAAAATCCTACTACAAGATTTTTACTAGAGATTTCTGGGACTGATAGGAATCTGTATTTGAAAACAAAGTGTGATGAAATAGAATATGAAAAATCAGATGCAGATGGCTGTATAGTTAGTCCTGTATTTGATGAAATATCTGAAGAAACACTAGACAAAATAAAAGAAAATTCTGAATTTACATTGCTTGATCCACAAGGTTTTCTGAGAAGAGTAGATGAAAAAAATAAGATATTTCTTGAACGAACTAGTCTTGATCTTTCAAAAATATCTGCAATCAAAGTAGATCCAGAAGAGGCCTTTTCTCTCACAGGCCTGACAGAAACTAGTGCAATGCTGGCACTACAAAAAAAAGGGGCAAAATACATCCTGTATACAAACAAGCGTGAAATTACACTACTTGCACGAGACAGGTTATACTACTTGACAATTCCAAACATCGAAGTTGGAGACACTACTGGTGTAGGAGATATTTTTTGTGCTACTTTTGCATGTACGTTTCTAAAGGAAAAAGATGTTCTATGGGCAATTTGTTTTGCTGTAGGCTCGGCACAAGCAGCACTGGAGACAAAAGAAACAGGACTTTCCAAGATTCCATATCACGGTGATATTGAAAAAAATGCGGCATACCTGTACAACCAAGTAAAATTCAAGCACATCTAGGCTTTTATTGCACAAAAACTGAATTCTCATCATGCGAGTAGCGATATTTAGTCAGGATCAAGAAAGAACTGTAAAATCTGTAAAACTCTCACTTGAAAGTCATGGTATTGAATCATTTCTTCTAGGCGACAAACAACTTTCAAAAGATGTTGATTATGTGGTAGTTACTGGCGGTGACAGAGGAGTTAGGAATTATTTTCATCGTGATTTGAATACTACTATTCCAGTACTTGGCATAAATGAATTTGAATCAAGCGGATATCTTGCTCAACTTGATTTAAAGGAATTTCCTACATTTCTAAATAGATTAAAAAAAACAGATTTTACAATAGAACACGTTACACGCCTCGGTGTAAAAATTGACGGCAAAAGTGTTTATCCTGTATTAAATGACGTTGCAATATTTTCATCAAAGAGTGCAACTCTGGTTGAACATGTACTAAGAATAAACGGTGAAGAAGTCTGGCATGACAGCAGTGATGGTGTTATCATAACAACACCAATTGGTTCTTCTGCATATTCAATGTCTGCAGGTGGGCCAGCGATATTTCAAGACTCCAAAGTTTTTGGAATTGTTTCAGTAAATTCGTTAGATATTACAAGAAGACCACTAATCGTATCTGATGACAGCATTATTGAGATTGATGACATTTCATCTAGCCTTAGATGTGAAGTAGTCATGGATGGAAAGGACCGTTTTAAAGTTGACCAGATGGTTACATGTACTAAATTTCCAATACCTGCAAATATAATCAGAATGAAGAAAGATTCTACTACTGTATCTGCATTAACAAGGAAGGTAAAGCTTGCCGATGATCTTCTAAACATGCCACCTAGCTCAAAACTCTTGTTAAAGACATTAGAGTATGAGGGTTCATTGTCCCAAAAAGAATTAGCAGCAAAAACACTTCTTCCAGATAGAACAGTAAGACTTGCCTTGCGTCATCTACTTGACAAAGGATATGTCAAAAGAAGGGTCTCTTTACGAGATACACGACAAAGAATCTACGAAATTCCAAAATAACTATGCATGAGCTGCAGCATTTACAAAGGCCTCAAACGATGCCTCTGGAAATCCCGGTCTGCTGTTAAATTCTGGGTGGAATTGTACACCTAGATAGAATCGATGTGTAGGAATTTCAAGTATCTCCATTCGTTTTTTGTTATCACTATATCCTGAAAAAATCATTCCTTTGTTGGTAAATGCATCAAGATATTTTTGATTGAATTCGTATCTGTGTCTATGTCTTTTGAGAATTGTGTTTGATTTGTAAAGTTTGAACGCTAGAGTATTGTCTTCCACTTTGATTTCGTTTGAACCAAGTCTCAGTGAACCACCCTTGTTTTCAATTGTCTTTTGTTCTGGCAAAAGATCAATTACTGGATTTTCAGTATTTGGAGAAATTTCAGTAGAATTTGCATTAGACAATCCACAAACATAGCGACCAAAAGCTACTGCTGCAAGCTGGAATCCAAAACAGATTCCAAGATATGGTATGTTTTTCTCTCTTGCATAGTTTGCAGTCTTTATGATTCCTTCAGAACCTCTATCACCAAAACCTCCTGGTACTAGTATGCCTTGGTATGATGAAAGCTTGTCAATGTTTCCGTTTAATTCTTCAGAATCAATCCAATCTATCATAATGTTTTTTCCAATTTTTGCACCAGCGTGCTTGAGTGCTTGGTTTACACTAACATAACTATCTGCAAGTTTTACATATTTTCCAACCATTGCTATTTTTACAGTTTGATTTATGACTGCAAAAGAATTTACAATTGAATTCCACTTGTCCCAATTTGCCGAAGTATTTACCAAACCAACTTTGCCAAACTTCTTAAAAATAATATCAATAATTCCTTGATCATACAGCATCTGTGGAACTGTCAAAATAGATTCTGCATCATGGCATGAAAATACGTCTTTAACAGATACGTTTGAGAAAAGTGATATCTTTTTCTTTGCTGCCATTTCTAGCTGGTGTGTACATCTTACAGCTAGTAGATCTGGCTGGATGCCAATTCTACGCAGTTCTTGTACACTGTGTTGAGTAGGCTTTGTCTTTTGTTCTCCTACGACATCGAGTGATGGTGCAAGTGTAACATGTACAAAAACAACATTTTCTGGACCATCCTCTGATCTCATTTGTCTTAATGCTTCCAAAAATGGAAGACTTTCAATATCTCCCACTGTTCCGCCACACTCTACTACCAGTACATCCAAATCTTCTTTTTTTGCAATATTTCTGATTCTTTCTTTTATGGCATCAGTGACATGTGGTATTATCTGTACACATGCACCAAGATACTCGCCTTTTCTTTCTGCTTCTATTACACTTGAATAAATTTGAGCTGTAGTTATGTTGTGAGATTTTAGTATGTTTTGATTAAGAAATCTTTCATAGTTTCCGATATCCATATCGCATTCACCTCCATCTTCTGTCACAAAGACTTCACCATGTGCAATGGGATTCATGGTTCCAGCGTCATAGTTCAAGTAGGGATCAATTTTTACGCATGAAACTTTTTGGTTTGATAGCTGCAATAACTTTGCGATCGAGGATGAGACTACACCCTTTCCAAGACCAGACATGACTCCTCCTGTTACAAAAATATACTTTACAGATCCTGCCTGCATATCTATGAATAACAAATGCTCTTTTTATTCCTTATTGTGAAATTGTTGCTGCTTTTAGACTTCGTGTAAATTTAGCAATCTCCGCCTCGATCTTTTTTGGAGACGTTTTTTCAATCAATCTCACAAATGCACTTCCAACTATCACTGCGTCTGCCCCTTTTTGAATAAAGAATTTGACTTGTTGAGAGTTGTTCACACCAAAACCTACTCCAATTGGAATCTTTCCGTTAACTAGTTTTTTTGTGTTTTTGATTGCGTCTATTGTATATTGTTGAATTTTTTGTTGCTTGCCAGTTGTACCAAATACTGAAACAAGATACAAAAATCCAGATGATGCTGAAATAATTTTTTTAATTCTTGTAGACGTTGTATTTGGTGAGATAAGAAAAATCGAGTCAGCCTTGTTTTTGCGTATGGCCTTTAGATATTCTCCTGCTTCTTCTATTGCCATGTCAGGCAGTATGAATCCATCAATTCCTGCCTTTTTTGCAAGTGCGATAAATCTGTCATAACCCTGCTTGTAAAGCAGGTTTGTGTAGGTCATCAAGACTAGAGGCAGATCTGTCTCCTTTCTTATTTTTTTTACCAGACTAAGAAACTTTGAAAGATTGATTCCTTTTTGTAATGCAATGTGACTTGCATTTTGAATCACAGGTCCATCTGCAAGAGGATCTGAAAAAGGTAGTCCGAGTTCAATTATGTCAGCTCCTCCTTTTACTAAACCTCGTATTGCAGATAATGTATCATTTTCACTAGGATATCCAGCTACTACATATGCGATTAACGCTTTTTGATTTTTGGACTTTAGATCCAAAAATTTATTTTTTATTTTTGACACTTTGATTCAGATAATTCTCTACTACTTCAACATCCTTGTCTCCACGACCTGATACCGTAATTACAATTGAGTCACTCTTGGAAAATTTCTTTGCAATTTTTATAGCATATGCAACCGCATGTGATGATTCTAGTGCAGGTATGATTCCCTCATATTTTGCAAGCATCAAAAATGCATCAATTGCGTTTTTATCACTTACACTATCGTATTTTACACGTTTGTTGTCTTTCAAGTACGAGTGTTCAGGACCTACTCCTGGGTAATCTAATCCTGCTGCAATGCTGTGTGTATCAAGAATTTGTCCTTCACTGTCTTGTAAAAGATATGTCAACATTCCATGTAACACTCCTTTTGATCCTGCCATCAGTGTTGCAGAATGATGTTCTGTATCAATTCCTTCTCCGCCTGCCTCAATACCAAACATTTCAGTATCTGTATCTATCAATGGATAAAATGTTCCAATAGCATTAGAGCCCCCACCAACACATGCAATCACCGCATCTGGAGTTTTCTTTTCAATTTCTTTCATCTGTGATTTGATTTCATTTCCAATTACTGATTGGAAATCCCTGACCATGACTGGATATGGGTGCGGACCAACTGCTGAACCAAGGAGATAGTAAGTGGTTTCTACATTTGTAATCCAGTCCCTGATTGCTTCGTTTATCGCATCTTTCAGTGTCTGGGTCCCCTCCATTACATGATGAACAGAAGAACCCAGAAGTTTCATTCTAAAAACATTTAGCTTTTGGCGTTGAGTGTCTTTATGTCCCATGTATACTTCGGATGGCAAACCAAGTGCAGCGCAAGCCATTGCGGTTGCAACTCCATGTTGTCCCGCTCCAGTTTCTGCAATGATTCTTTTCTTTTTCATTTTTTTTGCAAGAAGGGCTTGACCTAATGTGTTGTTGATTTTGTGTGCTCCGCCATGCAAAAGGTCTTCTCTTTTTAGATATATCTTAGCGCCTCCGATTTTTTCTGTTAGATTTTTTGCAAAATATAAGGGAGTTGGCCTACCGGCATATTCGCGCAAATAATAGTCTAATTCTTTTTT
>QYQE01000067.1 GCA_007280335.1 Nitrosopumilales archaeon | reverse complement strand
TTTTATTTAATTTGATTAGGTGACTGTTAATTTAGTAGGTCGTTTGTTTTTTAATTTTATATCATACTGGTAGTGATACTTGACCTTTGAATTCTTGAAGATTGTCTGCTTGCAACATTTTCACTATTGTATCTTTACGTTCTATACCGAGCCCTCTTGCAATAGCTTTTGAAATACCATTTTTATCACATAACACCACCATGTATCCACTCACATCTGTTAACACATATCCTCCGCTATCATTTAGAATGGCATACAGATTTTCTTCACCAACCGGTTCCCAGACATTTGTTTTGTTGTCTTTTAATGCAAGGGCTGGTAATGCAGCACCGTTTGCGTATTTGTTTAGGTGTGCTCTTGCTTCTTTGACACGCTTCTCGCCAATCTTGAGTGCTACAAAATATTGCATACACATTACGCATTGATGTTTTGTTATTTATAGGATATCTCGTCTAAAATTTCTAGAATCTCTTTACTCTTTATGTCCTTTTTTGCAGATTCAAAAAATAACGCAAGTTTCTCTTTTGGATGGCCCTCTGCATTATATTTTAAAGACTGTATTGCCATTTCTAAACGATCAATCTCATGCATCAAGATTGATTCTTTGGAAGTTCCATCTTGGAATTCGTTCCATATTTTTTCATATTCAATTGAAATTTCTGATGGTAGTCTTGAAAGAATTTCTTTCATTGTTTGATTTTCAATTTCTTTTTTATCGTTTTTAGAAATTTCCCCTGGTGTAAAATCCCCAGTAATGGATTCTGAAAGATCATGTAGTAGTGCCATCTTTAACATTTTTTCAGTATTGAGTTTTTTTAAATCAGAAAAAACCATTGCCATAACAGCTACACTAAATGAATGATCTGCTACTGATTCTGGATGACTGATGCCAATTTTATCTTTCCACCCCTTACGAGGCGTTTTTTTTAGTTCTGATACGATATAAAAAAAATCAAATAACATTAAAATTCCTTTTTATTGACCCATGATGAATTTTTTGATTTTATTATTTGATTATTCTTAAGATCACTCTTACAAATTAAACATAATTTGTTATGATTATGTGATGAATTTGGCATGTTCTAACCGCACATATTTGTACTATTAAATAATTCGAACAAGATAAAAGCGCCGAAACTACCAATCAATCAATGGTAAAAATCTATACAAAAACTGGTGACGATGGTTCTACCGGCCTCATAGGAGGTAATCGTATACGAAAATCAAGCCCTAGGATAATTGCATATGGTACCGTAGATGAATTGAACTCATCACTTGGAATTGCACTTTCATTAAAATTAGATACTGATATTGCAGATTTGTTGATAAAAATTCAAAATGACTTGTTTGTAGTTGGTGCAGATCTCGCAAACCCCGATTTAAAAAATATATCAAATAGAGTTACAGATGATATGGTTCAGTTTCTTGAATCTAATATAGACGAACTAGAAAAGGAATTGAGCCCAATTTCTTATTTTATATTGCCTGGAGGAGATCCAATTGCGTCACAAGTACACATGGCTCGCGCAATATCGCGTAGGGCAGAAACTAGCATTGTATATTTGGCAGAAATTGAAGAAATAAACAAAACATGCAAGATTTACATAAATAGATTAGCAGATTTGCTTTTTGTTATAGCACGTGTTATCAATAAAAGAAAAATGATCAAAGACATTGCCTGGAAAAAGTAAAGACACACTTTAATTCCCCGGAAATTGGATATTTCGATGTGCCGCCGTAGCTCAGCCCGGGAGAGCACTCGGCTGAAGACCGAGCTGTCGCGCGTTCAAGTCCCGCCGGCGGCACTGTAATTTTATAAATTAGATGACACGATCGGACGATGAATCTTGAGACAAGTTTAATAATATGGTCTCCAATTTTGGTTAATCGTCATTGACAAAGGATAAGAAAAAAGATACAAATAAAAAGATCACTAGTGAAAAAAAGAAAAAGGCACTAGCAAAAGCTAAACCGAAACTAAAACAAGATTTGGTTTCTAGCGATGATGCGGGAATTATTGTAGTAGAAGATGATACAAATATGGATAAGGAAGCTGAACTTGAGGCACGAAAAGCATATCTTGAAGAAGCGCGTTCTCAAGAAGCTTCAGAAGATTAATTCTATTATCTGTTTAATTTCAATGGATGTACTATTGTATTAATTTTCTTTTTTAAAAGATCATACTTATCCATACGTGAATGATATTACTATTGACATGCGCGCACTGTGTCTGATTGCTGTCAAACCCAGTAAGATAGACAATGTAATACTATCACTTCGAAAAATTCGAAAGGTGGTACGAGAAATAATGATTGTAACAGGCAGAGCTGATATTGCCGTAGTTCTTCAAGGAACAATGGATGAAATCAATAATGTGGTAATTGATTTCAAAAAAATTAGAGAAATTGTTACTACTGAAACTCTAATTGAGGTGGAGGTAAACTTGGGATGGTAAAAGCAGTAGTTCTGGTAAAATCTCCAAAAAAACTCATTGCGGCAAGATTGCGAATGGTAAAATCAGTATATGATTCGTTTCCAGTAAGTGGTCAGTTTGATGCAGTAGCTTTAATCGAAGTTAAATCATTATCACAGATAAAAGATGTTACTTCTGAGATACAAAACATCAAAGGGGTAGAAAGAACGGAAACAATGGTTCAGGTAGTATAGCATAAGGGTTTTTAACAAAGTGTATTCAAACTTCATTATATGAACATAAAACACCTTGGTGGTGTAATAGTTGCAGTATCAAATTTAGAAAAATCTGTAAAGTTTTACAATGAAATAATAGGCATGCCAATTAAAAACAAAAGGGAAAATTGGGTAGAACTTGCAAAGCAAGGTGCTACAGTTATTTTACATCCTGCTACCACTAAAATAAACACAGGTACGTCTGTTGAGAATGGTATTGTCATTGGTCTTGTAGTTGGTGATATACAGTCTGCAGTCCAAGAACTCAAATCACAAAACGTTACAATCTATCGAGATATTGAATCTCACAAGGCAGGTAAAAATGCAATTGTACTAGACCCTGATAAATATATGATATCGCTGTTTGAGCCTGCACCTCCTGATAGTGCAAAACAAGCACGTGGATTCCACGGCTTTGCTCCACTCTAGATTAGTTTTTTGATTTTATTAATTATTTTAGCTAACGAATCAAGAGCTGCGTTTTTGTCTACTGAGATATAGTATATCCCTTCTTTTCTTTGGAATGCAATCAAAGTGACTTTGTCATGTTTGAAAATTGCACAATCCATTATGCCTATTGCATTATCATTTGAGCGTCGCATTGTTAATAGAGTTGAAATTAGAAAGAATTCGTTTCTAGCTGGTTCTGATTTTAAGTATATTTTGGTACCAGGTCTTATTATTCCAGTAAGCGTTCTACCGTATTCATTGATCAATCCCACGTATCTTACCGATTTTGATGTTAGCAGAATTTTTTGGCATTTTTTTCTATGAATGGAAATGTCTTCTTGCCATTTCTCAGCTGGAGTTTTTGCCATATTGATGATAAAATTACAGGCTTTATAAAGGTGGATTTTATTTTTGCTTATGTTTTTCCAAGTCTTTCTTTAAAACCATGTTTTCTTTCTTCAGCTGTTCGTTTTCGACTTGTAATGCATTAAGGGAGTTTGTTCCTTTGTACATAGGGTGAGATGGACCAAACTGGTTTGGTGCTAAATCAAAAAGTCCAGATGCGTATTGTTGAAACACTGTGTAAAAATCAGATAATCTTTCCATCATTACTGAATTGTCTCTAACTATGCTGTCTTTTAGCTTACCTGTCATGGATATTCCACGAGGGTGATTTGTCTTTGGAGGCAGACGTGGAAAGGCAAATGGACTATTTGCCATGTTTTGATATTGATTGTAAAACTCTAACATTTTTTTTGTATCCATATTCCACATATGTTATGAGGTTTTTTGCCCCTTATTTCACCTTTACGTGTTAAAAATTAGGCATTATACATAAAACAGGTTGTTAACCAGCAGTAGTTTTTTATCAAGATCAGCCGATCGCTGATCCTTATAGAAGCCACAGATCTCATTTGATAAAATGGCAAAAACAATATCTATGAGTTGTATAAAATGTAAAAAAAATATAGTTTCAACTGATTTATACAAAATTGTAATGTATGTTGTCGGTGAAAAGTTTACCGATCATCATTACGAACACATTGAATGCCCTGATAACTTTACTGTTTAATCAATTAGTGCATAAACACGATAAAGTTTTCCAGTTTCTCTATTGCGATAGTTCCACTGGGTTCCATGCCACTCGACTTCTTTGAATGATTGTTTTAATGATGGATGTAATTTTTCATAAATATCTTCTCCGATTAAGATCTGATTTGGTCTGGCAAGAGCTGTTATCTTTGCGGCAATGCTCATTGCAGGTCCAAGTATGTCTACATGCGATCTGGCCTGATCTGATCCATATCTTACTATGGTGTTTTCTCCAAAATCCATGCCAATTTTTACACGAAGCTCTGGATAATCATATTCACTAAGAATTGGATTTATTCCTCGTTCTATTACATCAATCATAGTTCTTGCACAGTTGACAGCGTTATCAGCTATTAAAAGCGGGCTATCTTCTGCTACATAGTATCCTATTACAGCATCTCCGACATATTTTAAAACATATCCTTCGTGATGTTTGATAACATATCTCATCTCTTGAGAAAATGAACTTAGGATAATTGCCAATTTTTCTGTAGGTAATTGTAACGTCATCTCTGTAGATCCAATCAAATCAACAAAAATTACGATCATGTGTAATTTCATATCTACATGCGATCGCAAAAATTTGTCCGACTCGTCTGCGGTATAATCGTACTCGTAACCTTTCTTAAGGGAACTCCAGACTCTTTTTTGGGTTTCCTTGATTAATGATTCGGTATCTAATGCGTTTGATTTGCCTCCCCCTAACATCATATCTACTATGTCGTTAGTAGATACTGGCTCGGTGCCTTCTACAGGAGGATCTTTGCTCAAGACAGGTTGCCTCTTTTATTCAAGGGGAAAATTCACTCCACAAACTGGGCATTGACCGCGATGACCTTTGTATTTGATATCGAAATACTGAACAATCTCTACATTACAATTCCAACAAATTATTTTCTTAAAGGACGCCTTAGGCATAGTTTGATATGTGAATTTTATACTATTTGGTATAAAAAGAAACGCAATTTTCTTCATATCAAATTTAAGTGAGGTTAGAAAGAAAAAACTGTGCAAATTCCAGCAAAATCACAAGACGAGTTTATTAAATCAATGACTGAAAAAAGCCAGAAAATAAGATCGTTATTTTTGGAACGTGTGGTTTCTCTGACAAAAAATGTCGATGTAAAAGTTATGCTAGGGGATGGTACTGTTTCCGAACAACATACATTTGATCCTGCATTAATTAGGAAATTTTATGGTGAATTATTAAAAAAATTATCCGATTGGAAGGCTCAAGACATATCCACCTCAAATGAAAAAGACCTTAGGCGTGTCTTTATTAGATTTGAAGCAAGGGAGGGAAATTATCTTCTCTCAGGATATCTATCTCTGCAATATCACGCATTATTATTTTACAAACTAAATCATAGAGTCATTGACGTACAAAAGGAACTTGCAGATATAACTGACAAGATAAATAAACTAGAAACCGATCTTGCGCCAAAAGGAGATCAGTTGATTCAAGAAAAATTAAAAGAATTAGGTTATGATACAGTAGATCAGCAGAAACTCTTTGAAATCTTATTCCAAAACGACAACCTTGCTAAAGAAATGATTGAACAAGTATATTCTAGTACGGATGAAAACTTTGCTCAACTGACAAAAAGACGTTTGGATTTATTTAACGAGCTTGATAACATGTTAATTGAGATTTATCATACTACTCCAGTGATGATTGATGAAATGAAAATGATTGCAGCAGAAGAAGGATGTCTGTGCCAATTTGATCTTGAACATATGACGAAAGAATCCAAAGAAGGAAATTTTGATCCGGCAAGAATCTCACTAATGATAAAAGAAAAATTGTTGGAAAGAATGGATGAAGTCTTTAATACAATAAAAATTTAGAAATTGTTTATATCCTGATTCTTTTTTATAATTTTATAATTTAGTCAAGGGGCCTATGGAACTGGATGCAAAGCATCTTCATATGGGGAGTTGACGCCAAGCGACCCCTTGACACAGATCTGTGATCTCTACAAAATAGTATTTAGCCTTTTCCAGATCGATGTAAATTTTATTCAAACAAGACATCTTTATGTATTTTTTATGTCAATTTTTCATTAAAATCAAAAATACATGCGCTCTTTAGCGAACAACGTTTGGCAAGAAACCAAATATACCGTAAGAGATCTGTTGAATTTGTTGAATCTTACTTTTGATGACATACTAAAATCACAAAAAATCCAGAGTAGTGTTATACGTAAAACTCCAATGGAGATGTCTGCTACATTTAGCCAGATTACAGGCTCGAAAGTTTATCTCAAATCTGAATGCCTGCAAAAGACTGGCTCATTTAAGGTAAGAGGCGCATATGCAAAAATTGTCACTTTGTCAAAAGCCGAAAAGAAAAAAGGAGTAATTGCGGCATCTGCGGGAAACCATGCACAAGGAGTCGCATTTGCATCTGCACTGGAAAAAATTCCATGTACCATAGTAATGCCTGTGACCGCATCTCCTGCTAAAGTTGCTGCAACAAGATCGTATGGCGCAAATGTTGTACTCAGTGGAACCATCTATGATGAATCGTGGTCCAAAGCATTAGAGTTATCCCAAAAGACAGGAGCTCAGATAATTCATGCGTTTGATGATGAGAAAGTGATAGCTGCACAAGGAGTGATTGGATTAGAAATTTTGGAATCACTGCCAGATGTTGATGAGATCTATCTTCCGATAGGTGGTGGAGGATTGGCAGCCGGAGTTTTAAAAGCAGTCAAGACAAAAAAACCAAAAGTAAAAGTGATTGGTGTGCAGTCTACGGCATTTCCTGCAATGAAGAAATCTGTTGATGCTGGCAAGCTTAAATCAGTAAAAGGACAAATGACAATAGCTGATGGAATCTCTGTAAAAAAACCCGGCGAGTTTACATTTAAGATAATAAATGAACTAATTGATGATATAGTTCTTGTAGATGATTCTCAAATAGTCAAGGCAATGTTTCTTTTAATGGAGAGAACAAAGATGGTAGTAGAACCAGCTGGTGCAGTAAGTCTAGCTTATTTGCTTGACAAAAAACCTGCCAAAGGTAAGAAAGTTGTACCAATACTTTCGGGTGGAAATGTTGACATGTATTTACTAGGACAGATTGTAGCGAAAGGTCTTACAGAAATGGGAAGAATGGTGAAAATATTCATAGTATTAACAGACAAACCAGGTGCACTCAAAGAAGTTGTCGATGTCATATCTGCACTAAGTGTGAATATAGTTGAAGTAGTACATGACAGACTGAGTACAAGCATCCCAGCAGGTACTGCGGGTGTAACGTTGAGTTTGGAAACTGAAAACGAAAAACACGCTGAGAAATTGATAAACTATCTGAAGGAAAAAAATATCCAGTTTAAGATAATGACATAAAATTTTGTAATTTGTTCAATTCAGAATTATTTTATGCTACACATGACATAGATAACAAAACTCCTGTGAAACAAGCTGGGATAATATTTGAATTTAGATCGAAATAAACTTAAGAATTCTATTAAATTGTCTTTTAAACATAATAATTAGAAGAAACTATTGCCAATATTGGAAATAGTTAAATCAGATACATCAAGTTTGTCGATCAACATGCGTAGGATCTCCTTCTGTATAGGAATTTTACCAGTTTTAGAAACTATTGAGTACCATTCTAAGTATTGCTTTATTATTTGATTTATGAGAGTGTTGAGTGAAGTATTATTTTGTTTTGCTTCTGAATGTAGTTGTTTTAAATGATTTTTTTCTATTCTAAAGCTTACATGTTCTTTAGCAATATTATTAGAAATAGCGACCACCCCCCCCTCCAAATTAGGTTATTTCCAACGTTATAACTATTTCCAACATTGGGAGCAATTATTGTTTGTTGTAATAATATTAGAAAAATAACTCGATCACTAAACGAATTTTATCATAAATTCAATAACATGTAAGAATTAAACGATACGATTATTCCTACAAAAATTGACGCGACAATTGTTGTTATCTTTCTGTTCACAAACTCGCCCATCAATTTTTTATTTCTTGTAAGGATTACAAGTGGTATGATAGGTAATGGTGTCAACAAACTAAGAATAACTTGACTATTACTTCATGACGGTTGACTAACTAATGAAAGAATGTTGAATACCAAAACTATTCCTACAAAAACACACGCAATAATTGTTGTTATCTTTCTGTTCACAAACTCACCCATCAATTTCTTATTCATTGTAAGTATGACAACTGGTATTACTGCAATTGGTATCATCAGACTGAGAATGAATTGACTATACACTAGTATGTGTAAAGGATCAAAACCAAGTAGTATGGCAATAGTAGTTGGAATTACATTCACAAATCTTGTAATTATTCTTCGCAGCCACACATTGACTTTTTTCCCCAAGAATCCCTCCATTATTATTTGGCCCGCTAATGTTCCTGCAACCGATGAAGCAATGCCTGATGCAAGCAAAGTAATCAGGAAAACTACCCCGGCAGATATTCCAAACAATGGTACAAGTGTTTTGTAAGCTTCTGCAATTGATGCAATTTGAGAATTGTTGGGATAAAATGCAACCGCGGCCATTATTAGGATTGCAGCGTTTACCAAGGCAGCTATGGTGAGCAAAAATATGGTTTCGGCAAGATGTAGTTTTCGCATCTTCTTTCTCTCATCAAGTGTCTTACCGCTTGCTTTTTCCT
>QYQE01000050.1 GCA_007280335.1 Nitrosopumilales archaeon | reverse complement strand
CAATTAAACAAATCACATGACGTTTTTCAAAGTGAACGTGACAATAGAAAACAAGCCAGAGATAAGTGATCCTGAGGGTGATACTATATTGAATGATTTGATTCTAAAAGATCATGATACTTCTGTGAAAAAGATTCACTCTGCAAAGATGCTCAAATTCGATGTAGACGCAAAAAATCGAAAGATTGCTGAAAAAATTGTGATGGATTTATGTGATGAATTTAGAATTTACAATCCACTTGTCAGTAAAGTATCGATTGAAAGTTTTGATGCCTAACTACTTTTTATGACTTTTCGGTTCAGAGCAGTGGTGTCCTCAAGGGCTCCATCTATCAATAGTTTACTTCGTAAATATTTTGCCAAGTCTGTTTCAGTTATGATGCCAGCAAGCTTACCATTCTCAAGAACAAGGAGTCTACGAATATTCTTGTTAATCATTTTTTGAACTGCGTCCTCTATTGGGGTCGTGGGTTCTACCCATCGAAAATTATGTGACATTATCTCAGAGAGAGTCACGTCTGAGCTTTTCCTATCTGAAGTTGAGATTTTACGAGCAAGATCTCTTTCTGTAACTAATCCTATGGGAGTGCCATCTTTTATGACCACAAGGGAACTGATTTCTTTTTCTGCAAGTAAAAGTGCAACATCTTTTGCTGTCTTGTCATGTTCTATGGTAATCACGTTTCGTACCATGATATCACGTACTTGACCCATAGCTAGTACCAAAAAGTATTAGGATAAAAATGATTTCATTTTCATTCGATTCAATTTAATAATACTGTTAAGCAATGAAGACCTGTGAAAGTTGCTGTTGTTGTATTTCCCGGAAGTAACTGCGATCGGGACATGCATCACGTGCTTTCAGATGTCTTTAAATTAAAAACAGAACTTGTTTGGCATACTGACGAGTTTCCAAAAAATATAGATGCTATAGTTCTTCCAGGAGGTTTTTCATATGGTGATAGGCTTCGTGCTGGAGTTATTGCTGCTCACAGTCCTGTAATTTCTGAGGTAAAAAAAATGGCAGAAAAAGGAATACCAATTCTAGGCGTTTGTAACGGATTTCAAATTCTTGTAGAGGCAGGACTTTTACCCGGTGCACTTCTTAAAAATACATCACTTACATTCATGTGTAAATGGACTGAGATTATAGTAAAAAACAACAAGACTCCATTTACCAACAAATTGAAACTAAATCAAAGAATTCCTATTGCAATTGCAAATGGGGAAGGCAGGTATTATGCTGACAAGGAAACATTAAGATCATTAAAGAAAAACAATCAGATTGTCTTTACATATGGTGAGGAAGTAAATGGGGCCTCACTTGATATTGCTGGGATATGCAACAAACAAGGTAACGTTGTCGGCATGATGCCGCATCCTGAAAGATCTGCAGAATCTATTATAAATCCAAAGAATTCAAAACCGGCTTCATTAATTTTTGAATCTCTCTTAAATACATTGGGTGTAGTACAATGAGTCTTACTCCTCAGGAACATGCTTTTCTTGAAAAGAAAATTGGTCGTAAACCCAGCCCTGTAGAACTACAGATAGTTGCAGCAGAATGGTCAGAACACTGCTCATACAAATCATCAAAAAAACATTTGAAGCTTTTGCCTAGAGAGGGAAGCAGAGTAATTTCTGGTCTTGGTTATGACTCTGGAGTTTTAGATGTCGGTGATGACTATGTTGTAACAGTACACATTGAAAGCCATAATCATCCATCTGCAGTTGAACCATATGGTGGTGCGGCTACTGGTGTAGGTGGTGTTATCCGCGATATTTTATCTGTAGGAACAAGACCAATTGCAATACTTGATGGTCTACGATTTGGTGACATTGAAAAAGATTCACATGCAAGATGGCTTTTCAAAAATGCAGTACGTGGCATTGCAGATTATGGTAACTGCCTTGGGATTCCAACAATTGGCGGTGAAATTGAGTTTGATAAATGTTTTACAAACTATGCACTTGTTGATGTAGCAGCTATTGGATTTGGTAAAAAAGAAAAACTCATAAAAAATAGAGCTGATAAAGATGATTTTGTTGTTTTAATTGGAGGTTCTACGGGTCGTGATGGAATTGGCGGCTCACAATTTGCGTCAGATAAGCTAGAATCAGAAAACCGTTCAGCTGTTCAAATACCAGATCCATTTATAGAAAAATTGGTTATAGAAGCAATACTTGAAGCAAGAGATCAACATTGCATAAAAGCAATGAAGGATTTGGGTGGCGGAGGTCTTTCTTGTGCTATTTCAGAAATAGCAGACGCACTTTCTGTCGGAATAGAGATGGACGTGGCACGCATTCACAAAAGGGAGGCCAGTATGTCGCCAACAGAACTAATGATTTCAGAATCGCAAGAAAGAATGCTTGTCATAACGGATAGACAAAAGCTTCCAATATTAAAAAAAATATGTGAAAAATTCAGAGTTCCATATTCTGTTATTGGCAAAGTAAAAGAAGATAGAATGATGCAAGTCAGAGTTGAGACAAATACAATAGCAAATCTGCCTAGCAGTGTAATTGTAAATGCGCCACTCTTAGACAGACCAGCATCAAAACCAAAATATCTAAAAAAAATTGAAGAGATAAAAAAACCAAATACTCCAAATGACCTGACTGGAACACTTCTTCAAATGCTTACAAATCCTAACATTGCAAGCAAGATCTGGGTGTATGGACAGTATGATCATGAGGTTGGAATACGAACTGTAGTAAAACCAGGATATGATGCATCTGTTCTTCGATTAGATAATGGTAAATTCCTGTCTGTAAAGATTGATGGTAATTCTAAACAATGTTACATTAATCCTCGTCAGGGCGCCATAGGGTGCTTTGAAGAAGCATGTAGGAATGTTGTTTGCACTGGAGCTACACCAATTGGCATGGTTGATCATTTACAGTTTGGAAATCCAGAGGATCCTGAAATTTTTTGGACATTTAAAGAATCATTAGAAGGAATATCTGAATTTGCAAAATATTTAGAAATTCCATGTGTTGGAGGCAAGGTTAGTTTTTACAATGAAACAGACAACGGACCAATAAAACCAACCCCGTTGATTGGGGTTCTTGGATTGATAGATAAGAAACCATTACTTACACAAAAAATTGCAAATAACAACATACTTGTTATTGTAGGAGAAACAAAAGACGAACTTGGCGGCTCGGAATATTATGAATACATACACGATATCATTGGTGGCACATCTCCAATTGTAGATATGAAATCTGCCAAACTAAATCAACAAATTATATTGGAATTGATAAATCAAGGACTGGTAAATTCTGCCCATGACTGTTCAAAAGGTGGTCTTGCGGTAGCAGTATCTGAACTATGTATTACAAATGACATGGGCTGTGTGGTATCAATAGATAAAATACCTGGCCAAAAACTAAAGCCTGACGAGATTTTATTTTCTGAATCGCATTCCCGTTATCTATTAGTTATAGATCCAAAGAACTCTGATAAAATAAAATCTCTATTAAAACAAAAAAATGTATCATATGCGTTCATTGGTAAATTTTCTGGTTCTAATATAATATTTAGAAACAAAACAAAAACGATTGCAAATCTGAGGGTTGATAAAGCACGAGACAAATGGTTAAACTCATTGGAGTCGCTGGTTACTCATGGTTAAGGAAAACTGTGGAGTTGTAGGCATCTTCAGTCTAGATGGGGTAAATGTTATCCCAATGATAATTGATTCACTAAGGGCACTTCAGCACAGAGGACAAGAAGCTTGGGGGGTAGCTGTTCCAAAAAAACAACCATACAAACAACTTGGGTTGGTATCCTCGGCAGTTTCAGAATTTGACAAAGTTACAAGAGAATACGCATCCCCGGCAGCAATTGGTCATGTAAGATATTCTACTATGGGAGGAAGTAACTTGGAAAATGCTCAACCGCTAAAGGTAAAGGATCTCTGTATTGCACATAATGGTACAATATCTAACGTTGAAGAATTATCAGGAATGGTGGGAGGGTGTACTTTTACACCACAAAATGTCAGTGATACGTTGATTGTAGCTAAACGATTGGTTTCACTCATGTCAGAAAACGGTAAGCTTGGTAACGCACTTTCAATTTTAAAAAACGAGATGGTTGGATCTTTTTGTTTTACTTTTGTATCAGACGACAACGCAGTATATGCAGCTCGTGATCCGAAAGGGTTTAGACCAATGGTTGTTGGTTTTAGAAAAGATACTAATACGTATATCGTAGCTTCAGAATCTGCGGCACTTGCAGCAGTTGGAGCACAACTGATTCGTGATGTAAAGCCCGGTGAGCTGATAAAAATTAGCAATGCTGGTTTAGAATCAGAAATGTTCTCTGAAGAAAAAAAACCTGCTCACTGTTCGTTTGAGTTTACCTATTTTGCACATCCTTCTAGCGTTATGGAAGGTTCTAATATTTACATGGTAAGAAAAAAAATTGGGCAGTATCTTGCAAGAAAGTTTCCAATTAGAGACGCAGACATTGTAATTCCAGTGCCTGATTCAGCAAGACCTGCCGCACTAGGATATGCCCAAGAATTAGGAATTCCATTTGAAGAAGGTTTGTTAAAAGATAGGTATAGCAGAAAGGGGCCATTACGAAGTTTTATTGAACCGCATCAAAGTGACAGAGTCGAAATAAACCGTTGGATAATACCAATTACACAAGTTATTAGCGGTAAACATGTAGTCGTAGTTGACGACAGTCTTGTGAGAGGAACAAGCTCTAAAGCAATCATAAAGGCACTACGACGCGCAGGAGCAAAAAAAATTAGCATGGTGATAACATTTCCACCAATAAAATTTCCATGTTATGCTGGAATTGACTTTCCTTCACAAGAAGAACTTGTAACGTTTTTTGATAACAGTGATGGCTATTCTGAAGACGCAATGATCGAAAAAGTGCGACAAGTTATAGGTGCCGATTTTTTGGGATACAACGATGCAAAGAATTTGGCAGATGCAATTGGAATTGATGCTGATTCTATGTGCTTTACCTGTTCTAGCGGTGATTACTCTCCGCTTGGAATAAAACCAGTCTTTAAGAGCAGAGCTGAAATTAAAGGGGAATAAATTGGAATTAGCATATGTCTTGGTAAAAGCCAAAATGGGACATGAGATAGATGTTATGAATGATATTTTGAAAATTGACGGTGTAAAGGAGGTTCTTGGAACTTATGGTCAATACGATATCTTTGTGAAAGTTCAAGTTCCAACAAGGAGTGAGATTGAATTAATAATCACTAAAAAGATCCGTAGAGTTAGTAACGTTCTGTCTACTACAACTCTTTCTGTTATACCTAGTCAAGGCGACAAATAGACTTTATAATTAACCACAAATTATTTTATTTTGTGAGAAAGGTTTTCTTGCAGCAATATGTGGCGGTATTGTCACTGTCGCTATAATTGTAATCTTGTTAATTGAACAAGGACCCGCTGAGAAATATGCGATATTTTTAGATCCTTTCAAGGATAAACAACCACTAGTTATTGAAATCCATGTAACAGTTCAAAATGTAGGAAAAGAGCTCTTACTAATGTTAAAGTAGACTATGGAGGAAGTAGCAAACCTGATATTATTCCTCTGTTAAAACCTAGAGAAAAAGTAATACTCTCACCATCTGCTGGAAGTGATCTTCAGGAAGTTACCGTAACGACAGATCAGGGAGTCAGCATTACTAAACCCTATAGAACTCCAATAAACATGCCAGGCATGATGGGTTCCTAGGAACATCTTTTGTATCAGTTTAAATCTAACACGGATCAACGACGCGTGTTTGAAGTTCCTTCGCTCAGGTAAGGTAAAAGACATTTACGAATTAGATGATGGAAATTTACTTTTCCATTTTAGTGATAGGGTTTCTGCGTTTGATGTAAAGTTTCCTACTCCCATTCCACGAAAAGGAGAAGTTCTTTGCAAATTTGCTGAATTTTGGTTCAAAAAAATTCAAACACCAAATCACTATGTAAGAACAGAAACAAAAGATAAAATGGTTGTAAAAAAAATGGAGATGGTTCCAATAGAATGCGTTGTTAGAGGATATTTCTATGGTAGCCTCATTCAAAGATGGAAAGACGGTCAAATTATAATTCCAAAAAATACTGATACTAGAATTGCTGCAAAGATGCCCGAACCGGTGTTTGATCCTGCGACAAAATCGGAAACACATGATCTTCCAATTACCAAAAATGTGGCCTTGGATAGAGGTCTTGTTAGCTCAAAAGAATATGATTGGTTAGAAGAAACATCAATTGATATTTACAAAAACATGTCTAAAATAGCAGAAAAATCTGGATTTATCCTAGCTGATTTGAAATTAGAATTTGGAAAATCATATAATGAAATATTGTTGGGCGATTCCATTGGTCCAGATGAATATAGAATGTGGTCAAAGGATGCATATCAAGTAGGTAAAACACAAGAAAGTTTCGATAAACAACTTTTACGTGATTGGCTAGCAACACGCGGATATCAAAAAAAGTTTGAAGATGATAGAAATGCCGGTAAAGAACCAACTGCGCCAGAATTACCGCCAGAATTATCGCAAGAAATGTCATCTAGATACATAACTGCATACGAACGTATTACTAGCCACTCACTTTAACTCGAATTTCTAATTTGACCTAACCTTAAAATTTCTTATTTTGCCAATTGATTGGTATGACAATGACCAGAATTTCCAGAAATGTTATTTTTTATAAAATTTTAGGGAATTTTTGTAATGATACTATGTATATGATAATGATATCATATTGATCATTATGATAGTATTTTAATTGGTATATGACAATTTTAATAGTAGTGTAACACTTTTTTCAAAAACCCTAATCAGATTTTTAGTAACATAAAAAAAAATAACGTATTGGCTAACAAAATGTGATGTTGTGATCTTTTAGTAATAATTATAATTCAAAGAAGGAAATGTCCACACTACTACAAAAAGAAATCAAAATAAATCGAATTGTTACAACTAACATAGAACAGGCAAAAGCACTAGATGACCCTGCAAGGATCAGGATTCTGCAAATTCTATATCATAAACAATTTTCTGCAGAACAAATAGTGGAAGAATTACACAAAACAGGTTACAACAAAGCTACGACTACAATCAGGCATCATCTCTATGTGTTAAAACGTGCAGGTCTTGTAGAAATTGTAAAAATGGAAGAAGTTCGAGGAGCCGTAATGAAATTTTATGGAACATCAATTAAGCTCCTAGGATATGATATTCCTCCAAACTTTGATTCTGATTATTCTAAAACAATAACTGAAGCATCAATAACGATGCAAAAGATGATAAAAAATATCGTTCAAAATAATATGCTAAAATTAAAAAAGAAAAATACAGAAAAACGTACTGGTACGGAACAAAACTATGATCAATATCTCTTGATGGAAATAGTAAATAGGGCACTGACAAAAGTCTTAGAAAACCACGATTCTAACTTATTGCACAAAAAGTAAATTGCGCTAGTTTACATCAATGGCAAAAATTCCTCGTGAATCTGGATTCTGTAGAATTTTAATCATTTGACGAGGAATGGAATCTGAAGCCAAATCGCAATGAATTGCTAATGTCCGTGGGCAGATAAAAGAGCTTTTTCTAATTACAATATCGTGTGGATTTGTTAAAATCAAGTTCTTATGACCACTGCCTTTGACTTTGAAGGAAATATCATTTGCTGATATTGTAAATAAAATTTCTGATTTAGAATTTTGCATAAGATTTTTCATTTGTTCTGGTATGTCATTACAACCACAAGATGCTTCAACTCCAACAATGCAATCTCCATTTAATGTGAGATCCGGGTCTGTTGTTATCTCAATTGTTTTTGGATGAAGTGATCTAATATTTTTGTGACCATGAAATAAGATCTCAAAATGCATGATCGCATATCTGTATAGACTTAAATTAAACCTTCAAAGGTATGAGAATTGAAATGCTACCAGCAGCTGCAGGTTATGATAGAGCAATTACTGTTTTTTCACCAGATGGAAGACTTTACCAAGTAGAATATGCAATTGAAACTGTAAGACGTGGAACACTTGCAATTGGTATAAAATGTAAAGACGGAATAATTCTTGCAGTTGAAGAAAAACCAAGAAAATTACAAAATTCAGAAATCACACAAAAAATATTTCAAGTAGATGATCATATTGGAGTTGCTGCTGCAGGATACATTCCTGATGCTAGGTCACAAGTTGATAATGCAAGATTTTTCTCACAATCAAACAGAATGATTTACGATGAACCAATAGAGGTAGAATCTGTCGCAAAGCATCTTGCAGACCAATGTCAACAATTTACTCAATATGCTGGAGTTAGACCCTTTGGAGTGGCATTGATTATTGCTGGTATAGACAAGAGTGGAAGTTCAGTATTTCTGACTGATCCAAGTGGTACATACATCTCATATGATGCGGTTGCTATTGGTTCTGGTTCAGAGCAGGTAACAGAATACTTGGAAAAGTATTACAAAAAAGATATGTCATTAGAAGAAGCAGCAGAACTTGCTATCGAATCAATATATCTTGTGAGTGAAGAAAAAGAGGGTACAAAACATGTTAAGATGGCACAAATACTAAACGACACAAAAGTTCTAACAAAAACTTTAGAAAAAGATATTGAAAAATATGCTGTAAAGGCAAAAGACACTGCATCTAAAAGGCAAAAATAATCTCTACTATTTTATAACGCAACAGAGAATTTTTATTCATTGAAACTTTCAATTGCAATTCCCGATTCTTCAGTAAGTGACGAATCAACACATCTTGGTAAATCAACGAAAATTTCTCTAATAGCCAGAGCATGTGCAATTTTTCGCGTACAGACTATCTACATATACCATGAAAGCTCTGGAAGTGATAGCGATAGATCATTAATACGTACCATTTTAAAATATCTTGAAACACCGCAATATCTTAGAAGAGGACTTTTTCAAAGAATCTCAGAATTGCGATTTGCTGGAAGCTTAAGTCCATTAAAAATTCCACATCATTCCTACACATCAGATTCTAGGCAAATCAAAGCTGGAGACATAAGAGAAGGAATGATAGTTTTTGCAAGGGGTAAAAAATTTGTTGATGTAGGAATTGAACAACTCATTTTGTATTCCGGAAATGATGATGTAGGAAAAAGAATTACAATGCAATTTAAGACTGGCCACCCAGAACTTTTGGCAAAGCAAATTTCTCGAAGTGAAATTAAACAATACTGGGGATATGAGGTGAAAGAAAACGCAAATTTACGTGCACTTCTTTCTGGATGGAATTCTAATGTGATCTTAACTTCAAAAAAAGGTAAACCCATACACAAAGCACAAAATTATTTTGATGAAATTTCAAATAATCAAGTTTTAGTTGTTTTTGGTACTCCTGAACGAGGAATACATGAAATTCTTGGTGTATCAATAAAAGGAATTCCGAAATCACAAAATCTTAATTTCTTTCCTGAACAGGCTACTGAAACCGTACGATTAGAAGAAGCAATAATTGGGACTTTAGCGATCTTAAATATTCTTACTCGCAAGTAAGTTTATTATTGTTTTATAGAATAATTTTTTATTGTCTAAACAAAAACGGACGTTACTTTTTGCAATCATTGCTGGTTTAGCTGGTGTTGTAATAGGTGCCATTGTTATTGTGTTTATGATTTTGCGTTTGTAATTTCTAGATCATTTTTTCAAAAAATTACTTTAATTTACTATTTTAAATAGTAGACTTATAATGGGGTTTACGACATTTAGCGTTTATCAATGGGTCATAGAAAACATAGTCAGCCAAGGCGAGGAAGTCTTGCGTATCTTCCAAGAGGACGAGCGAAGAGCATGGAAGCAAGGATTCGTACTTGGCCAAAAGAGGAAGGCGATCAACCAAAACTCTTGGCACATGCTGGATTCAAGGCTGGTTGTATTAGAGTAGCAAGTATTGATGATCGAGATAAAACTCCTAACTTTGGCAAGCAACTTGTTAGTCTTGGAACAGTAGTTGTTACGCCACCAATTGTTATAATTGGAATTCGCGGGTATTCAAAAGACAGATACGGTATTGATTCTTCTTTTGATGTTTATGCAAAAGAATTACCAAAAGAACTGCCCAGACTATTTACCGCAAAATCTGATGAAAAAAGTCTTGAACGAGCAGAAAAATCACTTGGAAGAATTGATGAAATTTTTGCCATTGCGGCAATTCTGCCAGGACAAGCAGGTATTGATCAAAAAAAGCCATATGTTTTTGAGATAGCAGTAAAAGGCGGAGATATAAAAAAACAATTTGCGTTTGTTAAAGATCTTTTGGGCAAAGAAGTTAAAGTTGATCAAGTTTTTCAAAAAGGCGCAGATGTTGATATTGCTGCCATAACAAAAGGTAAAGGAATTGAAGGACCAATTACAAGATGGGGTGTAAAAAAGAAACAACACAAATCAAGAAAAAGTGTAAGAGCGGTTGGTACATTAGGTCCAATTAGTCCTGCAACTATCATGTATACTGTTCCAAGAGCTGGTCAACGAGGTTTTCATCAAAGAACACAATATAACAATAGGATAATGATAATGAGTAATACACAAAATTCTGAATTCAAAATTAATCCTGCAGGAGGATTCAAACATTTTGGATTAGTAGAAGGAGACTTTGTTGTAATACGGGGTTCAATTCCAGGAACTTATAGAAGACTGGTAAAATTACGCTCTCCAATGCGTCACAGAACTTCTAAGATCACACAACCAAAAGTTTTGGAGATAATGGTATGACCATACAAGTATTTTCAATAAATGGTTCAAAACAAGGAGAAATTGAATTGCCGCTTGTTTTTTCTACGCCGTTACGAGTAGATCTTTTACACAGAACATACATACATTTAGAATCACACAAGTTTCAAACTCAAGGACGTTATCCACTTGCTGGTATGAATGTTGTAGCAGAATCAAACAGTCCTCCAACAGGTCATCATCAATCAAGAGTTGCTAGGATGCATGGTGGAGGCGGTGGTAGACAAGGCCAAGGCGGTGGTGTCGCGATGGTACGAGGTGGAAGACAGGCACATCCTCCTACAACAGAAAAAGTGACTTACAAGATGTTAAATAAAAAAGAAAACAAACTTGCTTTGTGTTCTGCAATTGCAGCAACTGCATCTGAATCACTAGTAAAATCACGCGGTCATAAAATTGATAAACTCGAATCATTTCCTATTGTTGTTTCCGATGAAATTGAATCCATATCAAAATCAAAGGAACTTGCAAAATTCTTTGAAGCGCTTAACTTGACACAAGATATTGATAGACTAAAAAATAGATTAAAACGCCGTTCTGGAAAACCTCAGTTGCGAGGTAGAAAATCCAAGATTGGAAAAAGCATACTACTTGTAGTAAAAGACTCTAAGAATTTATCAAAAGCAACCGGGACATTTTTAGGTGTAGATGTAAAAGCAGTGAACAGCTTAAGTGTTTTAGACCTAGTTCCAGGTGCTCAACCAATCAGACTAACAGTATTTTCAAAGGGTGCAATTGAGGAACTCGCAAAGATAAAATCTCCACATTTGGAGCTAATGGTGATAAAAAGATGAATATAGAAGAAGCAAATCACATTGTACTCAAACCATATGTTACAGAAAAGACATTTGCGCTAGTTGAAAATGAAAATAGAATTTGTTTTCTAGTTAAGGAAAATTCTACTAAACCAAAAATCTTGGAGGCAGTAAAGCTTCTCTACAAAGAAGAGCCTGTAAGTGTCAATGTCTGTAGAACAGTTTATGGTAAAAAAGCATTTGTCAAATTTCAAACTGTAGAAAAGGCAAGGGATCTTGCAACAAAGATAGGAATGCTATAATATGGTCTGCTTTGAATCATTTCGAATGATGGTGAACATACATGGTTAAAGAATTCAAGTATAGAGGTGTACCTACAGAAGAATTACTGACTATGTCATTAGAAAAACTCTTCTTGCTATTTCCAGCAAGAGCCAGAAGGTCTCTTACTAGAGGTATTACTGATAATAAAAGAAAATTAATAGAGGAAGTAAAGTTGGCAAAAGCAGGCAAACTTACTACTCCAATTAAAACACATCTTAGAGATATGATAATTCTTCCATATATGATAGGACTTACAATCAATGTTTTCACCGGAAAAGAATTTCATCCAGTTATAATAAAACCAGAAATGGTTAGTCACTATTTGGGTGAGTTTTCACCAACAAACAAAAGAGTTCAACACGGAGCACCTGGTGTTGGAGCGTCACGTTCTAGCTTGTATGTGCCATTAAAGTGAGTAGTATGCAATTCAAATATGCTTTTCAAAATTATGACAGGACAAGACACGTTCGCGCTTCACTTAGGGAAAAAACAATTTCTCATAAACATGCACGTGAAATTGCAGTTAAAATAAAAGGCATGTCAATAGAAACTGCTAGAGATTATCTGCAAGATGTCATAAAACTGAAACGCGCAGTGCCATTTAGAAGATATAACAACGAAGTCGGACACAAATCAGACACAGGAGTAATGGCTGGACGATATCCACAAAAAGCAGCTACTGAATTTGTGAAACTTATTGATAATTTAGAATCAAATGCAGAATACCGTGGGATGGACTTGGACAGACTAAAAATAATAAACGCCACTGTACACAAAGGAAGAAAAATTCAAAGGTTTACTCCGCGTGCAATGGGAAGAGCATCACCAAAAGTTGACATACTGACACATGTGGAGCTTGTAGCTCAGGAGATTTAAAATGTCATCAGTAAAAAATGTGATAAATGATAGTTACAAACTCATGCTTCTAAAAGACTATCTTAGAGAGGCTATTAAAGAAGCGGGATTTTCTGAGGTTGATATACAAAAAACACCGACAGGAACTCGTGTCGGATTACATGTTACAAGACCTGGTATAGTAATAGGTAGAAAAGGTTCTGGAATACGTGATCTGACAAAAGTTTTAGAAAAAGACTTTGATCTTAAGAATCCGCAAATTTCAGTTATAGAAATTATCAGACCCGAACTTGAGCCAAGTGTAATGTGCAATAGGATGTCACAGCATCTTGCAAGAGGAACTGCATTTAGACGTGCTGTGATGTGGACCATGCAAACAATAATGAATGCAGGTGCAATGGGTGTACAAATTACAACTTCAGGAAAATTGAGAGGAGATCGTTCTTCTTTTGAAAAACATAGCAAAGGAATTTTACCAAGAGCAGGTCATTTTGCAGATGTTATAGTTTCTGAAGATATTGTTCATGTTCAAACAAAGATGGGGCTGATTGGGGTACGAATTAGAATTGCAATAAAAGAGAGATACATTCCAGAATTTGAACTTAGAGTGATGAAAAAAGAGGCAGTAATAGCAAAACCCCCGATAATAGAAGAAAAAGAAGTCGAAGTAGACGAAAAAGAAATCGAAGTAATAGAAGAAATTCCGATAGACCCAACAAAACCAAGAACTGAAAGTGAACTAATTGCAATCGAAGAAAAATTAGTAGAACAAGTAGAGACTTTTGAAGAAATTGAAGAGGAATTAAAGTAATGACGCGGATGAAAATGAAAACAATACGTCAATTCAATGAAACTGATCTAAAAGATAGATTGGGACAACTTCGTTCAGAACTTACAAAATTACGTATAGAATCATCAAAAGGCACTCTTAAAAAAGAAAGCGGTAAACTGAAACCATTGCGAAGAGATATTGCTAGAATGTTAACAAGACTAAATGAGATGAAAAAACAATGATTACACAAGAAAATCTACTCATACATGAACTAATAGGATTAGAAGCTACGGTAGTGAAAAGTAACAATGAGCAAATCACTGGTATTTCAGGAAAGGTTATAGATGAAACAAAATCAATGTTATTTCTAAATACAATAAATGGCATTAAAAAAATACCAAAAGAAAATGCCGAATGGAAGTTTTCTTTTGATAAAAATGAATCCATAGTGAATGGGAACTTGTTAACAAAAAGACCTCAAGAAAGATTGGGAGGAAAAACATGACACGCAATATTGGTATTCCAGTGACTGTTCCTACAACAGAATGTACAGACCATCTTTGTCCATTTCATGGTACACTTAGTATACGTGGAAAACTGATTCAAGGCAAAGTAGTAAGTGCCAAGGCACCAAAAATGGTTGTTGTTCAACAAGAAACTCCAAAGTTTATTACAAAATACAAAAGATATGCAAGAAGTCAAAGCAAAACTCATGCATACAAACCCTCTTGCATTGATGTAAAAGAAGGAGATATTGTTCTAACCGCCGAGTGTAAGCCTATATCAAAGAGTGTTTCATTTGTAGTTGTGGAGGTTAAGTCATAATGGGAGCAACTAAAAGTCGTGCAGTATCTGCAAAAGGTGTTCAAGAATTCAGACCATATATTACCAGAGCGCTGCCACTGGGAGCTCAAATTATTTGTGCAGATAATACAGGCGCAAAAGTTTTAGAGATTATAATGGTTCAAAAAACAAAAACCAGAGTTTCAAGATATCCTTCTGCAGCTGTAGGTGATTTTGTAAATGTAGTTGTCAAAAAAGGACCAGGAGAATTAAGAGGTCAAATTTTTGGAGCCGTTGTAATAAGACAAAAATATCCAATTAAGCGACTCAATGGAGTAAGACTTTGTTTTGAGGATAATGCAGGTGTACTGGTTACACCTGAAGGGGAGATCAAGGGAACTGAGATCAAAGGTCCTGTTGCAGCAGAAGCATCAGAAAAGTGGCCAAGAATAGCAAACCTTGCATCTATGGTGGTATAAAATGAAGCCAACAATAATCCGAAACAGAATGATTTACCAAGCACCGCATCATTTTAAAAGTAAACAATTGGGATCTATGCTTTCAAAAGAATTACAAGAAAAATATCATAAACCCAGTGCACGTGTAATTGAAGGCGATAATGTAAAAGTAATGCGTGGTGAATTCAAAGGAATTGAAGGTAAGGTAACTCAGGTATCATCAGAAAAAAACGGAGTGGCAATTGAAGGAATAAAGCGTGAAAAACTCAAAGGTGGTAATGTTGATCTTTACATTCATACGTCAAATCTTATGATTACTAGTTTGAACCTAGAAGACAAATGGCGACAAAATAGGCTTGAAGGACAAAAGGTAAAGACTCTGAAAGAAAAACCTATGGAATCTCAAAAAGAAGGTTCAAAACCAAAAGAAACTCCTGGAACTAAAGAAAAATCCACAGAAACTAAAGAAAAATCAAAGCAAATCAAAGAAACACCAAAAGCAGCACCAAAACCTAGAGAGAAAATTACTAAATCAGAAAAACTACCAGAAAAAAAAGGAAAACAAACAAAAACAGCTAAACCGGCGAAAAAGGAGACAAAGTAATGGTAAGCATAGCAGGAAGCAAGAAATTAAAACGCCAAATGGCTCCAATTTTCTGGGGCATTACAAGAAAGGACTCTAGATTTGTAGTAACTGTAAAGCCTGGGGGTCACTCAAAACATCTTGCAATACCAAGCGCTGTCTTTATACGTGATACTTTAAAACTTGTAAATACACTAAGAGAAGTAAAATCAGTAATTTATGGAGGAAAAATAAAGGTGGATGGTGTTACACGACGATCATTACATCACGGCATTGGTCTTATGGATGTAGTAGAGCTTGAAGGAATTCCGGATGTTTATAGACTAGTGCCAAAGAATTCCTTTGTACTTCAACCAATTAAGATAAACCCCTCTGAAAAGACTAAGAAATTACTTCAAGTAACAAAAAAAGCTACAATAAAAAATTCTAAAATGCAAATTGGATTTCATGATGGCCGTACTCTCATCTCTGACGTAAAAGTAAATATCGGTGACACTTGTGTTATGCAGATTCCAGAGACTAAAATTCTTGATATTATAAAATTAGAGAAAGGCGCTCAAGTTATCATAACAAGTGGAATTAATGCAGGTCATGTTGGTAAAGTTATTGAAATAAAAGAAGGAACATTTGTACTTCCACGACGTGCATTGGTAGATATTGCTGAAAGACAAATTGACATTCCATCAGAGCTTGTGATGGTGGTAGGAAAAGACAAGCCAGTGATACAAATAGAGTGAATATTATGTCGCAAAAATTAGAATCCACAATGAAGAAAATAACAGTTGCAAAAGTAGTACTAAACATGGGGGTAGGTAAATCAGGTGAACCAATTGAGAAAGCAAAACGTGCGCTAGAACAAATTGCCGGACAACAGCCAAGTCCTCGTATGGCAAAAGCAACACAAAGAGATTGGGGGGTGCACAAAGGTGAGCCCATAGGTGTAGCTGTAACCCTTAGAAGAGAACCTGCAATTGAGTTAATTAAAAGATTATTTGATGCAAAGGGTAACCAGATAAAGGGTTCATCTTTTGACGATTTTGGAAATCTTTCATTTGGAATAAAAGAACACATCGATATTCCAAAAGTGAAATATGATCCAGATGTTGGTATTTTGGGATTGGATGTATCAATTTCATTGGCAAGGCCTGGATTTAATATAAGATTTAGAAGCAAACATAAAGCAAGTGTTGGGCGTCATCATAGAATTACAAGTGAAGAAGCAAAGGCATTTCTGACAAAAGAATTTGGAATAGAGGTAGTATAAAATGGTAAAAATTCGAGATTATGCAGTAACAGGAAGAACAGTGCACAAGTTTGGCAAAGGTTCACGTTGGTGCAAGCGTTGTGGTGACTATAACGCAGTAATTCAAAAATATGATTTGGACCTATGCAGGCGCTGTTTCCGTGAAGTGGCTGTATCATTAGGGTTTAGAAAGTTCAAGTGAGAATATGCCATCAAATAATATAATTTCAAACCTGTTTGTTACACTTTTCAATACTGAAGCTAGACGCAAAAATGAGTGTATTGTATTGCCATCATCAAAACTTGCTATGGAGATACTAAAGACACTTCAAAATCATAAATATATTGGAGAATTTGAACACATTGATGATAAAAAAGGCGGTAAATTTAAGATTCAACTTTTGGCAAAAATAACAAAATGTGGTGCAATCACTCCAAGATTCAAAGTAAAAAAAGACGATTATGCTAAATGGGAGCACGAATACCTTCCATCATATTCACGAGGTATGCTACTAGTCACTACAAATCATGGAGTAATGTCTCATCATGAAGCAACAACAAAAGGATTGGGAGGACTATTGATAGGATATGTCTACTAAACAAACGGAAAATCACGAATTGACAATCACTGTACCTGAAACTGTTAAGGTTACAGAAAAACATCGAATCCTGAATGTTGAAGGACCCTTAGGTAAAACAAGAAAGAACTTTAAAAAAATACCAGTAGACTTGCAAGTAAGCGGAAAAAACATCACATTAAAGTCATTTGGAACAAGAAAAAAAGACTATGCCATATTCAAAACTGCAGAATCACTAATTAATACTCTCATTAAAGGCGTTCAGCAAGGATATACATTCAAGATGAAAATCGTTTATGCTCACTTTCCAATCACAGTAAAAGTAAAAGATGATAATATTCTAGTAGAGAATTTTCAAGGTGAGCGTGCCGCCCGTATTTCAAAAATAGTAGGTGATACCAAAGTTGTCGCAAAAGGAGATGACGTGATAATAACTGGACCGGTTTTGACAGATGTATCTCAAACTGCTGGAAGTCTACAACAAAACACCAAAGTCAAAAACAAAGATCACAGAGTTTTCTTAGATGGAATCTATCTATTTGAAAAATCTGATGGGATCCAAAAATAATCTTAGCAAGGATTAAATCCGTATATTCTACGAACAAATCTATTGCCGCCCTAGCTCAGCGTGGTAGAGCAGCTGACTGTTAATCAGCTGGTCGTCAGTTCAAGTCTGACGGGCGGCGTTTATTATATTTCTAAATTCGAATTTTGAAACATTATATTTTGTTAATGGTGATTCAAACTTTTAAAAATTAAACGTGTTTGTTTTGTATGTTTCAAAACCCGAGTTTTGAAATATTGTTATGCGATCACATTTGGGTTTATTCTATTAGACTACTTAGATCTTATACCGATCATAACATCTGGATATATGCAGGAGGTCCGCATTGGCCAGAACAAGACGCGCAAATAGATATTGCGTGGATTGTGGGGGAAGATTAGTCTATTACCCCCGCCTTTCTAACCCAAAAGCTCCCAATGAACATAGGGTCTTGGTTTATGCTTGTCCCGACTGCACTAAAGATTTTGATAAACCAAAGATGTTTTCCATTAGACGAAATGTAGTAGATGAACCCATAGAAACTGTAGAAATAGAAATAGTTCAAGCAAGGGAAAAAGTCCAAGTTACAAATTAGAGTAAAATAACAACCAAACTTGAAAAATCAGAAAAATTCAAAGTTACTCATAAAAGCTAAACCCCTCTTGATTTACTACATATTACGCATTGGGTGATATTTTCAAAAAATCGATTTTTAGAGGGGGGTTTAACATTTGTACGTGCATATGCGAGCCAATGGTCAAAACACCCCCATTACCTGGTAAGAGTTGGTCTGATCTTTTATGGTGTGACTAGAAGCTAAACCCGGCTAAATTTGGTAGATTTTGATATGTAACCGATTTAGCACTACAAATTAGGATCTAGAACCGGGGGTGAAACTAACCATATTTTTCTATATGGTTAGTTGTGTTTGGTAGAAAGGACTTTGCCACATTCTAGGCATTCAATACAGTTTTGTTCCAACTGAATATTTTCAGAACCACATCTTATGCAAATACGAATATACTTTCTTGTCTCTTTTATTCCAAAGAAGTTCAAAAGTTCAGAATTATGATAACCTGATACCATTTTTCTTACCGATAGTTGACTACGTTACCATGTGATTTAACCTCTATGTATGCACTGAACTGCATTACATACACAGACAAATCGTACATTTCATGCATAAAAAGGGCGCACGGCACTGCATTCTTACTAATTTATCTATCAATCCAACTTAATGAAATAAAATGGAATCAATAACACCGCCTAAATTTTTCTGGGGTAAGACGTTTGATAACAACAATGGGCACACAAAAAATGAATGGGGTATAAAAAATGAAGAAAAAACAGAAAACACTCATCATTGAAGTCTATACCATAACTGGTAAATTGGCAAGAATAATACCTGATGGTTTTGTGGGCTCGCATTATAAAAAATAGCAGCAAAAAATATTATGATAAAGCAATAATCACGGACAAGAACGTATCTTTATTTCCATTTCTGATTTTTGCGCCACTTTAATTTTTGTAATCTGTATGTGTAATTTCTTAGAAAATCCTGCGTGACTTTTTTGCCGTATTTTTTATGCATGAAAAGCATAAGATCATTCCAGTCTAGGGTAGCCATATGCTCCAATGTTTTCTTGTCAGGAGCTGGGATTTTACGTTCCATGTTATAATATGTAAATTTACTACCTGTAAGCCTTTTGATTTTCTATAATCTGATAGCAATTTATAGCGACTTTAGCATTTTCATGTTTAGAATGGTTCTTTGCTACAAATGCTCTGACGAGAAACATGTCGAGTGTCTAGGGAAAATGGGTCTGTTTGACTGTGATTGTCAACAATGTAAAAAATAGCATTTCATGTAAATGTGATAAAATTAAGCTAAAATTTGATTTGTCTCATGATTGAATGTAAAGATCTGTACACCAATTGTCAAAATATGATTTTCTGGCTTTAAATATCTCTTAAACTCCAAACAAATCATGGTAAAGCAGTTTGAAGACTCTGTTGCAAGTTCAAGTGAAGTAAAGAAGATAGTATCAGATGAGGTAAAGCCTTTACTTGAAAAGCTAACTGAGCTTGTAGACAAGTTAGAACGATATCATAACCATGATATAGAATTTCAACAAAAATTCTTAGTGCTAGTATCTAAGATGTTCAGAAGCCAGCAAATCTCGATGGAAGCATTTGATGAATTGGATTCTTTTATGAGGCAAGAATTCTTCTGGGGAAAACCAAACCAGAAAAAAGAGTAATTTTCGGATTAGCTTAAGGTCAATTTAGTTATAAAAGAACCATAATTCATTTAGATATCAACCCAACAATCACAAGTATGGAGAAATTTGAAATTTCGGTAAAGACAAATAAAAAACCAACCGATCAGCAGATTAGAAAAATGCAAGAATATTTTAACGAAATACCTATTGAAGAAATATTGGCCGGTTTACATTTTGCAAAAAATAGATGGACTGCAAAAGATGCCGGCGTGCTAAAAGTAGGAAGAAAAAGCATAATCAAGCATGAAACTCATTCGGTAACTTCAGAGCAAGCACAGTGGAGATTAAAAAATTGGAAGATGATGATTGCAAATTATAGAAAATTAGGATATAGCTATCCAACTATTTCCAGGATAAAAAAAAATCCTTCAAGAAATAAGTAAGAGAAAATCTAAGTAGTTGGTTCTTGGGTGCGTGTAGTAGAAGGTAGCGAAGTAGGTAGGTCTGGAATGGTTTGTCTCACTTGACCTTCTAATACTGCATGTGCTTCTTCTAATATGGTTGTTGTATCTACATTTGGAGTCTCTATTGCAATGTTGGTATTTCCATTAACTGACGCACCTGCCATGATATCTCCTAATATGTTGGTGAGATCTTGCATTGATGAATTAGCTTCTGGCATGAGGCCGACAAGTCCAGCACTTAATCCCTTTATTATTGACATACAAGGACTTAGGGTCACTACGACATCTCCAAGTTCGGAAATTGTATTTAATCTGAGTTGAATTTGTTCCATGGCAAGTTTTGCACTTGTTACCATCTTATTCATTTTTCTAATTTCATGTAATTCTGTAGCATAAGCTTGAGAATATAGATTATTTTGATGTTTTACTGCTTCAACAACTTTTTTAAAAATAAAATTATCTTTTTCTTGTAGTTTCGTAGTTATAGAATCAAGCTTTATTATCTGAAGCTGCAGTCTTTTTTGTGCTTCATCAATTTTTGGTTTAAGTGGTGTGTCTGGTTTTACTTTGTCAAATACTCTCTGAGATATGCTCTCTTTCTGGTGATTCCATTTATTGGTAAAGTTCATGATTTCTGACTGAATGTGATTAAACTTTAGGCTTTAAGATGCCATGTTCTTCTCAATAGTGTAACTGCAGTTACGGTATCTTTGGTTACAATTTTTTATTGTCATACGTATTGATTTATTATATTTCTAAATTCGAATTCTGAAACATTATTTTTGAATACTGTCAGCCAAAGGTAAATGTGTATATATGAAAACCAGGTTTAGCTGTTATAGTTAAGGTATGTGGGCCTGCCTGACTTGTTGAAACAATATTGTATAGTCTATTTTCAGAAATATGGACAGTTGCATTTTGAACATCATCACCAGATCGTTGTTTTTATCATACATTACTATCAAAAAACATTCAAAACTAAATCCAACTTTTTCTATGATTATTCTGATTTCCAATTTTGGCAGAGGGTGTTTTTATAGTATGATTTTTTATGAAAATAACAGATATGATACAGGGACTAGTTCATGATGAAAAAAGAATTTCATTTGCAGAGTTGTTTACACAGTATATCTCTGACATAACCCTTGAGGTTGAGGGAATAAAGGTAAAGAGTATGAGAAGTGACATTCAAGGGATTAATGGACACGTTGAAAGAATTAACTCTGCACTTTTGGGCATAATGGATGCAAAGTTAGAACTTGCAGAGAGATGCGCCAGCATTTCTAATTAGATAAACCCCTAAAGTTAACACTAAGAATTTCTTACATGATCATTGACATGTTTAATAGAACCTAGATTCGTAGTTGTTAAATGACGAATTACATTAGCAAAAATCATGATTTTACAAAATTCCAAACTTTTTGCCTGCAGACTCAAAAACATCCAATGATCTCTCAATATGTTCATGTGTAAGCCAACCTGTAATAGAAATCCGTATTCTGGCTGTACCTAGCGTAACTGTTGGATATCTTATTGGTTGTGCAAATATGCCTTTATCAAATAGATACTTGCCAAATTCTAGTGTTTTCTTCTCATCTCCGGTGATGATTGGAATTATCTGGCTTGAAGAATTGAAGGTATATCCAATACTCTCTAGTCCTTTTTGCATCCTTTTTACGTTATTCCATAGTTTTTTCCTATGACTTTCTCGTTTAGAAGAAAACCGTTTTAGTGCAAGATCTATGAGAAAACTTGGCAACGCTGAAGTATAGATAAATGGTCTTGATGTATTTATTGCAAGATCTATTATTTTATCATTAGATGCAACATATCCTCCAAACGCTCCCAAGCCCTTGCTAAGACTGCTTACATAAACATCGATCTTTTTTGAAACACCAGATTGTTCAGCAGAACCTTTTCCATCACGACCTGCTACGAAATCACCATGTGCATCATCTAAGACAAGAGCTGCGTTATTCTTATCTGCAATCTCTGAAATCTCCTTTAGTTTAGCAAAGTCTCCATTCATGCTAAATATTCCTTCTGTAATTATGAATCTTTGATCTGCTTTTTGTCGTATCTTTTTTGTGAGATCTTCAATATCATTATGCTTGTAGACAGAAATTTTGGCATCTGAGAGTCTACATGCATCAATTATGCTTGCATGGTTTAATTCATCGCTTAAAATTAGACCGCCTTTTCGCGCAAGCATTGGTATTGAGCCAAGATTGGCCATGTATCCAGTAGGAAATATTAGTGCAGATTTTTGAGATTTATGAGTTGCAAGTTTTTTTTCTAAAATACTAAAAGAAAAGTCATTTCCAGCAACGAGTCTTGAGCTTGACTGTAGTTGTATGTTTGAAATTTTGTTACTCCCAAGTCCAAGATAATCATTTGAGCAAAGATTGATGAGTTTTTTTTCCTTAAATAATATGTATGGTCCTTGTACGCGATTATCCTGTAGTTTTCTGTAAAGATTCCTTGTTTTTATTTTCTCAAGGGCCTCAGTTACAAAATCAAATTTACGTTTCAAGACCTATTCTTGATATCATCTGCATATCTTCGTGTATTGTGTTTCCACCTATGGTGAGATATCCTCCAGTTATGATTCCATTTGCACCGCCAAGGAGAACTTTTTCTTGGTCGTTTGCAAGATGAACTTCTCGGCCGCCAGCTATTTTGAGTATTGTTTTTGGCATCAAAAATCTGAAGACAGCTATGGTACGTAATATTTCTGAAAGTGATAATTTTGTTTGAATCTCAAGCGGAGTTCCTTTTTGTGGAACAAGAATGTTAATTGGACATTCTTCTGGGCTTAGATCGGATAAATCAACGCCAAGCTCAAGTCTTTGTATTCTCGATTCACCCATACCAATAATTCCGCCACAACAAAGCTCAAGACCTACTTTTTTGACTATTTTATTTGTGTCCATTCTTTCCTGATAGGTATGTGTAGTACATATTTTTGAAAAGAAACTTCTTGCAGCCTCTAAATTGTGATTGTATCTTTTTACATGAAGATTTTTGAGACGCGTAGCCATTTCCTCATTAATGAATCCAAGAGAACAATTAACTTCTATTCCAACTTCGGAATTTACTTTTTTGATAATTTCGCAGATTTGCTCAAAATCCTTTTCAGACGGCCCTCTCCATGCACAAACAAGGCAGAAACTTTTAACTCCATTATCTTTTGCGATTTTTGCATTTTCCAATATGGTTTCTGGTGACAATAGTTTGTATGTGTCAATACCAGTTCTGTAAAATCCAGACTGAGAGCAAAAAGAGCAATCTTCAGGACAAGTACCTTTTTTTGCATTAATTAAAGTCTCTACATCTATTACATTTCCATTAAATTTCCTGGTAATCTCATTTGCCGCATCTGACAAGAATTGTAACGATTCTTCTGAAACATTGATAAGCGATGCAGCTTCATCAGCAGTAATTTTTTGACCAGATAGAATTTTTTGTTTGCATTGCATGATGAATGCATGCTCTGAATTCATAGTCAATGTTTTCTGATTCCATTAATAAGATTATTGTAATTGTAAACCGAAAAAATCCAATCGGTTTACGCTTTTTCATTGTTATTTGTTTACAATAGGTACAAGAAATCACTTGATCATAGTAGGACAAATATGTCCTTGCCAAGCTTTGTACTTTTGTCCACATTTGTTGCAGATTATAAATTCTGAATTCTGTTGTGGACAGTTATGGCTCTCATTGACCTGCAACACTTTTTTACAAATTGGGCATGTACGGATCTGCGGCATTGTTAGTTCTGTCTCATAAATACGTGCACATCATGTTAAAGTGTATCTGGATGAAATCAATTACTGCATCATGCTTAATTATTTCCTCATTGCATGTTTGGCATGGCTTCTAAAAGACGATCAAAAAAAGCAAAGAGTCGAGCTAAGCCTGCGCCAACACGCAAACAAATGATAACATTGCGTGCATCATTGAACAGGGCTAGAAGAGCACATGATGTAATAAGGCGAGAAGGAAATAGACTGAAACTGTCTGTTATAGTACGTAACCGCAGAATAAGGGAGCTCGAAATGAAACTTAGACGAGCGCGAAGGAGATAATTTTCTCAAACATCCTTCGTGATTTTTTTTATTATATCTATAGCGCCATCAAGTAAGAAATCTAATTCTTTTTCAGATATTGCAAGCGGTGGTACAAGCATTATGATGTGACCTAATGTTCTCAAGTAAATTTTGTGCTTTTTAGCTTCCACAAAAATTTTCTGATGTATTTTTTTGTCTGGATTGATTGGTGTTTTTTTATTTTTGTTACTTACAAGTTCAATTGCCATGAGCATGCCTTTATGTCGTACATCTCCCACAATACTCAAATTAGAAATTTCACTAACTCGCCTTTCAAATTGTTTTGCCTTGATTTTATTTTTTGAAATTAGGTTATTTTTATCATATAATTCAAGATTTGCAAGGGCGGTGGCGCAAGCAAGAGGATTCCCAGTAAAAGTATGACCATGAAAGAAATGTTTCATATCTTCATAACTTCCAAGATATGAATCGTATATTTTCTGGCTAGTCAAAGTGGCTGCTAGTGGTAAATAACCGCCAGTAAGCATTTTTCCATATGCCACTATGTCTGGAATGCTTTTTTGAGCGTGATACTCTATAAATGAACCCAATCTTCCAAAACCTGTTGCAATTTCATCTAAAATAAAAAGCACATCATGTTTTTTACATAACTGGCTTATTTTTTTCTGAAATTCCGGCGGATAAATTATTATGCCACCAGCAATCTGTGCGCCACTTTCCATTACAAATGCGGCAAGATCATCATTTTTTACAAATGTTTTTTCTATTCTTTCAAGACAGTATTCTTGATATTCCTCAAAAGTAAATTTTTTTGGTATTCTATATTTGTGTGGTGTTGGTGTTTTAATTACAGGAAAGAGTAGACTTTTGAATTTTGAAAAAAAGGTTGGAACATAACCTATTGACATTGCACCAATAGTATCTCCATGATATCCATTATCTAATGTAACAAATTTTATTTTCTTTTTTTCCCCAACATTCTGCCAATATTGAATTGTCATCTTGATTGCAATTTCTATTGCAGTAGAGCCATCGTCAGAGTAAAACACTTTGCTCATTCCGGGAGAAATCTTGACAAGTTTTTCTCCAAGTAACTCTGCTTGATCATTTGTAAGATTAAACAAAGATGAATGTTGCAGATTCCTTGCTTGTTTTATCATTGCATTAACTAATTCTTTTTTAGAATGTCCCCACACATTGCACCACATGCTTGCTACCCCATCAAGGAGTTTGTTTCCGTTTGAATCTATAAGCCACATACCATTACCTTTTGTTATGACATCGAATTTTTTCCACTCTTTCATCTGTGTATATGGATGCCATACAAAATCTTTAGAATTCAATCAGTGAAAATTCTAACTTTGGCAATAATAATGGTACGGTGAATTATTAAGGAACGATGATAATCGTCTTCTGTGAAGGCCTATTTTATTACAGGCACGGATACGGGAGTTGGAAAAACCTCAATTACGGCTGGCCTTGCTGGTTCCATGCGTAAGATGGGCATAGACGTTGGGGTAATGAAACCAATTGCTACTGGGTATCCAAACAAAACTGGTTTCAAATCATCTGATGTTGCTAAACTTGTTGAGGCTACTTCCACAAAAGATCCTGAGAATTTAATAAATCCTGTATTTCTTCCACTTCCAACTTCCCCTTACGATGCAACAAAACTCTTGAAATTGTCTGTTGATATGCCGTTAATTTTTGAGCAATTTAAAAAATTATTATCAACGCATGAAATGCTGTTAGTTGAAGGAATTGGAGGAATTATGACTCCTATTACGAAAAATTTCTTTGTCGCTGATATGATAAAGGGAATGAATATAGAAACTATTATTGTAACAAGAGCAACAATCGGTACGTTAAATCATACTGTCATGACCTGTAAAATATGTGAAGATTATGGAATTAAGATCCGTGGTCTTGTCATAAATAATTTTGATGAGAAAGGAACACCTGCAGAAAAAAATGCTGCTGTAACTCTTTATGAGCTTACCAACATTCCTATTTTAGGTACAATTCCTTTTATCAAAGATTTGCATAGTCTTGAAAAGATAATTGAATACGTTGACAAAAATATTGATATGAAATTTCTTATATCTTAAAAATTTTAAGTTTCGATTGCTTTCTATTTGAAGTAAACCAAATAATGTCATTTATGATGTTTGTAAATGGTTCTTTGTTGCTGTTATCAATCTTGTATGTTTTTACTTCTAAAGGTAATTCGTTTTCTAAAACAAGCCATATGTTTTCTTTATGTGGTTGAATTTTTGTTAATTCTATGACTCTCTTTCTTATTGATAGCGGATCATTTGTTTTTGGAAATGCTATTACTAGTGCGTCTTCGGGTGATGAAGAAAGAGTTGAGATATCTGGAATGACCACATCTACATCTACTGAGGCAAACGTGATTTTTCTTTGACTGGGAATTAATGCCACAGTTAGCAGATAATGGATGAGTCCTTCTGCAAAAGAGATTGTTTTCTCAGATTTTTCACCCTTTATTTCTTTGAGAATAGGTAAGCACTCATTACATAGTGTATTTATTGTCTGTGGACTATCACCTTGTGCAATATCTGATACTATTTTGTGTTCTTCGTAGTTTTTAATGGCATTGTATAGTATCTCTTTGATTTCCATGATAGAGCGTTAACTGACATATAATTAAAAGATAATCT
>QYQE01000047.1 GCA_007280335.1 Nitrosopumilales archaeon | reverse complement strand
GTATGTATTAGATTATTCAATGGTAAAGAATCAATTTCCAAAAAAGCGAATCATTCCAATAGAAATTGATGATCATTTTAGACTTTTTGGCAAAGAACCATGGGAAGTTGAATATCTAGAAAGATGTCCCATCTGCAAGTCCAGGATAGACGAATATGGTTTTTGTTCCTGTGGCTCTAAAGGCAGTTAAAATTTATGTAAAATCAAAATCATCTATCAGGTTTTAATTAATCATATTCCATATACGAGAAAATCGAAATACACCTACCCATCCACTAATCATAAAAATCATTGCCAATCCGAAAATCAAATACAGTTCTCTTTTACGATGCGCCAGATCCAAATTTAGAAATAGAAATGCACCTAGTCCAATCAGACCAAGCCACAATACCGCATGACCACCATATTTCCAATTCATCTTCATAAGGAACAATCAATACTGTACAAAGTAAGCCTTGTGGTCAAATTAAAATTAAAAAATTAGTTTGTTTCCATACATTCTGGCAATTTACCATTATGTTTTTTTGTGTAATCTTGAACAAGTTGTTCTTTGATTTTTTCCTGTGAATCTGTAACCATATATCTAAACCTCTTTGCTTTTTCTAAACATGGTGTTGTCAGCGATTCTAGGAGAGACACTCTTAGGTTTTGAGCATTGCCAATAAACAGTATCTTCATTGCTGTATGCATCACAAAAACTCCAGATGTCTCGGGAACAGATTTAGCAACATCTTGGTTAAAATCTAGCCATTCTGACCATTGTTCCCCAGTTTCATTACTCATGATACATCCACAATTTTTCGTGTTTTAAACATTGTTTGCATGTGATTTTGAGATGTGAGAGAAGGTATTTTGTAAATAGAAAACGCAATGTTTACGATTATATTTTAGGTTAAAAGATATAAGCTAAATGGATTTTAAGAAATTCCTTGGTCATAACAAAGACGGTGAAAAAATTTCGAATCAGACCGAGATTCAAAGAATAAAAAACGAGATCGATGAAGAAGATAGAATTTTTCAGCAGGAATTACAGGCTAAAGATAAATTATTAAACAAATTTGAACTTGATCAACTAAAACAACTTTGTATAGACATGCTTGGCAGGGAACCAGAACCAGAATATTTTGAAGAAAAAGAAACTGGGAAACAGATAGAATTACCACAGTATAGAAACGATTACGTTCATTTCATAATCGAAGAGTTACGATTGTCCCAAATCAAAGATTATGCTCTTAAAAATAAAATCATATCTGCTAGTTTCTTTGAAAAATAAAGACTGATTTAATAGATTATTGTATTTGCAGATCAAGAAAAATAATTTTTGTTACCATTCCATCAGATGCGCTGATTCCAAGGGTATAATTTCCTGAAGGTACAGAATTATTTTGCAGTAAAAGATGTACCGTGTGTATCTTTGTTATATCAATTGAATTATCAGAAAATTTTACATTCAGATTTCCAAGTCCTGCATTGGAGAGAATAGAACTTGATGCGTTAAGGAATACAAGGTTATTTTTAACAAGACCGTTTTTGAAAATTTCTATATTTAGCGTTTGTTGTTTGGATGAATCATTATTCAATACTATTTTGTTAACTTCTGAATGAATATCAAATGGTAGCGAAATTGTGTTATCTACCATACCAAATTTATCAGTATTCCATTCAGAAAACCAGAGTTTGTTGCCATCATATGGGTCAGCGGCAATATTTAGTGGGTATACAAGATACCCATCTGCCGGACGAGAAGGAATTTCATACTCTGTAAGGGTTTTATTCACCGTATCAAAAAAAGCAATTTTATTGCCTTCATGTTCATTGAACCAGATTCCTTTACCGCCATTTACTTCTCTTATCCAAAAAGGCAGAGTAGTAACATGATACACGTTTTGTGAGGTAGGAAATCTTGTCAGATTTTTAGAATCTAGTGAGTATTTGGTGAGAAAACTAGTGCCATGTTCAGTTAACCAGATAGTATCATTTTGTACAAAAAGATCAGTTGGAGAACCAAGTGAGATTTTTTCATCAGTTGGTATCTCCAATATTTTTTCAATATTTGTTACAGTACCATCATCATACATGACTTGATATTTTACAATTTTTTGTGTAGCAATCTCAGTAATCCACAAATCATTATTTTCTAAAAACAAACCAGTGGGTTGAGTATCATTTCCTATGTTAAATTCAGCAATTTTGTATGATTCTGTTTTGTTCTGAATTTTTTGTATTACGCCAACAGTGTTACTTGTAAGTGTAGTAAACCAAATATTTCCATTCTTGTCTGCTTTCATTTGAAAAGGTGCTGTACTTATTGAGTGAAAAGCAGTAAAGTCATCAGTATTTGGATCAAATTTCCAAATGGATTTTGTTCCTAACTGTGAGAACCATATGAAGCCATTATCATCTTGCACCATAGTCCACACCATTAGTGAACCCTCTGTCATGTTGCTTTGTGTCGCATCTTCTGTAATAACATACGGTTCAATTTTTTCCTGTTTTGGATCAAACCTGAAAAGCGAATCAATTTTTGATCCCGCTATCCAGACAATTCCATTTTTATCCACAAGAATACCATTGGGCCAAGTTCCAGTAGGCAGAGAATATTCTTTTAGGTAGGGAGTACTATTTTGATTCTCATCATTATTTAGAGGTAAACTGTTGGAATTTTTTTCATTTGTTCTTGATATGTTTTCTACAGCAAATGCAAGGATAACAGCTAATGCAACAACACCAACTAAAATAAGCCATTTTATTGAAGACAATTTTCCTAATTACTTGTGAGCTCTTTCTCGTTATTAGTATCTTGCAAAAATTCAGCTATGGATTACTCTTTTTGAAGAAAGGACAATTATGGGTATCAATGATGCAGTAAGAACAAGAGACACTAAAGGACCAAACTCTGGCACTGATGAGGTATTGTTATCAAATTTAGAAACGCTTCCATCAGGCATAGAAAAAATTCCATCAGATACTGAATGTGTTCCGTTAGATATAGTCAAGCTATCAAATGCGAGATCATTATACGCATTTGTATCTCCTATTGGGTTTGAAGGATCTGCTTCAAAAAACAATTGATAAGTTCCAGGTTTTTCTGGTAGCCAGCTAAAACCTATTGGAACAGTTTGTTTTGCACCTATGTTTACTTTAACAATGTTATCATAGACAAGATAATTAGTACCATTTTTTATTTTCAATCTGAACATTATTGAGGTAGCATCAGTATCTCCACTGTTGTAGACGTCTTTTGTTATTGTAAGAGGGCTACCAAAAATAGGTGTAGATGTCATATTTCCAAATTGATCAAATGTCTTCAATGGGTTTGGAAGCCATGCAAGCTCGGCATGAGTAGGCTTTCCATTTTCTACTACAACAATACCTATAACCCAAGGATTGGTTTTATCAAAATAACGGTATTTACCAATTGTACCAAAAAATTGTGTAAATGATTTATGCGATTGAATTGAACCGCTGTCAAAGTTTCCTACAGCACCATAATTTGTTGTTCCTGTTGTAACAGTGTGTGTCTTGTTATCAAGATTTGTCCAAGTTACTGTATCACCTATCGATATACTCACTTGATATGGAAGAAAGCATGATGGAGTGTATGCACAGTCTCTAGTCGAAGTATTATTTGTGATGTAAACTTGGGCATTGTTAGCAAAGGCAGGAGTAATTGAAATCGCCATAGATATAATAACTCCAAGTAAGATGAATTCTTTTTTCAATATCTTTAAACCTAAAGTTTTTCAAATAAAGTGGGCGTATATATCATACGTAATGTTTATGAAATAGTTTTCAAGGGATTATAGAAAAAAATGGGGTGGAGCTACTGATCTCCAATCAAGAATATTACGTCTGCAGTAGTTGTGACATCTTGGGCTGATGAGAAAATTTGTGTGTCTTTTGCAACTGAGGATTCCATAGCTCCAGCATAATACATTGGTCTTGGTGGAGGAACGTTAAAGTTTGAAAGATTTACCGTTTTTACTCCAGTTATTTTCTTACCTAGTGGATCAAGTGCCTTCTCTGCCTTTGATTTGGCATCTACAACAGCTTTGCTTATCAGATCATTTTGTGCACTTTGTTGCATGTCAGGTGATAATGAAAATGACACATTATCTACTCTGTTTGCACCTGCTCCAACTGCTGAATCTATAATCTTTCCAGTCAAAGATAATTTGCTTGTCTTTACAAACAAAGTGTTTGAAGCTTTGTATCCAGTAAGTATTGTTTTCTGTATTCCAGTGTATGGTTCTGGTACCGAGTAGTTGTATACTGGATAGATGCTAAAGCTGGCTGTGCTTATCTCATCTTTTGTTATTCCAAGACTTGTGACTGCGGTAACTACCGAGTCCATTGCTTGAGAATTTGCTGAGATTGCATCTTGTGCGGTCTTTGCTTCAGTATCAACACCAAACTGTAATGTTACAATGTCTGGAGATATCGAAGTTGTTGCAGTCCCAGTGACAGTTATTGTTCTTTCACTTGTAGTAAAAGAAATTGGGACCTGTTGTCCATATGCTTTGTCTTGTGATGTCTGCATGCTAGCAACAATTACTGTTGAAACAATTGCAATAACAGCAAGTGTTGCAAACATGGTTTTTGTTCTGTTTGTTGTCATTACATCATAATAGAATGCAGTGCATATAGGCTTTGATTAAATTTGAATTTAATCTAATTTTTTACTAAAAAATTGTAAAACAAATTCAAATAATATGTATTTTTTATTTTTGTCAGGAATCATTAAAATTTATAATTTGAAATTAATTTAATTTTCTGATTTTCCTTCTTTTATTGTACAATCTAATTCCAAAAAACATTGCACAAAATATTGCAACACCTCCAAGTACTGCAATTAAAATCATCATTGGTTCACCAGATAAAACAGACGGTTCCGGAGCAGGAGCTGCGGCAGTAGATGTGACCATAGGAGCTGCCGCATGTAATGATCCTTCACTTGGAGCTATTTCTTTTGCCGCCATCTGAGGAGCAGATGATATTATCTCTGGAGATTGATTCTTTTCTGCAAAATAAATCCCTGATGCACCAACAACAAAAGCTGCAAAGCTTGCCATATACTGTCTAAGCTTTAGCAGCACGGTTTCCTTTCTTGACTGCGATATAGTGTTACCCGATGAATTTTCTGGAGGAATTATTACAAGTGCAGTCTTTACAGGACCATAATATTTCATTTGTTTATTTTTTGAGCTTAATTCTATTTTTTCTACCTTTACCAGTCCAACGCTTAACAGTCTGTTTATGTGCCAATTAATTAATGGAAGCGAGATGTTTAACGCCTTTGCTAAATCATTTGGACTTGCAATTCCTTGTGAAATTTTTCCAAATATTGCTCTGCCAGTATCATTTGCTAATTCTTCGCCAATGATTTTAATTCGTTCATCGTCTGTGCTTATAATTTCAAGGTATTCTTCAGCTTTTATTATAAGATCGTCTGTTTCTTGATCTTTCCTAGAATCATCGCCTTCAATACTATCCATAATTTACTATCTCATATTTCCATTTAAAAGGGCTTTTCATGAATTGTTCATAATCAGAGTTATTGTAAAAATCTTGGAATCTTTTTTACAATATGAGAAATTGAAACTCTGCCAGGTCCAGTTACTATAAGGACCAAAAGTATGGCAAGCGCAATCAGATCTAGCTCCACTCCTCCAGGTCCAGAAAAACTCTTTAATTTTTTTATAAAGAATATCACGCCAAGCATTTCTATTGCAAGGAGAGAACTTGCTATTCTAGTAAGTACCCCAGATACAAGCAAGGTACCTCCGAGAAGCTCCAAAATCCCAATAGGAATTTGTAATTCTGTGGGAAGACCGACATTGACGAAAAAATTTGAAAATCCAGGATCAAATTTTCCAGTACTATGAACAATAAAGAGAACTCCGACTACTGATCTTATTCCAAAATGGGCAATGTCATGCAGCTTACTTTCTCTGATTTTTGCTTCAGCCAATTCTACCTAACTATCAAATGGTGATAAATTGAACTTTGCTATTATCACACACTCTAATTTGTAGATTATTGAAAAGTGACTAACAATTATAGAACTTGGTCACATGAAATTTTGTCAACAAACAAACTTACCAATAGTTAAGGTAATTCAATACACATACTTGTTAAAGATGTATCATTGAATAGCAAGTATGATAAGTGGAATCGTACAAATGTATTTACGAAGGAAAAAAATGGTGATAATCAATGGATGATATTGTAATTAATTCGTCAAATGAAGGACACGGGCACATAGATGAACTAGACGTGAGACCAAACGATTCCAAAGTTCTTGATGTGCTAAGTGAGAACAATTCAAACTATACCTTCAGAGGAATAATGAGAAAACTAGGCATGCATCAAGAGAGCTTGTCACGTTCATTACAACGATTACATGAGTTAGATCTCATAGAAAAATCGCAGTTAGGTTACAGGTTAAGTGAAAAGGGAGCATTTTTAGCAAAAGAAGATCCTAAATTAAAAATTTCATACACCCCACTTCTTCAAACATACGTACCGTCAAATGTTCATACAAGTGACATAATCAGTAACATGGCTGGACGATGGTTCAAAAATCTACGATGGATTGGCATGGTAGAAAGTCAAACTGATCATGTATTGCAGTGGTTAAGTGAATTTGGTTCATTTGATCTAAATCTTCGAGTTTCACCAAATTACATTACCATAGAATCAAGCGCAACAAGTGAGAAGGACAAGGCAGATGCAATGATTAGCGCATACAGAATTATCCAAGAAGTATCCAAACTATATGGTAGCCAGTACGGCAGCTTTTCAACAAATCCAAATAACAAATCAAACTAAGCAACAAGGCAATAGAAAAGGCGCTTGGTGAGAGATCTGTTGTGGAAACTGGAATAGTTATAGTAAAAGAATTCAAAAAATTCCACAATAATTTTTTTATTTTTTACCGTTAAGGTTTTCTTTTGTTTCTTTGAAAATTCTTATCGCTTCAAGATGAGAGCAATTTGCTTTTATGCCCTTTCCATGATGAAATTTGTAGAAATTTTTGAATCCCTGGCAGTCACAGGAATCTGATGTGACAAAATATGATTTTAAAGGATCACTAGATGATCTTACCTGATAGAGATCGTCTTCTATCTTCACTACACCATTTTTGGCAAGTTCCTTTGCTTTTCTAATAGTACCTGCACTCACATATTGTTAATACGCTTATTCTTTTTAAAACCTATTCTTTGGTTCTAAGACTCTTTATTTTAATGGTTGTTGTATTTTGCCTTCGCTTTTAGTAATATAGGAATCAGCATTTGCAGTTATTTTCTTTAGCGTGTTTCTAGTAAATTCTAAATCATCTTCTGAAATATTTTTAAAAAAAATCTTTCGCATACGGAGGATGATTTCTATTATTGGATCAACAAATGGTTCAGATTTTGCAGTTAGAAAGACGTTGTTATTTCTTCTATCTTTTGGATCAATCTTACGTTCAACCAATCCCTTTTTTTCCATGCCATCAATTATTGGAACAAGTGTTGTACTATCAACAAAAATTCTTTCTGCAAGATCTTTTTGTGAAAGTCCGTTTTGAATAGATAATACAAGTATGACCTTCCATTGACCGCCTGAAAGCCCATACTGTCCGCGTAATTCAATGTCTAATGCCCTCTCAAGGGATTTTGAGGCATTTTTAATAGCCAAACCTAAACTGTTTTCAAAGTCAAGTTTTTTCATAATTGGTATACCATTGAATCCTATACAAATGATTGGTACACCAATAGTTATATACCTTTAAGCTAATTACCTTTCAATGAATAATCGGAAACAAACAATCCGATCGCTAATAGCAATACCAAGCATTGTATTATTTTTAACAGCTTTTAGCGGAACACAGCAATTTGCTGCAGGTCAGCTACAATCAGATAACCAAACACAGTTTCAATCGCAGACCATTACTGGAGATGCCCTAAAAAACAACCCCATGGCGCAAAAAATTTTATTGGAGATAGAATATTCCAAAAAACAGATTGCCGAATTGCAAAAAAATCAAAAAGATACAGAGACAAACAAAAAACTAATTGACCAGCAGAGACTAATTGCTGCACAGCTAGAAAAACAGGCACAACAGATAATGGAGATAAAGAATATACCACATACACCAACAGTTGCTTTTAGAAGCTTTGTTTCTACAGTAAACAATACCAAAATACAAAATATTTTCTGGGGTGAATTTAATTTCACATCACATAGAATTGATGCGGGACACATAGCAATGAAGAAAGTTCTTGATAATGGTGGCACATGGCAAGAAGCAATTCAGGAATTTACCAAATATGCTGCAATAAAACATTCAGAACTGGTTGAAGTAAACAAGAATTTGAACATACAATATGGACTTGCAGATCCCAATGTTCAAAAGGACTTTAATGAAAAAGGAACGTTGCCTGATAATTACATCAAAGTACCATCATCTGTTTACTCTCATGCCTAAAAAACTAAAAAGATCTAGTATTTATTTTTCTTTAATTTTATTTGCATTTTCTTTTTTAGTAATTTCACAATCAGCATATGCGGATAAAGAGCTAAGTCTCAAAAAAACAGTAGATGTGAAAAATCAAATATTGCTTGAGACACTCTCAGATTTGCAGAATTATCCACAGATTTTTCCAGAATATATCAAATCGGTTGAATTAACTGGAGCAAATACTGCAAAATTCAATGTGGGTTCAAATGGAATTTTTTTTGACGTTCAGACACAATATACACAAAATCCTGATGGAAGCTATGTAGTAGCGGTTATCTCAGGAGATCTAAAAGGAAGCAGGGTTATTACTACACTACAAAAAACATGGGGTTTTGACGGTACACCAAATGGTGGAACCATATTGAATATTGACATATTGTTACAAACTTCCGGCATGTTGTCTTTGCTTGCCCCATCCATACCAGACCAAGCAATATTGTCAAATTTAGATGCAGGTCTTGACAAGTTCGCATTGTATGCAAAAAACAAATCCGAAACACTATCCGTACTAAAAGACAAATCACAGATTAAAAATGATGCAATACTCTGGTCTAAAGGTTTCATTAATGACGCAACATTTGCATTAGAAATTCAGAACATAACAAAATACAGAATGGTAAAAATGTCACAATCTCAGCAAGACCCAAGTTCCATTCAAATACCATCATGGGTTAAAACAAATGTAGACTGGTGGACAGAAGGAAAAATTTCAGATGAAGATTTTGATTCCAGCATACAATATTTGATAGATAGTAAAATAATGAAAGTCTAAGTTTCACTAGTATGCCTGTTAAATTAATAGTTGAAGCCTATTTTGGAAAGTGCTATTTTTAATCTAGCACTTTTTTCCTTGTGCCAAGGCGTCTCTGCATTTAGCAGCTGCCTGTTGTGCATTATTGATTTGCTGTAGATGTGTATCATACTCGCCATGCTTACACAAATGATCGCCACAAATCTTCTGACCACCAAGGTATATGGTAGTTGTATGGCTATCATCGAAGTTATCTCTCTGTGTTAGCGCAGTTGCGGCAGGCAAGGTAATTGATAGTGCTACTATTGATGAAATTGCTATTGCAAGCAACCCCATATGTTGAAGTTTTACCATTGATAAAATTACTAAATCACATACATATTAAGATTAGTATACACTGATACTGATCGTAGTGGAACTGACTTCAGAATTTCGTCATAGAATTGAAGATAGCATACACGAAATAATCACGACCATCCCCACCCTTAAACAAGAATATCCAAAATTAAAAAATGATTGGAAATTCGAACATGATTTGGATTTTATCTATGGCAGTATAATAGGCCAGATTCTAGGCAGTTCCTTTACTGCGTTTAAAATGATCCATAATAGAGAAGCATCTTCTGAGGAAATTTTGATGATAGGCGAGATTATTGAGTCATATTTCCCTATAATTAGGGATGAAATCATACACAATGACACTAAGCAAAATACTTAGAATTTTAGATAAATCGCCAATGGATAATTTTATGATTATGTAGATACGGTAGACTGTATTATCATCTAGCATACAGTTTAGTATCTAAAATTTTGATCAGTCAATACACAATCCACAAAGTTTTGATCGGTATTGATAATGTTGTATGTAATGAATTATGAAAACTACCACTTATCTAATTTGTAAAATGTTTGTCTATTAAGGATGAGAATTTGTACTTGCCATTGTGGTTGCAAAAAGGAATTTGAAGAAATATCAGAACAGTCACTTGCTTTGTTAATTGCGTTAAGTGAAAGAAAAATTCCACAGGATAAAACAATATGTAATGGTTGCAGATACGACAAACACCGAAAACGAAGACTGAAAACAAAAGATATTGCGGTTAGAATCTAGACTTTTTTATTCTATATCATGTTTATTGCTAGCCAACTTATGAAGGAATTTAGAGATATCTTTTCTAGTCACATATTCACCAAGATGTTGCTTTATTGATTGCACAATATCATTATGAGCATCACCGTATAGAATAACTAGTGTTTTCTTCAGATATGCAGGGTTTTTATAACAATCCGATATGTAGCACCCAAAATCTGATAGTAACTTGTTTACGACTATCTCATATGATGCATTATTAAATTCTATTAATGCTTCTTCAATCGCAAGAATAACAAGGGCCTTTTGCATCTTATCGTCATCATATTCTACCATTTTACAAAACACCCCACACATATTGAAAGAGTGACAAAAATTGTCATTAGAAGCAATTACTGTAAAATATTAATATCATCTACTTAGCTAATATTGGAAATACTTAGCTGGTTTACAAAGTTGTAGAGAAACTATATTGTTAACAATTAGATTATGTCAAGTTTGACTAGATCTTATTTGTATAATGTAAGTTTTCCTCCAAAGTATATTGGCATGTACAAACTATGCTACAATTATCGTAGTTGACAGAGGTGGAGACAGTGCGTTTGGTTCAGATAAGCTCTGCCAGACAAAGATTTGAGCAGTGTATTTACCAGAAGATGGAGGTAGCCAAGATTCTGCCAGGTTAAGAAATTGATCTCCAGTAAGCGTCCCTGTTATCCAAGATAAAGACAATGTGACCCCGCTAGAATCTTCAATTTGTACAAGATATGCAAAGGGTTGATCTCTTTGTTGCATGTTTTTTAGATCAGCTTCGATCAGTATCTGTTGGTTTACCTTGGCTGTTGTTATAGCATTTCCCAAAGAATCCACAATTCTTGGATTGCTTGAATTTACTTGTTCAAGTGATGCAATTGGTGTCCCAACAATGGTTGTTGTAGTAAGACGTATTTCATCAGATGGTGAATGCGGATAAGGAAGTGTCCTATCTACATATTCGCCAGTAATTGTGTCACCTTTTGTCACATAGAGTCTACCTCCTGAAGACTGGGAATTAGTAAAATACACAGTACCTTGAAAAATTCCCGTGTCTTTTCCTGTCTCAGACATTGCAATTTTTGTGCCACCTGAATCCGAGTCAGACCAGACACTAGTTTCAAATTTGTCTATTGCTTTTGGATTAAGATTCATGTCTGGATCTATTATTTGTAATACACCTTGCTCATTTGTTTGATAATTTTTCTCGAGCCATTTTATCTGACCAGAGTTCCATTGTATAAGAGCAGAGCCTGTTATGGTTTGATCTCTATTATACGCAAAAGAAACTGTTACACCACCACTGTTTTCAGATGGTAGGAACCCATCATTGGGACCATGCCCACTTTGAGTACCACTAGGTTCAGCACCTTGCCCATCTACTCCTCCAGTTCCTTTGAGAATTGGATCTCCTGTAAGGGTTACATCGCCAGCAAATATTCCTGTATGTGTTCCTGTTTCTACCAATTTGTATGGCGATATGGTATGACCACTTGTGGATACAGAAACATCAATTGTATCTACAAGGTTTGGATCAGAGTCAAAATCTGGCGCATAAACCAAGATATGTACTAGATTTGTCCACGTGTATGCTTTTTTGTCAAATCCTACACCTGTTGCATCTACTAATTGAGTTTGCAATAAAAGTGCAAGTAATGAAATTACGATCACAGCTAGAAATTTCATTTATTGATTTGGCTTATTTTCTATTTAAGGTTTGAAATGAAGATATGTGTAACTTTGTGTACAATCTTTAATCAGATTTTTAGAAATCCTTTGTCAAGTGAGAATTGTGTCCCAGAAAGAAAGTCATTGTCTGATATCTTACCACTAGACCACCAACAGGAAGTATGCTTAAACCATAAAGGAACTTGTGTAGCAGAACCTGGTTTTGTAATTGTAACATACTTGTTCTCAGATAGAATTTCGAGTATCCTTGCAAAACTGGAATCACTGGCATTTAGACCGCACCATAGATTTGTTGCATCTTTTATTGAACCCAGAGTTGTAATACTAGGTGGAGAAAATGTGGACGGCCCAACATTTTGTAGATTTGTATGACCAATTGTTACGAAGATATATGATGTTGACGGAGAAGGCCCCTCAGTTGGGTCTGAAAAGCTAAATTCGATTGTAGAGCCAATGTCTAGTGGAACTCCATCAACTTGCTTTGGAATTTTTACTTTTGCTGCAAAAAGATTCGTATTAGGACCTGTCTCTCTTACATCACCTGTTGGGATGCTAAATGCTGAATCTGCCAAAGTTGTAACCAAACCACCATCTCGAAATCCTATAAGATTTAGAGGGATGGAATCTGGTGTGTAAGAATCAAGATTCCAGTTTGGTGCATAAAGTTGGAGTAAAAAAGTTTGCCCAATTCCAACTCTAGATTGAGATGAAGAACTTGGTGAAGAGTCTGGTGAAGACGGAGTTACAGATATTGTGATAGATTGTGTAATGTCAGTTGGATTTCCAGAATAATCTGCTTTCTGGTGGTATGACATTACAACAATATCACCGTCTTGGACCGGTTTGCCATTTACTGTTGATGGAATAGTAAGATAAAGCTGAAAGACTCCCGAGTCAACTGCAGTTTCTGTCATGATACTTGGACCTGAAATAGATACTCCGTTAATTGTAAAATCTACCAAGCCTGAAGTAGATATGGTTAGAACTGCTTTATGACTTGTATCCAGATTACCATCATTTATGAAAAAAGGGACGGTACTTTTAGGTGCAACTGAAACTGCATAACACGCTGGAATTGAAATTAGTAAAATGGCAACAAGAAAGTACTTCACATGAACTAGATCAGATTTTCTCTAGTTTAATCTTACTACAAAATGGTCTACTATTGTAATTATGGCTTTTGCAACTTTGGTTTTAGTTTGTCATTGGCCTTGAGTAGCTGCAATGCGATAGATTTGTTGTTTAATGCAAGATCATATTTTTTGTCGATTCTCAAGGCATCATTGAAGCACTTTATTGCTTGCTTTAGCAATCCAAGCTCACCAAGGGATAATCCCTTGTATGCAATTGCCATGGCATATTTAGGATCAATCTTTAATGCCTCATCATAACAGTCAATTGCATCATGATATTTTCCTATGCTATGCAAGGCTGATCCTTTGTTGACTAGTGTGGTTTTGTTTACAGGATCTATTTCCAGTACATTATCATAGCATTTTATTGCCTGCCTGTATTTTCCAAGATTTTGTAGTGTAACGCCTTTGTCAATTAGAGCCATCAGATTTTTTGGATCCTTAAAGAGGACAAGATCATAGTATTCAAGGGCTAGAGTATATTCTCCCTCCTGACAGAGGTCATAGGCTTCCTCTAAAAGGGATTTTGAATCATCCAACTTGGTTAGTAACAAACCATCCTGTTTTTATCCCTTTTTGAAAACAGAATTTAATTTCAATTAGGTAATTGGAAAAATACCTAGTAATCTTTTATGGCTTTTAGTAATGGTATGTTATATGACAAATGATTTTCAGGATAACAGTTAAGCATAATTCCATTTTCTATCCCTGTAAAACTCCAATTATCGCACAATGTGTTATATTCCATTGGTGAATTGTCAAATTTCCATCCAAACCCATTTGCAATGATTTTATCTGGGAACCCGTGGCCACGAAGAAGTGTAATGGTATGCTGATCATAATTTACATTAATTTTGGCATATAATGAATTTGGGTAAAGGTAAATCACATGAGTATGATTTGTAATGGCATCAAATTCTTTTTGTGTAACATACTCATTGTGCAGTACAATCACTTTGTTGTACTGTGATAAAATATTTGGATTCTTATCCACATCAATATCTGTAATAGTATCATATCCAAGAGACTGTAAAACATTGATTGCATTTTGACTTGCAGTATAACTGAACGGTTCTTGAGTTTCGATTATTGTAGTTAGGCAACTTGAATTACACTGGCCATGATAGTATGTATAAAATCCCGGTTCCTCGTACGCAGCTGCCGTAAAAATTGGAATTATTACAACAGGTTTCTTTGTATCATTCATTACTGAAACTTCGAGCAACCTCTCCCTTGTAACTTTAGATATGAAATGGTTATCTAATTCCATTATTCCGTTTTTAATCAAATATTCAATTCCGCGAAGAAATTCTGAATCTGGAAGTTTATTTTGACTCCATGAATAGGCAATCCTTTTTATTGAATCTGGGATTTGATTGCCTTTTATTTCACCCGTTATTTGAGTTGCTGGAAGAATTCTATTTTCTATCAGAAACCGCATTCCATTAATAAAATCGTCATCTGAAATTTTCCCTCCTGCCCACCAGGCAGCACTGTGTTTAATCCATTGAGGAACAATCTGAGTAGACCCCGTATTGGCACTTGCAGACTGGAGAGTCATTGATAGGATCAAGAGTGATGAGAAAATTATCAGATTAGCCTTATGTTTTAAAAACAACAAACCCCATTTCTCAAATATTTTACATTCCTTAATTGCATGACTTTGCATCAGTATAAAAAATTCGCGTATTAATTGTTCTTTAGTATGATTTTATGATTTTAATTCGATCAAGTTTTATGTCCAAGCATTCATATCTTTTTTCCAGATACGGACTCCGTCTACAAACACCTGTTCTTCTTCCTCAAAAACAGTATGCCATTTGCCATTGTGTGGAAATATTTTGTTCATCTGTTTTACCTTGTCATTTGTAGGATATTTGTTCAGTAATGCACCCCACCGCATAGAAGGTATCTTTGGCATAATTTCGTTAATGTCTTTCATATCATACTTTTTGTTATACGAGGACTATTTTTTGTTTGTGAATATGGTTTTTTATGAGTTTGATTTTTCAAAATATCGTTGCATAAAAGTAAACTCTGCCTTTTTTAGTCTAGAAGAATCTGCAACATCGTGGGTCATGTCAATCAAATCAGCCAGCTGCATTTCTGGGACCAATTCGTCTTCTTTTTGCTGATTTAGCTCATATTCTATATTGGAAAGGATGTTCACGTTGTCATCTAATAATTTGAGGCATTTATCAAGGCATTTTCCTAAATCTTCATTTTCCAATTATGAACGATTTGTTAATGGTATTTCCGTTTTTAAATTCATGTATTGATTCAAAAGACATTAGAAAAAGCACCAAATGAAATGATCACATGTAAAGATTATAAAATTTCCTGTTTTCGTATAATAATTGATAAAAAAGTAGCATGAATAGTTTTTTAAATATAATAATAATGATATTATGTTAAATAGTTGTAATTCCTATAATATGTAATGCTCGTTCAGTGCAGAATGATGGATTGAACGTGCGTGACCCTTCAGAAGCCATATAGTGAATGAGGTGCATTGGCACTAATTCAGTGGGAAGTAATCTCCCGAGTTCTGAGAAAAGGGTCACGCCAATTTATTTTTGTGACAAATGTGTTAGATATATTGTGATTTTACTTTCTCCACATCTTTTCCCATGTTTCGGCAAATTTGGTCATCATCTCGCCATATGTTTTTAGTTGACCCATTCCTGACTGGTCCATTGGTTTTTGCCAATTCTCGCCAAATTGTTTTAATGCGTTTAAACCAGATTTGTTCATAGTATTTTTCCAACTATCAAGAAACTGGTTCATGGTACTTTGGCTTGATTCATGGAGTGCTTTTTCCATCACTTCATTGTATTTTGTCTGAACTTCGTTACTTGCTTTCTGTAATGATTGAAATGATACTCTCCATTTTTCTAACGCTGCAGTATATTCATTCCATAACTTGGTCCAATCTTTTGTAGACTTTGCATTTTTAGACATGATGTATCATTACAAAGCAATCTGATAAACATATCCTCCATCAGACACGTGTATTTTCCAGCTCATTTTCTGGCATGGACTAAAATTTAATCTAAAAATCAACAAAGGCAACACAAGCGATTAAATCCGTATTGAGGGACCGGTTCTTATGAAAAATCTGAAAATTTTCATCATACTAATCATGATTGCAGGAATTACAGGCGTGTCAGGAAATGCTTTTGCATTATCACAGCCAAACATAGAATGTCAATCAGGAAGCATCTGTGTTCATCCAGGTGATTTTATAACATATTCTACAGAATTTGACAAAATACCAGCTATTGAAACATATACTTTTGGAGACTTTATTGGCACAGACAAGGTAAGTGTCAGCATAACCAGTATTTCTAATGGTACAAAAATTCAATCAAACAACATATTGGATCTGAAAACTGGATTTTATAATGAGACTGCTGATGGAAGCGGCATTCCCATTCTTGTCATGGCACCAACTCCAATTAATGTTGATAAAAACACACTTGGTGTTTCTGAAAAAACTCAAAATTTCAATGGTTCCAAGAGAGATGTAGTTTTTGTTGCAAATAATACAGAAACGACCACAAATGAGATAGGATATGATAAAGAAAGAGGTGTTCTAATGTATCTTCATTTGATATCTCATAAATCAACAAATACAGACATTTCAGTTCTTGATCTTAATTTTCCAACCAAATATGATTTGATTAATACCAATATGTTTGCAAATTCTGGAACACAGTCTGACTTGCAAATCCCGTCTTGGATTAAAAACAATGCCAAGTGGTGGGCACAAGGCTCGTTAACTGATGATGATTTCACAAAAGGAATTCAATACATGATACATAATGGAATAATGAAAATTCCACATACCCAGTCTGATTCTAGCTTGTCACATCAAATACCTAGCTGGGTTAAAACAAATGCGGGTTGGTGGGCAAGTGGCCAGACATCAGATAATGATTTTGTCAAAGGAATACAATATTTGGTAAATAGCGGTATAATTCATGTTTAAAATTAATTTTAACAGTTTACAATTAGATGAAAAATAGATGTCTCGGGTTAAGACAAACAACTGATTATTAGATTCTGCCTTGGTGAAGAAATATGAGAATCGCACTGGTAATTATAGGCTTGTGCCTTGTTTTGATTTCAATTCCTGGTTATCTAGATACTCCAAATCTTATGTCGCAGATGATTCACTCTTTCACAGGTTCATTTACTGGTTCAATACCGGGCACTAGTGGAGGTTCTATGCTTCATCAGATGGGGTATCCATCAAGAACTGTGATCATTCCTCTAATCCAATATTCATTTGTTGGACTAGCAGTTGCAGGAATTGGTTTTGTAGGATTTGGATCAGTAGCCAAAAAGATTCCAAGACAATTTACAGTAAAGCTAGTTACAGAAGAGCCAGAAAAAGTAAAAGAATTTCACCCAGATACCCAACCTACAGATGAAAGGCTTCAAACAAATCTTCGCAGTCTTAGAATACTACAAGAGAGGCTAGCTAAAGGCGAAATTACATCAAGCGAGTTCCAGAATTTAAAAAGGCTTTTAGAATAATCAAAACAAATATTCTTCATATTTTGAATTACAAAAAATTGTTGAATGTCTAATATTAGCTAGAAATTTTTCGTGACTTGATTAATCTGGCAAGATGTATGAAGCCCACAAACAGCCAGGCATACATCATTGCAGTAAAGACAAACTGCACTATTT
>QYQE01000084.1 GCA_007280335.1 Nitrosopumilales archaeon | reverse complement strand
TAGATATACACTTCAAACCAGAATTTTTCAGAATTATTGGAAAAAATGTTCGTTCCTTTTTTAAAGTCATAATTGCGTTTTACATCCATTGCGACAACAACACACTGTTTACCAAAAATCTCCATAAGTTTTGTCAAGATCTCGGGATTTTTTACAGCACCGGTGTTTATTGCTACTTTATCAGCACCACTTAACAAAATGTCTCTTGCATGTTGTAATGTTTTTACACCACCGCCAACAGTAAATGGGATATCTATAACTTGAGCTACTTTAGTGACAAGTGTTTTGATTGTCTCTCGTTGTTGTTCTGATGCAGTGATATCAAGAAAGACAAGCTCATCAGCTCCTTCATTGCTGTACTTTTCAGCCAATAGAACAGGATCGCCTGCATCTTTTATGGAAGCAAAGTGCATGCCTTTTACAACTCTTCCGTTGTCTACATCCAAACAAGGAATTACTCTCTTGGTTAAAGTCATATTGTTTCCCTAACCTCTTCAATTGAAATTTTTCTATCATATAGTGCTTTTCCAAGAATAACTCCATATGCTCCACAATTTTTTACATCAATTGTATCTTTTAGACTTGAGATTCCCCCGCTTGCAATGATTTTAGTATTTTTTATGGCACATGCATCCTTAAGAGATATGAGATCTGGTCCCTGCATAGTTCCATCTCGATCAACACTTGTCAAAAGAAATTCAGAAAATCCCAATTTCACAAAGTTTTCAATTCCAGGTATCAATTCTATGCCTGTGCTTTGTTTCCATCCATCTATAACAATTTTTCCATTAAGTTGATCTGTAGATATAATAATTCTATTGTCACCATATTTTGATAAAATTTTTGGCAAAATTTCATTTTTTTTAAATGCAAGTGTACCAATTACAGCTTTTGATGCAAATGTAAGTACGTCATTTATGATATCTTCATTACGTAATCCACCTGCAATTTGAATTGGAATAGAAATGTTTTGCCCAATTTTTTTAATTATTTTTAAATTAGAACCAGTTCCAAGAGCTGCGTCAAGATCAACTATATGTAATGTATCTGCACCTGCATTTTGCCACTTTTTTGCAGTTTCTACCGGATCATCACTGTAAATTGTTTTATTCTTTGGATCTCCTTTAACAAGACGCACTACTTTACCATCCATAAGGTCAATTGCTGGAATAACTTTCACTTTTTGCACTCTCGTAAAAAGTTTTTAATCATTATTGAGCCCACTTTACCAGATTTTTCAGGGTGGAATTGTGTGCCAAAAAGTGAACCGCTTTCTATAACAGCTGGAATACTTATCCCATAATCAGAGTCCGCTTTTATTATTTCTGAGTTTTGTGGTTTTGCCCTATACGAGTGTACAAAATAAACCCATGAACCACTTTGAATCCCTTCCAAAAGTTTACTTGATTTTTTAATTTGCAAGTCATTCCAACCCATATGTGGAATCTTAAGCTTGTTTGGAAGTAGAATTACCTCCCCATCTAAAACTCCAAGTCCACTTGCTTTTCCCTCTTCACTTTTTTCGAAAAACATTTCCATTCCAAGGCAAATCCCAAGAATTGGGATTTGGTTTTTTACCAAATCTCTAAATGATTTTTTTGATAGTGCCAAACTATGGATTGCCGGATCAAAGTTTCCAACTCCAGGCAGTAAAAGTCCTGAGTATTCATTCGTATTGTTAAGACTATTTATTACATCTACATCGGCACCATTTTTTTCTAAGGATGTCTTTAGACTGAATATGTTTCCTGCACCATAATCAAATATTGCAACCTTAACCATCACATGGCACCTTTAGTACTTGGGATTCCTTTTTGTTTTTTATCTGAACCTATTGCTGTCCTCCATGCAACTGCAAATGCCTTTACCGCTGCCTCAATTTTATGGTGATCATTGTCTCCATACTTTACAGTTACGTGCATACAGATGTTAAGATTCTGAGCAAAAGAACGAAAGAAATGTTCCAAATCTTCCTTGGATATTCCTTCTAATTGATTTTGTTCAATTGCAAGATCAATTTTGTGATATTGTCGTTTAACTAGATCAAGTGATGCTTCAGCTAATGATTCATCCATTGGTACCGAAGCATGTCCGAATCTTACTATGCCAGATCTATTACCAAGAGCAGAATCCATCGCACTTGCAAGTGAAATAGCCACATCTTCAATCAGATGATGTGCTATTCCGTCTTTTGAAACTGCGCTCAATTTAAGATCAAGCATGGAGTGTTTCCCAAGACTTGTTATCAGATGATCAAGAAAGTTAATTCCAGTTATGACAGAAATTTTTCCATTTCCATCAAGATTCACAGTTACAGAAACTTGGGTTTCTCTAGTCTTCCTATTGATATTACCTATTCTTGATTTCATATAAATTCCTGCAGAGAAGGGGTTTATGCCCCAACCAGATTTAATGTCTTCGGAATCAAATCTATGGTTTCTAATATAATTTCGACGTTCTTTTTCTCAAAGAGTTTGCGTTTTGTTTCAGGCTCTTTACTAGTACCATAAATACCGCAAAAAATCGTCTTGTAACCCATTTCATCTGATTTTTTTGCCATGATATAGTCTTCCATAGAATCTCCCACAAACATAGTACATGTGGAACCTAATCCTTTGATTGATGAAATAAGAGAGGTAGGATTAGGTTTGGCAAGCTCACGCGGTTCGTCTTCTAAAAACTTTGAATTGTTTAGATCAAATTCTTCGAATAATTCCTTTAATGAATATCCCGCAGATATATTTCCTCGTCCAGAAACAATGGCTGGTTTTTTGCCAAATTTTTTTTTGAGCGAATCTATTAGTAGTTTTTTTACAAGTACTATATCATTTTCTATAAGTCCTTTTCCATCAAAAAAGTCTGGCTTTTTTTTGTAGAGATCATAGTATAATTCAGCACCATAAAATATCTCATCAAAAATAGAAGATAGTGCATTTGTGTAACGTGGTCCAGGATATGCAAGTTTTTTTCTTATTTCAGAAAGATCAACTTTTAGAATGTCAAGATATTTTTCAACAGATTGTATTCCGCTTTGATCTGAATTCTTTATAACATCAAAAATGAATTCAGAGAATGGTTTTTTTAATTTTTTTGCAGCGATGACCGACAAAATCATGGCATAAGTAACATCAACTTCATCGTTGAAACCTCCCGTGTCTTTAAAACCACCTATCATTTGTGTATTTACGAAGTTAGATTGATCTATTTTTGCAAACTCTTTGACAATAAAATCTGTTGTTTTTTTTATGGCAAGATCATATGAATTTGAGACATCGATAAGTACACCATCGCAATCAAATATTATTCCATCAAGACATTTTATTTTGTCAGATTTTGAAGGATCTACAAAGATACCATTATCTAATTTTTTGAGTGTCATGTTAATAAATCACGAATGGCCGAAAGAAATTTTGAATTCATCTCTTCAGAACCTACAGTAACTCTCAAACATCCTTCGTGGTTTCCTATCTTTCCCAAGTTTTTTACTAAAATTCCCTGCTCAATGAGAGCTTTGTAGATACGTTGACTAGAACCACGTGCAACAAAAAGAACAAAATTTGCATTTGAATCATAAACTTCAAACACCTTCATAGCACGAAGTTTTTCTATTATTCGTGATCTTTCTTTTTTAATTTGATTTGCAACATCTAAGAAATATTTCGATTTTTGTAGTGCCAAGATTCCAGATTCTATTGCAATTGTGTTTAATGGATATGGATATTGAATAACTCTATTAAAAACATCTGTCACCTTTTTGTTTGCAACAAAATACCCAATACGTAAGCCTGCAAGTCCAAATGATTTTGATAGTGTTCTAAGAACAATTAGGTTATCTACTTTTTTTACCAGCTCAAGTACTGAATAGTCTGCGAATTCTACATATGCTTCATCAATTATGACTAGACCCTCAAATTCTCTGATTAGTTGTTCAAGCTCATTTTTTGTAAACTGAAATCCCGTTGGGTTATTTGGTGAATCAAGATACAGTATTTTTGCTTTCTTAGCATTTAAGATGAATTTTTTAATATCTAGCGTCATGCGGTTTGTAAAAGGAATTCTTATTGTTGGAATAGAATATAGCTTACATCGTTCTTCAAAAAAACTAAACGTAGGTTCTGATGTCAAGATCTTTGTTTCTGTTGACGCAAAGTTTGTAAGTATTAAATCAATTATTTGATCAGAACCATTTCCCACACCTATCATTTCTGATGGAATTTTTGTATAATCAGAGAGTGCCGCTACGAGTCTTTCTGTGCCTCCTAATGGGTATTCTCTGACATCTAGACTTCCCTGTGTTTGGTCAATCAAATCTAAAGTAAATTCTCTTTTCACAGCATAGTTTTCGTTCGAATCAAGCTTGATTACGTTTGAATACTTGTCAGGCTTTTTGTATCCTTTTAGTTTTGAAAGCTCATCTACTTTTTTCTTAAACCAACCTGCTTTCAATTTAATCTGCTCCTTACTGCTTCATAGTGATTTGGCAATCCTTCCGCATATGTAAATGCCTTCATAGAATCAGATATTTTTTCTAGTGCCGCCTTTGTGGATTCTATTTTATTTTGTATTTTCATATAGTCTAATACGCCAAGAGAACCTCTAGATCTGCCAAATCCATTTGTAGGAAGTATGTGATTTGAGCCAAATAGGTAATCACTTGCAGAAGAAGGAGTATTTTTTCCAATAAGAACAAGACCTGCTGCGGTAATTTTCTTTGCTATATTTGCAGGATTTTTTGTAATTATTTCCAAGTGTTCTGGGGCAAGTTTATTAGCAAATTCTATAACATCAACCATATTCTTACAAATTGCAACAAATCCATTTTTCTTTAAACTTTCACTTACTATTTTTAATCGTTTTATAGTAGGAATTTTTTGTTCTAAAGATTCTATGACAAGGTCTTTTAGTTTTGTTGAGGTTGTTATCAAACAGCACATTGTTTCTGTGCTGTGTTCTGCTTGTGATATCAAATCAGAAGCAATGAGATCAGGATTTGCTGTTAAATCAGCTATAATTGCCAGTTCTGTTGGACCTGCAATCATATCTATCGAAACAGTCTCACTTACAAATGATTTAGCCAGAGTTACAAAGGAACCCCCCGGTCCAACTATCTTGTCTACTTTTGGTATTGATTCTGTACCATATGCTAGTGCCGCAATTGCCTGCGCACCGCCAGTCTTGTAAAATTCGTCTATACCACAAATATCGCCAGCAACAAGAGTTAATGGATCAACCATGCCATTTTTGTTTGGCGGTGTCACACAAATAATTTTTTTAACTCCAGCTACTTTTGCAGGGGTTACAGACATTACAACAGTACTGGGATATCTAGCAGCTCCGCCAGGGATATAACAGCCTACACTTTGAAGAGGAATAAAGTCTCGGTTTATTTTTATCCCATCAATTTGTAATACGATTTTTTTGAGTTGATTCTTTACAGTGCGTTCTGATTTTTCTAGTCTTTTTTTTGCCAGTCTAATTGCAGTAATCTGTTCTTTTGTTACTTTAGAATATGCATTTTTAATTTCAGCCTGTGAAACCTTTATTAATTTAAGGTTAGCACCTGTAAATTTTTTTTCATATTCTTTTATCGCTTTATCTTTTCTTTTTTTTACATCTAAGATAATGGACTTGACTATGTTCCTGTTTTGCTGATTAATTTTTGGCCGTACAGATTCTATCGTAGTGTTGATATTTCGAACTGAAATGATTCTCATCAATTTTCCTCATCACGTTTTATCTCCTCAAGGGCAAGTATTTGTTTTGGTTCGTGAACTACTAGTCCCTGTGCGATCTTTCTAAGTTTTGGAACAAGTTTGTGTAATTCAGATTTTGGGATTATAGTGTTTATTCCATACCAGCCTTTTTCGCTTAGTGGACTAATTGTAGGACGTTTGAGTGAAGGAAGTTCTTTTAATAATCGATCAAGGTTTTGTGTACGTACATTTAGGAAAAGATGTAGGTGTTTTCTTCCCTCTACTGCACCTCTTAGTAAGGTTACAATGTCATAGATCTTTTCTCTTTTTACTTTATCTTTTAGTGATGACTTGTTTGCAATTAAGATGGCAGTAGATTCCATTACAGTATCAATTATTTTTAGTTGATTTTGAGTTAAAGTAGTACCAGTTTCAGTTACATCCATAATTGCATCTACATCTTCAGGAGGTTTTGCTTCTGTGGCACCAAAAGAAAGAAAGATCTGAACATTTTTGTTTGAACCAATTCTCATCCAAGGAGTTATGATCAGCGGCTCTTTTGATCCATAAAGTTTTTTGTAGCTTTTAGATTGTTTTATGAATTTTGCTGCAGTTGTAAGATATTCTGAAGAAATTCTAAGAATTTTTTTCTTTTTTGCATATGATAAGATCATTTCGTCAAGTGATTTGAAGTTATAAGAGTCAGGAATTGCAATGACGAGTTTTATTTTACCATATTCCAGATCCAAAAGAGTTTGTACATCGGCGTTTGTTTCATTTACCCAGTCTTTTCCTGTTATGCCTACATCATATAATCCGTCAAAGACAAGATTTGGAATCTCTTGTGGTCTTAGCATCTTAACTGTAATTTGAGGATCATCTAACACCACTCTGTAGGTACGCTCTCTACGTCTTACCTTTGTCCAGGACTGTTCTAGAATCTTGAAAGTAGCTTCCTCAATACTACCTTTGGGAATTGCAAATTTAACAGAGTTCAACGTAGTCCTTGCATGGGTTTTTAGATATATATCTTGGTCGCTAAAGTTCTTTGAGTATTTCTTTAGCTCTGTGTACTGAGACGTTTCCTTCTTTTATCATTTGTCTAGTAACCTTGTTTATCTTATCTAAAGTAACACCTGCACTTGCTGCAATATTTCTTGCATGAAGTCTCATGTGTCCTTTCTGTATTCCTTCAGATGCAAGTGCACGTATTGCACTCAAGTTCTGGGCAAGTCCAACTGCTCCAATGATGCATGCAAGTTCTTTTGCAGATTTTGTTCCAAGAATTTTTGTACATACCTTAATCATAGGATGAACATTTACAATTCCTCCTATTATCCCAACAGACATTGGTAATTCTATTTTACCAATCAAGTTTCCATCTTTGCCTTTTTTCCACTCCGTAAGTGAACCGTATTTTCCTGCTCTTGACGCATATGCATGTGCAGCTGCTTCTATTGCTCTTGTGTCTTGACCAGTAGCATTGGCAACTGCAATTATTCCATTCATGATTCCTTTATTGTGAGTGACAGCTCGATATGGATCATTTGCTGCAAATTGATATGCTAATATGATTTTGTCAACAATTTCTTTACCTCCAAGTTCTTCTTTATCAAAGATAGCTGTGCCTCGTACTAGCCTTTTTGTAGAATAATTCGAAAGTATTCTAAGAATTACTCGTCCTCCGGTTAATTTTTCAATCAAAGGAGCCACACCTTCACACATTGTGTTTGTGACATTAGCTCCCATTGCATCTCCAACATCTATTAGAAGCTCAACAATCAACATTGGTCCAGAATCACTGTTTATTTTTTTACAGGTAACTTGTTTTGCACCCTTTCCCATTTTGGAAAGTGTTTTGCTTTTTGAATTAGCAAGTTTTATGATTTCTTTTTTAGAACTTATAACATTAGATATTGCCGATTTTACTTTAACATCTACCACTTGGATTTGTCCAATACTGTAGGAATCATCTGCCTTCATAGTAAATCCTCCTTGTTTTTTTGCTATCTTTGCAGCTTTTGAGGCAGCGGCTATAACAGATGACTCTTCTATTACCATTGGAATAAGATAGTCTTTACCATTTATCCGAAAGTTAGTTGCTATTCCAAGTGGAAAAGATACTGTACCTATAGCGTTTTCAACCATGTTGTTTGCATCATTAAAGGAGATTCCCCCCCCATTTTTTAAGATCTTAATGTCCTCCTTTGATAGACCGGAAAATGATGCTACTTTTTTTATCCGATCTTCTCTACTTTTTTCATGAAATTTAGGGATGGATGAATCTGCCAATTTATTTTACTATCCTCAATAGTTTATCATCTGTCTTGTCAGGAAATCCTCTTCCATCGGTGTTTCCTGTAAGAATGTAAAGATAACCATCAGGTCCCATGTTGACGTCACGAATTCTTCCCAACCCATCCAATATGATTTTTTGTGATGTAATTGTTCCATTTCCTATTGTTAACTGGTATAGGTTTGTTCCCCTTAATGTAGCCACTACTAGACTATTTCTTAGATCAAGCTTGCCAGAAGAATAATACACTATTCCTCCTGGTTCTAAGCTTGGGTTATAACAAACCAAGGTATCTACATATTCTTTAGATCCTGAACATTCCTGTGCTGGCCAGCCATAGTTTTGTCCAGATTTTATTAGATTAATTTCATCATTTTTAGTAGGTCCCTGTTCTGATTCGTATAGGTTGCCATAGTTATCCCATGTCAGACCCTGGGGGTCCCGATGTCCGTATGAAAAAACTGGAGAACCGGCTATTGGATTATCTGATGGTATGGAACCATCATCGTTTAATCTTAAAATTTTTCCAGCAAGTGATTTTAGATCTTGAGACGCAGTATCATTTGTTGCGTCGCCTGTACCTATGTACAATTTTTTATCAGGGCCAAATTTTATAACTCCTCCATCATCAAATTCAGCGCCAGGAATTTTATCCAAAATAACCTGAGCGTCAGAGATCTTGTTATTTAGTTCAGTTATCCTGAGAACTTTGTTCCAAAGCTTATCCCCTTCTTGATATGTGTAAAATACATAGAGGAAATGATTTTTTACAAAATTTGGATCTAGTGCAAGTCCAAGTAAGCCACCATCAATAACATCAGCTACTTTCAAGTCTGCAACTGGCTCTGCTACTAAAATACCTCCATCTATGACTCTGATTCGACCTATCTTTTCGGTAAAGAAAATTTTGTCATTTGTGAAATCTAAAGACCAAGGTTTTTGCAAGTTTGTCGCAATAACTTGTACAGCTTCTGTTCCAATTGAGCTAACAGTTGGTTTTGGTATTACAACAGAATTAGATGGGGATGTTAAAATTATAATGGAAGCTGCAATTGCTGCAATAATTCCTATTATCCTAATTTTTTTATCCATAAG